>NZ_JAMPOT010000013.1:0-121623 GCF_028480685.1 Providencia sp. PROV174
GGGGAGCATACACAAGTATGTGACCCGAGTAGCCGAGCACAGCCAACAACGCTACAGCGTAAATTAGGACGAAAATAGCCAAGCGGCTCCGCGAACCCCACTCGAATCCCCATGCACCGCTTTACGAATTGGCGTATCACACTCCCTACCAAATACCCATTGGCGGATCCTTGCTGGCAACGCTTCATATAAGTAATCTACATTGCTCATTCCGCCCCCTAGCACTATCACGTCTGGGTCTAACATATTAATGGCTTGTCCGAGGGCTTTTGCGAGGCGATTGAGGTAATTTTCCAGTGCAATGGTGGCATGTTTATCACCTGATTGTGCTAATTCGACAATTTCCATCCCCGTTTTCTGGCTTCCTGACATTTTCGCGTAATCCGCCATAAATCCTGTACCTGAGACAAACAATTCCGTACAACCTGTCAGCCCGCAATAGCAGTTTTCTGTTACTAAAAATTGCCTATCTTGCTCATCTTGCCATGGTAGAGGGTTATGACCCCATTCCCCTGCAACCCCATTCCCCCCTGAGTGCACTTGCCCATTTATTGCAATTCCTGCACCACATCCAGTTCCGATAATTACGGCAAACACGACTTTCTCGCCAGCCCCTGCACCATCAACTGCCTCAGAGACGGCTAGGCAATTAGCGTCATTTGCCATTTTTACTTCACGATTTAATAAATGACTTAAATCGGCATCGAATGGTTTGCCATTAAGCCATGTGGAATTGGCGTTTTTAACTTTTCCAGTCACTGGAGACAAGGTTCCAGGGATCCCTATGCCAACACTGCCTGACAACCCTGTTGCCGTTTCTGCATCCGTCACTAAATTCACTATCGCTTTAAGTGTCGCATCATAATCACCACGGGGTGTTGGAATACGCTTACGAAACAAAGTATTACCACTGTCATTCAATGCAATAACTTCGATTTTGGTTCCACCAAGGTCAATACCTATTCTCATTATGATGCTCTCTACTATTCAGGGGTTCTATGGTTATCATGGCTTGATTTGAGGAGTATTATCAATAGTTAGCTAATGAAATGATAGCAGCCCTCAACAACAACGTATTTTTTTTCGCTTAATAACAGACAATTCGCTATCATAGCCCCCTGCTCTAACTGGCTATTTATCAACAAAGGTAGGTTTTTCATGTGGTTCAAGAATATATTGGTCTATCGCCTAAATCGGGATTTGGCACTCTCCGCAGATGATTTAGAGAAACAGCTTGCCGCCCTCGCCTATCATCCTTGTGGTAGCCAAGACATGATGCAAACTGGCTGGGTTTCCCCTATGAATGGTGGTGATGCCTTGACGCATGCTGCGGGTAATCAAATTCTTATTTGTGCTAAAAAAGAAGAAAAAATGCTGCCATCTCCTGTAATAAAGCAAGAACTACAGGATAAAATTGAAAAACTAGAAGCTGAACAAGGGCGTAAGTTAAAAAAAACCGAAAAAGACTCCTTAAAAGATGAAGTCGTCCATGCTTTACTCCCTCGCGCATTTAGTAAATTCAGTAAAACCTACATTTGGATTGATACTGTAAATCAATTAATTATTGTTGATGCCGCAAGTGCAAAACGCGCTGAAGACAATTTAGCCTTACTCCGCAAAAGCTTAGGTTCTTTACCTGTCGTTCCTCTGACTTTTAAAGACCCTATAGAGCTAACACTTACTGAGTGGATCCGCTCAGGCTCATTACCACAAGGCTTTGCTGTCATGGATGAAGCAGAGCTAAAAGCTATCTTAGAAGAAGGTGGTATTATCCGCTGTAAGAAGCAAGACCTAATTTCTGATGAAATCGCAAACCACATTGAAGCAGGCAAGCTCGTTACCAAACTGGCCTTAGATTGGGAAGAGCGTATCCAGTTCATGTTATCTGACGATGGTTCCCTGAAACGCCTTAAATTTAGTGATACATTAAAAGATCAAAATGATGACATCGCCAAAGAAGACTACGCTCAAAAATTTGATGCTGATTACGTCTTAATGACCGGTGAACTCAGTGCGTTAATCGCTCGCTTGATTGATGTCTTAGGTGGTGAAGCCGAACACTAAATTTGTTTCCATATCCTCTATTGCTCTCACAATGGCAACTCACACTTAAGTAAGTTGCCATCACTTTTTAGATCCCGCTTACATAGCCACAATTAAGTCATTGACTGGTTGTGAAATCTCTGGTTGATTGATTTATATCCATATCGCAAATTTCTGATATTTAATTATGTTTAACAATAATAAAAATAACCCATCACTGATGATTATGGTCAATATTCTGTCGAAGGAAATGTTATGAAAGAGCTCATCGAACCTGAATTGGATGAAAATTCACTGGTTACCCTACAAAAAGTCACTGCAGAAAATTTTTCTGAAATTTGCTTACTAAGTCATACACTTAGTGAAGCACAGCGTAATATGGTAGCAGATAACGCCTATTCCATAGTGGAAGCACAATTTTCTGATTGCGCATGGTATCGAGGCATTTACGCTGATGATGTCCCTGTTGGTTTTATCATGCTGCATTCAGGGCTAGATGACGATGAGTTAGAATATGACGGCATTATGCTTTGGCGCTTTATGATTGCAGAACCCTACCAAAAACTGGGGTTTGGCCGAGAAGCCTTAGTTCAAGTCATCCAGTATTTAAAAAGAAAAGGTTATCCACGCCTTTATAATAGCTGTGGTGAAGGGGAAGAAAGCCCATTTGAGTTCTACAAAAAGCTTGGTTTTGTTCCAACAGGCGCTTATATGGATGATGAATGTGAGCTGGTTTTAGATATTACTAATTGGCAAGAACAAGAAGAGTAACCGAACTACTACCTATACTAACCGTGTTCAATTTCCCGATTTACCGACCGCTTTAATATATGTAGGGTATCACCAAGATACCCTACATTATTTGGGGTGTAGCTAGGCGACAATTGAATAAGCTCTGGGTATCGTGTGACTAGAGCTTGTGAGAGCAGTCAACAACGCTACAGCACGAAGCATGACCAATACCAATACGCTAAATAGTTTGTGCTGTCGCAAGGCGGCAAATGCGTTAGACCCTAGGAGCATACACAAGTATGTGACTAGGGCTAACGCATGAAGCCAACACCTCGACAGTGCAAAATATGACGCGTATCTGTTATTTTTGGATAAGATAACGAATAGTCGGCCCATCTTGCTGAATATCCAACACAGTATAACCATAGTTTTTCGCATCCAGAGGAATATTATTGATCGACTGCGGGCAATCACTTACTACCTCTAATATTTCGCCTTTTTTCAGCGATGGCATTGCTTCTAATGTTGCCACCGCTGGGTATGGACAAGGTTCCCCGACCATATCTAACCGGTAATCAGGGATAATGTCTTTCTTACTCATACTACCTCCACGGATACATTAGATGCTTTTTGAGAACGTTTACGAAAAAAATGTTTTTCCCAGACCAACATCAGTACAAATGCGACCGCTAATAACCCATAAGTGACTAGTAATCCACCTTCTGGACCAAAAGTTTCGAGTAGATTAACTTTGTCAAAATCAGTCGCTAGCCAAGGGCCTAAGTCATCCCAGTAGTAAGCCAGTACTGTAGCACCAATAATATTACCAAAGCCTACCCACCAATAATGAACCTGGCCTTCTACGGCACGGTACATCCAGCCCGTTTCACAGCCACCAGCGAGTACAATACCGAAGCCAAACAGCAATCCACCAATAACAGCATTCGGCCCAGCCCATAAAATTTTTGGCGTTGCACCTAACTGCACATAGCTGAAAATACCAATCGCACTGACCGCCATACCAATAATGATAGCTTTCGCCATATGAGTACGTCCGGTGATCCACAGGTCACGAAATGCAGAGGTAAAACAAATTTGTGCTCTTTCAATCAGTAGCCCGAAACCAATACCACATAAAATGGCAAACCCCATCACTGGGGAGTCTAATAAGGTATAAAAGCCCCAAGCCAGTGCTAAAGTGAAAATCACCATTCCCAGTTTAAAGCGCCTTTTCGCCACATTATGATTTTGTGTTAACGGCGATGCGGTACTGACTTTTTTCAGTTTCACAGGAATGCGAAACATTGGCATTAGTGTGAATTTCGCACCAAAGTATGACCCTGCCGCAGTAGCAACAGCAAAATACCATGCGTGTAATGAAAATTGAGGGATACCAGTAAAGAATGCAGCTAAATTACATCCCATCGCCAAACGAGCACCAAATCCAGCGATAATACCGCCTAAAATAGCTTGAAAAATACGTATCCGATGCTGAGGCATTCGTAATTTAATGTTATTGGCCCATAATGCAGCGGCAAAACACCCGGCAAACATACCAATGATCATTACGCCATCAATGCGATCCAGTGGTGTGCCTTCAAAGCCAATAACTTTGAAATAGCCCCATGTCTCTGGCTCAGCACCAAACAACTGCATGATGTGCCCGCCCCAACGCGTAAACTCACCCGTGACAGCCCAGAATGTGCCCGTCAAGCCAAAGTAATAGGTTGATAAGATACCTGCTGCAATAACTGCAGGTAATGGTTTCCAAAAACCGATGAGATAGCGAGATTTAAAATCAGACCAAGTCATTGTTACTTCCAATTCATTCACGCCAGACCTTGGCAGAGAAATTCGCCGTTGTATAATTATCGTTATAAGTATTTATATCGACCCCCACAGCGAAGTGGCAACATCATACTCCGAAAAATTTTTTCGTGAAGTTATTTCATCATAAAACGAGAGACAGATTGATCTTGAGCACACTCAGATTTGAAGAAATAGACTGAAATAAAAAAAAAGCGCTATCTTAATGATAACGCTGGAAGTGTAGTCTTATTTTATCTATAGAAGAGTATAATATGAAATTGCCGTATTACGGCGACGCTTGCTATGCGTAGTCTGTAGTCAGCCCATTTGACTCCAGTAATAACACTTATCTCACGGTATAAATACGTTCACTTAGCTGACCTACCTGTTAAGTAATTATATCTATTTTTAATGCAAAGGCCTAAACGTTCACTAACTTTATATTATTCCCAAATTAGCATTGGCCTTATTGATTCCCTAGCATAAGTAAATTATAAAAATAGATAACGCAGTATAATAAAGTATTTAAAAGTGTTTCTAAATGTTATTGATTGCATTATAGCGCAACACTTTTGTTGCGCAAGTGTTTTTTCATTTTCATGATAAGATACAAAAAAATCAAATAAAACAATTAGAATCAAATGGATACATTAAAAAAGTCAAAATAGGGCAAAATATTTAACCTATAGTTAAGATATTACAAACAATTTACATTTTTTATAGAAAATAATTCATTTAAAATTTAAAAGTAAATTTAATATTAATTAATATATATCACATAGCTTTACAAATATATTTTCTGGAATAATAAAATCTTTTGAACATTAATAAAATTTACATATTTTTCAATTATAAATATTAATGATATTTACGTAATTAAAATTTATTAAACTACGAATTAAATATAAAAACAATCAGGGTCATGATAAATAATCACTTTTCTGATGAATCCTTCCCTTACAAAATAACCACCAACTTAATAAGGAATTAGGCCAAATAGGTTAAAAATGATCTCTATACAAACCCTTACTTATAATATGGTTTATTTTTCATTAAGTTTTACATCGCTATTGCATTACTTTTGATAAAATAATCAGCATTAATATGCTATTTAACTCGCATTTAAAAATTAAAAAACCAAGAAAATGAATCAATGTAACTAATAGATAAATAGTAAAAAAGGTAAAATCAATAGACATTACTGTGATAAGAAAGAAAAAACAAACAATGATTCATTATAAAAATTAATAAAATGCTTCATTGCTTATAGAAAATACAAGCAAAAATATCCTAAATAGAGTGAAACAATGAGTACAATAGCCACCCCAGCCTACTAAATTACAAATATAAAACGTCAAGTAAGAATAAAATTCTTAAAAAGAAATTTAATTAGCAAAATAAATGTGATGAGATAGACAAAAACGGAGTTAACGGGAAATTAGAACGCTACAGACTTACCTTAAGGCACAGTTAGATAATAAAAAACGCGTTTTACCCTTAATGATAAAACGCGTTTATACGATGTAATTCGCTTATTTTGAGGATGTTGCTTCCATACCCACTAAACCAATCTTCAAGTACCCTGATTGACGCAATGCATTCATTACATCCATCATAGTTTCATAATCAACACTCTTATCCGCTTGGAAAAAGATTGTCGTTTTCTTATTAGAACTTGTTGCTTGGTCAAGTGTAGAAGCAAGCTGTTCTTTTGTCACAGCTTGGTCACCAATAAAAAGCTGGTTGTCCGATTTCACCGTTAGAAATACGGGTTTTTCTGGACGCGGCTGCGGCTTCGCTGTCGAAGCGGGTAGGTCGACTTTAATATCAACTGTTGCCAATGGTGCCGCAACCATAAAGATAATCAATAAAACCAACATAACATCAATAAAAGGTGTTACGTTAATTTCATGCATTTCACCGCTATCGTCTTGTTCGTCACCTAAACGCATTGCCATAATAATTACCTTGCTTTGCTATTTGCCAGATCAAGATCACGCCCCAGTAACAATGCGGACTGAGCAGCGGCATCCCCTACTTGACCACGATAGTTGTTGATCATACGAGCAAAAATATTATAAATCACAACCGCAGGGATAGCGGCAATAAGACCAATTGCTGTCGCTAATAGTGCTTCTGCAATGCCTGGCGCAACAACAGCAAGGTTAGTTGTTTGTGAGTGGGCAATCCCGATAAAGCTATTCATGATCCCCCAAACAGTTCCAAATAAACCGACGAATGGAGAAATCGCACCAATAGTAGCCAAATAACCATTGCCACGGCCCATATAACGGCTAATAGCAGCAACTGCCCTTTCTAGACGGAATGCAGTACGCTCTTTTGTTCCTGATAAATCAGAGCTATTGGCTGATAACGCCCGCTCAGTAACGGCTTCATTTAATAACATACGAGTAATGCTATTTGCTTTGAAGCCTTCTGCGATACTGACTGCTTCATCGAGTGATTTCACCTCAGCAATCGCTTTCGCTTCTTCTTTTAAGCGACGGCGAGCAACTAAAATCTCTAAACCTTTTGAGAAAAACAGTGCCCATGTAATAACAGAAGCAATCACTAAACCAATCATAACGGTTTTAACCACGTTATCTGCATTTTGGTACATTCCCCAAACAGATAAGTCTTGATCAAAGCCCCCTGTTGGTGCTTCTGTTGCAATTTCAATATTTTCATTAACAACTGTTGTGTTCACTGTTTCGCCTTGTACAGGCACAGCGGGTACTGATGCAACTTCAGCACTTGGTGTTGTTGGTGGTGCAGCCGGATTTACTGCCGGTTGTGTTGATGGTGTATTTTGAGACGCAGCTGGTGTTGTTGCAGGTGTGGTTTCAGCGACTGCCGTACCCATCAAGCCGAACGCCAATAGAATAGAAGCTGTTAGTTTACGCATCAGTTGGCCTTTACTCTCTTTTTAGTGTTGTATAATAAAATTCATATCGATGATTGTGCCATTCATCGACTAACCTTTAAAAGCGAAATTTGACTCGCGCTGTCCGTCTCTTTTCAAAAAGACGGTGCTGATGATATCAAACACAGCGCGAATTGATAGTAATTATCATTAGTATTCGCGATTTTTTTATATTTTTTTGCGTTTAGACAAACATGCCCTTCTCTATTATGCGGTTATTTTCCTTAATAATTCATCGCTCAATTAAGTGATCATACGCAACCTGACAAAATGAAACTTACCTATGATTTGAAAGTTGAAGAATACTCAAGTTACATTTCTATCAGGATCATTTAACGTCTTAGTATAAATCACCTCTAAATTTAACCAGCTCACATTCTGTGTAGGGAAAAAATCATGGCAGACATAAAACCTGAAACACAATTAGTCCATATTGGGCGGAACCCTAAGTACACACAAAAAGGGGTAAACCCCGTTATTCAGCGAGCTTCTTCTATTATTTTTGATACGCTTGAAGAGAAACGACATGCAACTCGCCATCGTGCAAATAACGTACTATTTTATGGACGCCGTGGTACACAAACACATTTTGCTTTTCAAGAAGCCATGACAGAATTAGAAGCGGGTGCCGGTTGTGTCCTTTACCCTTCTGGTGCTGCCGCAATTACCAATGCCATTTTGTCCTTTATTTCTGCAGGCGAACATATCCTTGTTACCGGTTCAGCTTATGATCCAACCCAAAATTTTTGTGACAATATTCTCACTAAGTTAAATGTTCAAACCACGTATTTTGATCCCCTAATCGGAACGGGAATTGCTGATTTAATCCAATCCAATACACGTATTGTATTCTTAGAATCCCCCGGCTCCATCACCATGGAAGTTCATGACTTACCTGCAATCGTAAAAGCTATACGTGCTAAATCGCCTGAAATTGTAATTATGATCGATAACACTTGGGCTGCAGGCGTCTTACTTAAACCATTACTATTTGATGTTGACGTTTCAATCCAATCAGCAACTAAATATATCAATGGCCATTCCGACGGAATGCTCGGCCTTGCTGTGGCTAACCAACGCTGTATTGAAACATTACGTGAAAATTCCTATCTCTTAGGCCAAACAGCTGACCCAGACACTGTTTATATGGCTAATCGTGGCCTGCATACATTGCCGACTCGATTAAAACAGCATCAGATTAATAGCTTACAAGTTGCTAATTGGTTACAGCAACGCCCTGAAGTTGAACAGGTTTTTCACCCAGCACTTGAAAATTCTCCGGGTCATAAATTCTTTATTCGTGATTTTACAGGCTCGAATGGTCTGTTCTCTTTCCAACTAAAATCACGCTTAACCACGGAGCAATTTACCGCTTTTCTTGATAATTTTAATCATTTTAAAATGGGCTATTCATGGGGCGGTTTTGAATCGCTGATTTTGGGATACCAAAAAGAAGATTTGCTCAGTATGCGGCAGTATGATTTTTCACCAAAAGAAGGTACCTTCTTCCGAGTGCATATCGGTTTAGAGCACACCGATGATTTAATTCACGACTTACAATTAGCTTTTGAGCGAATTTAATTTGTAACTTAAATCAATATGTTAATTGCAGGATAATTATTAAATATTTCCTGCAATTTATCCACTCAATGATTAATTCATCAAACAAATCAAACTTGAGCCCTTTTTTTCCTGTAATATAGATGATAAAGAAATTCGCTTTTACGCAGATACAGGAATGATTATGGAAGTCCTACGCGAAATCGTACTGGCACTTTGGCACCACGATTTCCTTAAACTCTCCAACCCTGAAGTGCTTTGGGTTATATATACCGTACTTTTTGTTGTCATTGTTTTAGAAAATGGCGTTCTTCCCGCCGCTTTCCTACCCGGTGATACCTTGTTGATCCTTTCAGGTGCATTAATTGCCAAAGGAGTCTTACACTTTGTTCCCACAATACTCTTACTGACAACAGCAGCCAGTTTAGGTTGCTGGCTAGGCTTTCTACAAGGCCGATGGTTAAGTGAAACCAAGGTTGTGAAACGCTGGTTAGCGCAAATTCCTGAGGAATATCACACCAAAGCAAATAATATGTTTAATAAGCAAGGATTATACGCCCTACTTATTGGCCGCTTCCTTGCATTTGTCAGAACAATATTACCTTTGCTCGCTGGGTTATCTGAATTAAGTCACCGCCGTTTCCAATTTTTTAACTGGCTAAGTGGCTTGTTATGGGTTGGCTTAATAGTCACCTTGGGGTATGCCTTAAACCAAATTCCTTTTGTGAAAGAACATGAGCAAATTGTTATTAGTGCACTGATGATTATCCCTGTCATCTTACTAATTAGTGGGCTAATTGGTTCAATTGTAATGTATTGGAAACACCGAAAGGCACTCTCTGGTAACAAAGAAAAACCATAGTATGACCGAGTAATGGCCGCTAATTAGCGGCCATTTGGCTTATTTGTCCATCAAGATACTAATAGCAGAAAACAAGTACTGGCCAATTTCTACTGTCATCCATGTTCCTTGCGAAATCTTGGGTTCCTCTCGATAAATTGCCCGAATTCTCTCTTGTAGCTCAGGATCTCCCCCCGTAAACTGGTTGAACATCGTTAACCATGTTTTCGCTAATTGTTGTACTTCGGGTGAATCTGGGGATTTATGTGCTTTTAATGCATTATATAAACCCGCAATGAGTTCTGGCCATACCTGGCCTGAAGCAAAATAATGTTGCTGAACAAAAGCAAATTGCTCTGTGGTTAAATGAGGTTTAAACAGTGATAATTGGTACTCACTAAAACCCTCTGCAACAAATTGGATCATTGCAACAGAAATACCCGATGAATAGGCTAACGTGTTATCCGATAAATGAATTTGATTCAGCCGTGCAAAGAAATCCGGGTTGCCCCCAGTATCTCGTTCTAACGCCGTCATCCATTCATGTGCAATTTGTTGCACCTCGATAGATTGAGGTATAGCGCCTTGTTCCATCAGCTTGTTTACCGTTGCTACCCGCTGTTGCCACTCTTGATTTTTCAGCGTGTGCGCCGTATAGAGTGGCAATTGTTCCAACTCTTGAGGGGTAAAATATTTATCAAACATCGACATCATCTCCAATACAGAAAACCAATCAGCCTGAGTTAAAGTATTACCTGTTTGCATTTGCTTGTGTAATTGCTCTAATCGATAACGCAATGTCGCCATTTGCTCCATTTGTTCCGTTAATAATGCAATTCGTTCTTGCAACAAACTCGTCATATCCCCACTCTGGCCATCCAGTAATTCACCGATGTTTTTTAGTTTGACTCCAACCTGCCGTAGCAATTGAATTTGCGTTAAACGCTCTATGCATTGCATGTTGTAAAGCCGATAACCCGCATCGGTTCTTGCAGTTGGTACCAATAAGCCAATTTCTTCATAATGATGCAGTGTACGGATGGTTAATCCTGTTTTTTCCGCAATCTCACCAACTTGAAATAGCATAGGTTCCTCCTGTAATTGCGACCAAGGTTAGTGCCTCACGTTACGTGAGAGTCAATCTCAATTTTGCATTTTTTATTGGAATTATATTTTACCCACAATATCACCAGACAATTATTTTCTCGCTAGCGATAATTTAAAAGTAGCCATAAAAAAGCCCCAGTAAATTGAATACTGAGGCTTATATAAGTAATTTATTAAATAATTACTTTATTAATGCATGCATTTCTTGTACGGAGATTACCGTATCTGTTGGATCTGCACTGAGCGACATCGTGGTGGCAAAACCGCCATTCAACGTCGTGTCATAGTGAACCTTGTAACGCAATGCACTGCGGCGAATTAATTTTGAGTCTTCAATGGCTTGACGACCTGCTGTGGTATTCACGATGTAATCATATTCACCATTCTTAATTCTATCTTGAATGTGTGGGCGACCTTCATGAACTTTATTGACAAGGCGCGGGTTAATCCCAGCCTCTCCTAACACAATCGCTGTACCGTGAGTGGCATCTAACTCAAAGCCGTGCTTTAACAGCTTAGCGGCTAAATCAACCACACGTGTTTTATCCCCTTCACGCACGGATAACAGTGCACGGCCTGATTTTTTCATCGTCGAGCTACTGCCTAACATCGCTTTAGCAAATGCTTCTGCAAATGTCCGGCCGACTCCCATTACTTCACCTGTTGAACGCATTTCAGGCCCAAGAATTGGGTCAACCCCAGGGAATTTATTAAATGGTAATACGACCTCTTTTACAGAGTAGTATGGTGGAATAACTTCTTCCGTTACTCCTTGCTGTGTCAAGGTTTGCCCCACCATCACTCGCGCTGCAACCTTCGCTAATGGCACACCAGTTGCTTTAGAAACAAAAGGCACAGTCCTTGCCGCACGTGGGTTGACTTCAATTAAATAAACTTCGTTATTTTTGACGGCAAACTGCACGTTCATCAAGCCACGTACACGTAACTCGAAGGCAAGGTTGCGGACTTGTTCGCGCATCACATCTTGGATTTCTTGGCTAAGTGTATATGCAGGTAGTGAACATGCAGAGTCACCAGAGTGCACGCCAGCTTGCTCAATGTGCTCCATGATACCGCCAATCAGCACCATCTCTCCGTCACAAATTGCATCTACGTCAACTTCAACTGCGTCGTCTAAGAAGCGGTCAAGTAACACTGGCGCATCGTTAGAAACGCTTACCGCCGTTTGGAAATAACGACGCAAATCGATTTCATCATATACGATTTCCATTGCTCGACCACCTAACACATAGGATGGGCGAACAACCAGTGGATAACCAATAACAGCTGCTTTTTCAACTGCTTGCTCAATAGCAGTGACAGTTGCGTTCTGTGGCTGCTTTAAGTTCAAACGATTAACAGCCTGCTGGAAACGTTCACGGTCTTCTGCGCGGTCAATGGCATCTGGGCTCGTACCAATAACAGGAACACCTGCAGCTTCCAACGCTCTAGCTAATTTTAATGGTGTTTGACCACCATACTGCACAATCACACCTTTTGGCTGCTCGATACGTACAATTTCCAACACATCTTCAAGAGTGACAGGTTCGAAATAGAGGCGGTCTGACGTGTCGTAATCGGTTGAAACAGTTTCTGGGTTACAATTCACCATAATGGTTTCATAGCCGTCTTCACGTAACGCTAAAGATGCATGTACACAACAATAGTCAAATTCAATCCCTTGCCCAATTCGGTTTGGCCCACCGCCTAACACCATCACCTTCGGTTTAGCATTATTTGGGTTGGACTCACACTCATCTTCATAAGTGGAATACATATAAGCCGTGTCTGTTGCAAACTCTGCCGCACAAGTATCAACACGTTTATATACTGGATGTAAATCATAGCCTTGGCGTAGTTTGCGTAATTCTGCTTCAGAAACACCGACTAAACTTGCCAGACGTGCATCTGCGAAGCCTTTACGCTTAAGTACACGCAAGAAGTCCTTAGTGAGGCCATTGATACCTAATTCAGCCACTTCTTCTTCTAAACGCACCAGTTCTTCGATTTGCACTAAGAACCAGCGGTCAATATTGGTTAAATTGAAAACACCATCAACAGAAAGACCGGCACGGAATGCATCCGCGATAAACCAGATACGTTCTCCACCTGCATCTTTTAATTCACGACGGATGCGAGTTAGTGCTTCAGGGTCTTCTTGAGCCACTTTCGGATCGAAGCCTGTTGCGCCTACTTCTAAGCCACGTAATGCTTTTTGCATTGATTCTTGGAATGTGCGACCAATAGCCATCACTTCGCCGACAGATTTCATTTGCGTTGTTAGTCGGTCATTCGTGCCCGCAAATTTTTCAAAGTTAAAACGTGGAATTTTTGTCACAACATAGTCAATGGAAGGCTCAAATGATGCCGGAGTACGGCCACCAGTGATGTCATTCATTAACTCATCAAGGGTATAACCCACCGCTAATTTTGCCGCAATTTTTGCAATTGGGAAGCCAGTCGCTTTAGAAGCAAGTGCTGATGAGCGCGAAACCCGCGGGTTCATTTCAATAACAATTAAACGCCCATCTTTAGGGTTTACCGCAAATTGAACGTTAGAGCCGCCCGTTTCAACACCGATTTCACGTAATACTGCCATCGATGCATCACGCATGATTTGATATTCTTTATCGGTTAATGTCTGAGCAGGAGCTACAGTGATAGAATCACCCGTGTGGATCCCCATGGCATCGAAATTTTCAATTGAACAAACAATAATACAGTTGTCTTTTTTATCGCGGACAACTTCCATTTCGTATTCTTTCCAGCCAATTAACGATTCATCAATCAATAATTCATTAGTGGGGGACAAATCTAAACCGCGAGTACAGATTTCTTCAAACTCTTCACGGTTATAGGCAATACCACCACCGGTGCCTCCCATCGTAAATGATGGGCGAATAATACAGGGAAAGCCGACCGCATCTGCAACGGCATATGCCTCTTCCATATTATGTGCAATACCTGAGCGTGCAGTGCCCAAGCCGATTTTTTTCATTGCTTTATCAAAACGTTGGCGATCTTCAGCTTTATCGATTGCATCTGCCGTTGCCCCAATCATAGTGACACCGAACTCGGCTAAAACGCCTTTACGCTCTAATTCAAGCGCACAGTTCAGTGCGGTTTGGCCCCCCATGGTTGGTAATACTGCATCTGGGCGCTCTTTTTCGATGATTTTACGCACAACTTCCCAGTGAATCGGCTCGATGTAAGTTGCATCTGCCATTTCTGGGTCAGTCATTATTGTCGCAGGGTTCGAGTTAACTAAGATTACGCGGTAGCCTTCTTCACGCAGTGCTTTACATGCTTGAGCACCTGAGTAGTCAAATTCACATGCTTGGCCAATCACAATCGGGCCAGCACCTAAAATCAGAATGCTTTTTATATCAGTACGTTTTGCCATTTCTTTTGCTCCCGATTATTGTGCGTTTTGACGAGGTGTGTTCTGACGGTATTCATTAATTAATTCAATGAAATGGTCGAATAAATTTGCCGCATCATGTGGCCCTGAACTTGCTTCTGGGTGGCCTTGAAAACTGAATGCTGGTTTATCCGTACGGTGAATACCTTGCAATGTTCCATCAAACAGCGACTTGTGGGTCACTCGCAGTGTGTCGGGAAGTGTCGATTCATCAACAGCAAAACCATGGTTTTGCGCTGTGATCATCACCACATCTTTATCTAAATCTTTAACTGGATGGTTAGCACCATGATGGCCAAACTTCATTTTTATGGTATTAGCGCCACTTGCCAGGGCAAGTAACTGGTGCCCTAAACAGATACCAAATACTGGAATTTCTGTGGTTAAAAATGTTTCAATGGCCTTGATGGCGTAATCGCATGGGGCTGGGTCACCAGGGCCATTTGATAAGAAAATACCATCAGGATTCATCGCCAATACAGTTTCTGCGGGTGTTGTTGCTGGTACCACAGTTAAACGGCAGCCACGGTCAACTAACATACGTAAGATATTGCGCTTCGCACCGAAATCATAAGCGACAACATGTAAAGGGAGTTCATCCGCAGTTTTTGCGCCTTGCTGGCCATTTTCCAGCGTCCATGAACCTTGGGACCAGTTATAAATCTCTTTAGTGCAGACTTCTTTTGCTAAATCCAACCCATTCAAACCTGAAAAACTATGCGCTTTTTCCAATGCCAGTGCAACATCTGGGTTATCACCCGCAATGATACAACCGTTTTGAGCGCCTTTTTCTCTCAGTAAACGTGTCAATTTACGTGTATCGATATCTGCAATCGCCACCACATTATGGCGTTTTAGATATTCAGATAACCCTTCTTGCCCGCGGAAGTTACTGTATACCAATGGTAAGTCACGAATGATTAAGCCTTGTGCATGAACATTTGGAGATTCTTCGTCATCAGCATTAGTGCCGATATTACCAATATGGGGATAAGTGAGAGTAACAATTTGGCGGGAATAGGAAGGGTCTGTAATTATTTCTTGATATCCGGTCATCGACGTGTTGAAAACGACTTCTCCAACAGCAGCGCCTTCTGCACCGATAGCACGCCCGTGGAATTGGGTTCCGTCTTCCAGAACCAATATAGCTGACTTAATCAAAACACCCTCCGGAGAATAATAAATCACGTTTTTTGCATATTAATTCAGATTTTACGATCTAAATCAATGCCAAAATGAGTTTTTAAGCAAATTTTTGGCAAATTGCGCGCATTCTAATGATGAGATAGGGTCTTGTCTAGAAAAAAATGCATTTTTTTCACTTTTATCTTACTTTTTTACTCAACTACCTCACTTTTAGTTGGATGAGCAGTATAAATCATAGTAAAAATGAATTAGTAAACGGTTGCAAAGTAAGATAACTAGTTTATTGATAATAACTCAGCTAAAAGAAGGAGGAAAGGATAATTAACGAGCAAAATTGGAGATAAAAACAATAAAAACATAAGTTAATGTTGATTTGAATGCAAATAATTCAAATCAACATCAAATAAACAGTTATTAATTATAATTAATTGATTTATAATTAAAAAAACAAATAAAAATACTACAAATCATCAAGACTTAACACATCTTTCATATCATATAACCCACTATTTCTAGCGCAAACCCAACCTGATGCCTTAATTGCACCATTTGCAAAGGTCATGCGGCTAGAGGCTTTGTGAGTAATTTCAACTCGCTCTCCGATATCCGCAAACATGGCGGTATGTTCACCCACAATATCCCCAGCTCGGATAGTTGCAAAACCAATAGTTCCAGGTTCTCGCTCTCCGGTGTAGCCTTCACGGGTGTATACAGCACACTCTTTTAAATTTTTACCCAGCGCGCTAGCAATAGATTCCCCCATGGCTAAAGCAGTACCTGATGGCGCATCCACTTTATGGCGGTGATGAGCTTCAACAATTTCAATATCTGTGTAATTTCCCATTACTTTTGCTGCTTTTTCCAGTAATTTCAGTACTACATTGACGCCGACACTGAAATTTGCTGCAAAGACAATAGGAATAGATTTCGCAGCTTCGGCAATGGCTTGCTTCCCTTGCTCATCAAACCCTGTCGTACCAATGACCATGGCTTTTTGGTTGGCTTTACAAAATGCTAAGTAATGCAATGTGCCTTCTGGACGCGTAAAATCAATAACCACATCAAAATCATTAACAACCTGGTCAAGTGAATCAACAATAGAGATACCTAACTTACCGATACCTGCAAGTTCACCTGCATCGGTTCCGATAAGTGACGAGCCTTCACGCTCAATCGCTGCTCCCAATTGAATTCCATCTTGTTGTTGTGCGGCTTGGATTAGCTGGCGTCCCATACGTCCACCTGCACCAACTATTGCGACACGTACCACTGAATTTGCCATGGTTTATCCTTTTTTAATTAATGCAAATATATAAATTTGAACTGTTGTTTAGGATAAAAAGGCTATTTTTACCCACAGTTTAGAAATGATTGTGATACAGATTAACTATCCTGACTGTATTCTGCTAGCAAAAATGCAGAGTTATTAACAAAAGCGTAGAAAGCATAAAGATTATCAGTAAAAGTTTTAATTGAGAGAAAATGCGAAGGGAACAACTTGAATAAAAAGGTTAAAACAGCCGCAAAGATAGGAATGATAAAGCGGCTGTTCCTGTAATTAAAACCAAATGATTAATTAATCTCTTTGACCTCAACTCTTAATTCTTTAGGGACTTCAAAGACGATATTTTCTTCACGCCCTTGCAACTCAACAACCGAGTCGGCTCCTAACTCTTTAAGTCGATCAATGACTTGCCTAACTAAGATGTCTGGCGCTGATGCCCCCGCAGTTAAGCCAATAATGTTTTTATCTGCTAACCATTCCGTTTTAATATCTTCTGCACCATCAATTAAAAATGCAGGTTTTTGCATGCGCGAAGCTAATTCCGCTAGACGATTTGAGTTTGATGAGTTTTTAGAACCGACGACTAAAACAATATCAGCGCGTTCTGCAAGTTCTCTCGCTGCCTCTTGGCGGTTAGTCGTTGCATAGCAAATATCGTCTTTACGAGGCCCTACAATGCTTGGAAAGCGAGAGGTCAGTGCATCAATAACATCAGAGGTATCATCAACAGAAAGTGTTGTTTGTGTCATGAAAGAGAGATTATTTTCATCTTTCACTTTTAATTTCCAAACATCTTCAGGGCTTTCAACAAGATACATCCCGCCTTCAGGGTTACTGTATTGACCCATCGTGCCTTCGACTTCTGGATGCCCTGCATGCCCAATTAAAATGGCTTCTTTGCCTTTACGGCTCGCTCGTGCAACTTCCATATGAACTTTCGTCACCAAAGGACAAGTGGCATCAAATAACATCGTTAGATCGCGAGAACGCGCTTCTTGGCGAATGGCTTGAGAAACGCCATGCGCAGAAAAAATCAAGATTGACCCATCAGGTACTTCTGAGATTTCTTCAATAAAAATAGCACCACGTTGACGTAAATCATCAACAACATAACGGTTATGAACCACTTCGTGACGAACGTAAATCGGAGCACCATATAGTTCTAATGCCCTTTCTACGATGCTAATTGCGCGGTCTACGCCAGCACAAAACCCACGAGGGTTAGCCATTAATATTTGCATTGTGATTCTCCAATTGCGGGTCTACTTCAAGCACTTCGATATCAAAACTAATCTGCTGCTCAGCGAGAGGGTGGTTAAAATCAATAGTAATCGACTCACCTTCAATTGATTTTACTACACCTGGCATTTCACTGCCATTCATCGCGGTAAATAGCATTATCGTACCAATTTCAGGAATGCCTGTTTCTATAAAGTCACGCAATGAAAAATATTGAACTAAGTCAGGATTATGTTTCCCAAAAACAGTGTCTCCGGGCAGCGAAAAACTTTTCTTTTCACCTTCATTAAGGCCAATCAATTGAGCTTCAAGTTCTGGCGATAAGGAGTTATTCCCTAAAACAAACAACGCAGGCTTTCCTTGTGCATGCGAGGAATCAGCCGTAGAGCCATCTTCCAATTTCAGTGTGAAATGCAGTAAAACAGAGCTCTGCGCCTGTATTTGAGTAGACATAAACCAAACCTATTTATCATAAAATTCAGCCCAGAAAATCTGGGCTGTGAGTTATTACATTCTAACCTAGTGCGCTGCCATTTTATTTGGCTTTTTCTTGCTTAGACTTATCTGGCAAGAAACCTTCAATAATAACTAAAGCAGCACCGATACAAATCGCCATATCCGCTAAGTTAAATGTTGGCCAATGCCAATTACCAACGTAAAAATCAAGGTAATCGATAACGAAGCCATGGACTAAACGGTCGCTTAAATTACCGATAGCACCACCAATAATCAATGCATATGCAATGTTAGATAGGCGTTTTTGTGCACTTTGGCGATACATCATAACCATTAAGATAACGGAGATCCCAATTGCAATACCCGCAAAGAACCAACGTTGCCACCCGCCTTCATCAGCCAAGAAACTAAATGCCGCACCAAAATTTTGCGCGTACATTATGTTAAAAAATGGCATTATCGGATGCGGTTCGTACAAATTTAGGTCACTAAGCACTAATTGCTTAATGCCTAAATCCGCAACGATGATCACAATGGTTAACCATAACCAACGCAAACCGGTAGAACAAACTGGCGTCTTCATTAAGCAAACTTACGTGTTTCGCCGTTACCGGCTACGTTAGTGACACAGCGACCACAGATTTCAGGTTGCTCGCTTGAAGAACCGATATCGCTTGCATAGTGCCAGCAACGTGGGCATTTTTCACCCGCTGCTTTACTGAAAGCAATTTTCAGGCCTTTCAATTCACTTTCTTGTGCATCTGCTGGAGCTGTTGCAATATCAGCAACATGAGCTTGTGATGTCAGTAAAACAAAGCGTAATTCATCACCCAGGCTTTGCAGTTTTTCTGCCAAAGTTTTATCTGCATACAATGTCACTGCAGCTTCTAATGAGCCTCCGATGAGCTTATCAGTACGCGCTTGTTCTAAGACCTTATTCACTTCACCACGAACCGCCAATAGCTCAGTCCAGAAGCTGTTGTTCATTTCATTTGATTCATCTAAACCAAATAAACCGTCATACCATTCTTCGGTAAGAACAAATTGAGCGCGTTTTCCTGGTAACTCATTCCAAATTTCATCGGAAGTGAAGGACAGAACTGGAGCCATCCAACGCACTAGCGCTTCAACAATATGGAATAACGCAGTTTGGCAGCTACGACGCGCTAAGCTATCACTTTTCGCGGTATACTGACGGTCTTTGATGATATCCAGATAGAATGACCCCATTTCAATGGAGCAAAAATGCATTAATCTCTGGATAACAGACAAGAAGTCATATTCATCATAGGCTTTAGCAATTTCTTGCTGAGCTTCTAACGCACGACTTACCGCCCAACGGTCTAAAACCACCATATCTTCTGGTTTCACCATGTCGGTTTCAGGATTGAAACCACTCAGGTTAGCCAGTAAGAAACGTGCAGTATTACGAATACGGCGATATGAATCAGCAGCACGTTTTAAAATTTCATCTGAAACTGCGATTTCGCCAGTATAATCCGTTGATGCAACCCATAAACGTAAGATATCTGCACCCAGTTTATTCATTACATCTTGTGGGCTTACTGTGTTGCCTAAAGATTTAGACATTTTGCGGCCTTGGCCATCAACAGTAAAACCATGTGTCAACACTTGGCGATAAGGTGCTTTCCCTTTCATTGCTGTTGATAACATCAATGATGACATAAACCAGCCACGATGTTGATCCGACCCTTCAAGATACATATCCGCTGAATTACCATGGAATTCAGGACGAGCATCCACAACCGCAAAGTGCGTTGAGCCAGAATCAAACCACACGTCTAAGGTATCAGGTACTTTACGATATATTTCAGCTTCATCACCCAACAGCTCAGCAGGGTCAAGATCCCACCATGCTTGGATGCCATCCACTTCAACACGCTTAGCCACTTCTTCCATTAATTCTAATGTGCGAGGATGTAGCTCTTCAGTGTCTTTATGAACAAACAACGACATTGGGGTACCCCAAGTACGTTGACGAGAAATACACCAGTCAGGGCGGTTTTCAACCATAGATTCAATTCGTGCACGTCCCCAACCCGGGATCCATTGAACAATATCAATTTCTTTCAGAGATTGTTCACGTAAGCCGTTTTTATCCATGCCGATAAACCACTGTGGCGTAGCACGGAAGATAACTGGAGTCTTATGGCGCCAACAACATGGGTAGCTGTGTTGAATCGCTTGTTTGTACAGTAACGCGCCTTTTTCGTTCAATAATTCAACGATAAGATCGTTAGCTTTAAAAATAAATACGCCATCTAATGTTGGGTAAGTATTTGGTAAGAAGCAGCCATCTGGGCCCACAGGGTTAGCCGTTTCTAAGCCATATTTCTGGCCGACAATATAGTCTTCAGGACCGTGGCCTGGTGCGGTATGAACAGCCCCCGTACCTGCGTCTAATGTCACATGATCGCCCAAAATAGCAGGAACATCAAAGCCCATAAATGGGTGCTGGAAGCGCAACAATTCTAATGCTGAACCTTCGCATTCACCAAGAACTTCCCATACGGAGATACCCGCAGTTTTCATCACGTCTTCAACGAGGTCTGCGGCTAAAATGACTAACTCGCCATTTGCATCGAC
The DNA here is from genome assembly GCF_028480685.1 of Providencia sp. PROV174. Classification (NCBI taxonomy): domain Bacteria; kingdom Pseudomonadati; phylum Pseudomonadota; class Gammaproteobacteria; order Enterobacterales; family Morganellaceae; genus Providencia; species Providencia sp. PROV174. The sequence continues at coordinate 21,170 of NZ_JAMPOT010000013.1, forward strand.
CAAGTTATATTTGAATTCAGGATTTAATGAAATTGCGCGGTTTGCTGGCAATGTCCAAGGTGTCGTTGTCCAAATAACCAGCGACGGAGTTTTGTCACTTACCACACCAAATTTTTCACACACGGCCTCGCTATCTACAGCTGGAAAGCGAACGTAGATAGACGGTGATGTTTTGTCGTAGTATTCAACTTCAGCTTCCGCTAATGAAGAACCGCAAGCTGTACACCAGTGAACAGGCTTTGCTCCTTTCACTAAATGGCCGTTTGCAATAGTTTTCGCCAACGCTCGAATAATGTGAGCCTCGGTTTTAAAATCCATTGTTAGATAAGGTTTATCCCACTCACCTAAAACACCAAGACGCATGAAATCAGCTTTTTGGCCTTCAATTTGCTCTTTAGCGTATTGGCGGCATTGTGCACGAAATTCAGCGGCGGAAACTTTTTCCCCTGGCTTACCAACGATTTGTTCAACTTTATGTTCAATCGGTAATCCATGGCAGTCCCAACCCGGGATGTATGGGGAATCATAACCCGCCAACCCTTTGGACTTAATAATAATATCTTTGAGAATTTTGTTAACTGAGTGACCAATATGAATACTGCCGTTAGCATACGGAGGGCCATCGTGCAGAATAAAAGTTTTCTTGCCCGATTTTGCTTTACGGATTGCCTGATACAAACCTTCTTTGTACCAGCGCTCTAACATCTGTGGTTCGCGTTTAGCGAGATCGCCACGCATTGGGAACCCTGTTTCTGGTAGATTCAGGGTATTTTTATAGTCACTCATCGATTCTCAGTTCCAATTTTCCGCTAAATTATCTGATTCCTATTGCAGTAAGATACTCTCTCGCTGCAATTACATCATTAGCAATTTGCTCCTTAAGCGCTTCCAACGAAGCAAACCGCTGCTCATCACGTAATTTCTTACGTAACACTACATCGATATGACGCCCATATAAATCCATATTTGCATCAATCAGATGAACTTCTAACTGTGTTCCTTTTCCAGATACAGTCGGACGTGTGCCAATATTTGCCACACCAGGTAGAGGCTTATCACCTAAACCGTAAACTTCTACAGCATACACACCAGTAACTGGTGTGACTAAACGTTTTAACGGTAGGTTTGCTGTTGGAAAACCTATTGTTCTGCCAAGTTGATTACCATGAACCACTCGCCCGCTAATACGATAAGAGTGCCCTAATAGGCTTTCCGCTAATTCAAGATTGTTTTCTTGAATCGCTTTTCGTATCGCTGTACTGCTAATACGAAGCCCTGAATCACAGAAGCTTTCTGTATCTGCAACTTCAAAACCAAATTCATCACCTGCTTGCTGTAAAAAAGCAAAGTCCCCCATGCGATTTTTCCCAAAGCGGAAATCATCGCCAATAGCGAGATACTTTACCCCAAGCTTACTGACAAGTAAGTCAGCAACAAACTCAGCGGGTGTTAATGATGCAAAGTGCTGGTTAAATTCAACACATAAGAGGTAATCAATACCACTGTCTGCAAGATATTTAACTTTGTCTCGCAAACGCGTCAAACGCGCAGGCGCTTTGTCACCAATAAAAAATTCAAGGGGCTGAGGCTCAAATATCATCACGACAGTTGGTAACCCTAACTGCGCTCCCTTAAGTTTCAAATTTTGAAGTAAAACCTGATGCCCACGATGGACACCATCAAAATTACCGATAGTCAGCACGCTACCATGATGGCACGCCCGGATATTCTGTATACCGCGAATTAGCTCCATAACAGGCTCAATACCGAGGAAATTGTAGGATTATACCTTGTACGACGCATAAGGTTAACCTTAGTTCGCAAAAGGTTTCATTAAACCCTATTTTTTTGATCTCTACACGATTTATTAACCACTATTTTTATGTAATTAGTGGGTTATTACGCTCCCCAAACAGAGCAATTGGATTCGAACATCAAAAACTTTGGGGTAACCAATGGATTATCAATACAACAAATTTGTTCCAAGGTCTCTAAAAATATTATATTTTTATGTTTTATACTTCAATGGTTATAACCAAACGGTCAAAAAGAACAAAAAACAGCCATAACATGCTTGATTTTCATACTACCCACTGATTGATAGACTAAAAAACATTTTTCATCTTAATTCTTTTTAAATTTCTGCCATCAATTACGCATTTTTTCACGCTAAGATCTGTATTCTTCTTATATTTGCTGATAGAATCTTGCACCATTCACAGCGCATGAGCATCGAAGTACACGATGTTTATTTGCACAAATCCATTGACAAATGAAGGGCGAAAGGGCATATTCCTCGACCTTTGAATTGTCCTCAATAGAATACATTTGGGAGTTGGACCTTGGCTAATATCAAATCAGCTAAGAAACGTGCCGTTCAGTCAGAGAAACGTCGTCAGCATAACGCTAGCCGTCGCTCTATGGTACGTACTTTTATCAAGAAAGTTTACCTTGCTATCGCTGCAGGCGATAAAGAAGCTGCTCAGAAAGCATTCAATGACATGCAACCTATTGTTGATCGCCATGCTACTAAAGGCCTGATCCACAAAAATAAAGCAGCACGTCATAAAGCTAACTTAGTTGCTCAAATCAAAGCAATGTAATTTTGCTTCTTGATTAGCTTAAAAAACCGGCTTATGCCGGTTTTTTATTTGTCGCTATTTTTTATCTAAGCTATCAAGCGGCACTGAAAATAAATCTGAAAAATCTTTATTACACACTCGCTGTACTGCTGGGTGCTGAATCATTCTCTCTGCAAAAATAACGTAATACTCTTCTTTTACGCTCTCTAAACGGCCTAACTCTACAATATCTTCGCCACCTAGAAGATCAGGTGTATACTGCGATGGAGCTACAAAAATCGCGTTATAATGCATACCAAATGCTTTCATAAGTGCCGCATCATCAAACTCACCTAACACTTCAACTTGTAGATTTTTATTTCGTATCCAAGCTAAGATATGCCTACCTAATAAATATCGCCGCCCAGGAATTAATAAACGACGTTCCTCTAAACACTCAGGAAATGGCTTTTTAGGGATCGGCTGACGGCAAAAGAAACTCATATTACACTCGCCCAATTTCACCGAAAACAAGCCTTCTTGCTGCGATGAGTCAACTGGGCAATCAGACAAAATCATGTCTAATTTATGTTGGCTGAGCTGTTCTAATAGCAATTCATGTGTTGATTCAAAACAACGCAAATGAATTTGTTCATGCTCTACAACTGTAGTTTCTAATATTTTACTAACTAACTGTTTTGATAGCGTATCCGCAACCCCGACATCAAACAGTAGATTGGATTCGCGGCTATAATTAACAATATCTAGCATTTCTTGGCTAAGCATGAACATTTTATCTGCATAGCGAAAAATTAATTGCCCAAGCTCAGATGGCACCAGACCTCGCCCCTGCCTTTTGAATAATTTTCCACCTAATCGTTCTTCCAATGCTTTTATTTGCCCTGTAATTGTCTGAGGAGTCAGGTAAAGCGCTTCTGCTGCTCCAACGACAGAGCCTTCTTTACATACATGCCAGAAGTAGTAAAGATGGTTAAAATTAAGATGTGAAACCCGCATATCGATTCCTTTTGTACCATCACTAGCTAGACAAACGACTATTGACCATACACATTTACCCGCAGCTCATATTTCTCAGAGCCTTTAAAATGAATACCGTAGTGTATTTAAAAACACACTACGGTATATCATAGATTATTAGTTCGGAAATTCTTACTAATAATTTACAAAATTAAATGTTGAGCTGGTACTAAGTTAGTTCTTTTTGTTTCGGTAACACAACTCTTAACATAAAGTAACCTAAAAATGCAGCTAACGTAGAGCCAAGCAAAATACCTAGGCGTGAATAGGTACTATACACCTCATCGAGTCCATCAAATGCGAGGCCGGTTATAAAAATAGACATAGTAAAACCGATCCCACACAATACAGAAACGGCAAAAACTTGTTTTAAGTTAATCGACTCAGGCAACTTTGCGAACCCAAGTTTTACCGAAATCCAACTAAACAGAAAAATCCCAATGGGTTTACCCAAAATTAGCCCTGCGGCAACGCCTAATGGCAGTGGGCTTAATAAACCTTCTAATGTTACACCTTGAAGCTGTACACCCGAATTAGCAAACGCAAAAATAGGTAGAATTAAGTAAACAACCCATGGGTGTAAAACGTGTTCCAATTCTTCTGAAGGCTTGGTCTGGTTAGTACCATGTAAAGGAATTAAGAAGCCAACAATGACCCCAGCTAATGTGGCATGAACCCCAGATTTCAAAATACACACCCATAATATTAACCCAATAACTAAGTAAGCAGCTGTATTCTCTACTCTACGCCAATTCATCATACAGAGAATGGCAATACACAGTGCTGAAAGCCCCAATGCAACCAAAGAAACAGAACTTGTGTAGAAAAAGGCAATAATCACGATAACACCAAGGTCATCAATAATAGCCAATGCTAATAAGAACACCTTAAGTTCTGTTGGCACCCGCTTACCTAATAACGCCATCACACCTAAAGCAAATGCAATATCTGTCGCTGCAGGTATTGCCCAGCCTTGCTGAGTAACTGCATCTCCTCCGTTGAATAACAGATAAATTAGTGCAGGGGCAATCATTCCCCCTAATGCCGCAATTGCTGGAAATATCGCTTTATCACGCCCCGCAAGGGATCCTTCCAATAACTCACGTTTTACTTCAAGGCCGACCACCAAAAAGAAAATCGCCATTAAGAAGTCATTAATCCATAATATCAGAGGCTTATCTAAACCAAATTCTGATATCTTAATTGATACAGGAATATCTAAAAATTGCTGATAAGCCCCTTGTAATGGCGAGTTAGCCATCATTAAAGCGACTATGGCAGCAATAATCAGGAGTAAGCCCCCTGCTGCTTCTAACCTTAAAAATTTACGAATAATTGCTGTCATATAGTTAACCCCAATATATTTTTGAATGTTAATACTATGCTAATCATTAATTCGTAAAAAGTCGTTTATTCATCAGAGACGAATCGGAATTATCGAGCAATTTAAGTTAAGCGTCACAGAGAATGATAAAGAAACGTTAATTTTACTATAGACAACTTTTATAAAAACAAATAACAAATTTTGTTAAAAATGGACTTTATAATTTCAATTTTTTATTACAGTACCCAACCTACATTTTTCAACCACCACAAAATAATTATGCATCTTCTTTTCTCGATACCTTTCATGAAGATTTTAAATGTGGGAGACTACTTGCAAGATATTTGCAAAGCGCTTCGCAAAAAAAATGCGATTAGATTGCCAATAAAAAACTCAAGATTACAATTCACTAATGACAACTCACGTACTCTTTGCCGTACTTTTTGCCGCTTTTTGCCATGCAAGCTGGAATGCCATTGTTAAATTTGGCAATGACCGCTTTTTCGGTTTAGTCATGATTTCTGTTTTTTCTGGCATCTTAACGCTACCAGCAATATTTTGGTTAGGCCTGCCATCACCAGAAGCCATCCATTGGCTAGCTTTATCGGTATTATTTCATATTGGCTATACCTATTTTTTAAGCCAGGCTTATACACATGGTGATTTAAGCCAGATATACCCCATATCACGAGGGTCTGCGCCATTAATGACTGCACTACTCGGTGCTTTGCTATTTAGTGAGCTAATTCCATTAATGGGCCTTATTGGTGTTTTATTTATCATTTCTGGCGTAGTGCTTATTGCCTTTGCAGGGAAGAAATTCACTTTAAATATCAAAGGAAAAGCTCTGGCTTTTGCCATATCAACTGCCTTTTTTACTGCCTGCTATACCTTATCTGATGGCTATGGTGCCAGAGCAAGTGAAGACCCTGTGGTGTATACACTTTGGTTATTTCTATTGAATGGGATTGTGTTAGCTGTACCTGGCTTTATCAAATATCGTGGTACCCTAGTTGTTGGAATTCAACAATACTGGCGCTCTGGGTTACTTGGTGGGTTAATGCAACTGATTAGCTATGGTATTGCCATATGGGCGATGAGCCAAGCCCCCATTGTCATGGTCGCTGCAATTAGAGAAACTAGTGTGCTATTCGCTATGTTCCTATCTATTGCTTTTCTTAAAGAAAAATTCAACGTCATGCGAGTCGTTGCCTGTGTTGTTATTGTTTTTGGTGTTTTATTAGCAAAATTAAGTCATTAATAAAATTATTATTATTTAAATGTTCAGTTACCAAGCAATCAATTTTGTTTTAATTAAAAATAGTATTATTTCTTTTTATTTACCTATAGTTTTTATATTTTCTCACCAGATATGAGGCCAAAATGTCGCTTTTAAAATCTTTACTAGCTATTTCCATTATTAGTGCTTCTTTTTCTAGCTTTGCAGCTACACCCGCTGACATCATAATTGTAGATGGCACCATCTTAACAATGAATGCTCAAAAACAGGTTATTGACCATGGTACGGTTGTCATCAAAGGCAATAAAATTATTGCCGTTGGTGGCCCTGAGCTTACTCAACGTTACCAAGCACCTAATGTACTAAATGTTGATGGTGATATTGTCATGCCAGGGCTAATTAATACGCATACACATGCATCTATGACCGTATTTCGTTCTTTAGCCGATGACGTACCAGACCGTTTACACCGTTATATCTTCCCATTAGAAAATAAAATGGTCTCCCGTGAAATGGTTCGAGTCGGAGCAAACCTTGCTAATGTAGAAATGATTAAAGGCGGTGTCACAACTTACGTTGATATGTATTATTTTGAAGATGAAGTGGCTAAAACCGTTGATAAAATTGGTTTAAGAGCTGTCCTTGGTGAATCTGTTATTCAATTTCCTGTCGCTGATGCAAAAAATGCAGATGAAGGCATCAATTATGCCGTAAACTTTATCAATCAATACAAAGATCACCCACGTATCACTCCTGCTTTTGCACCCCATGCACCCTATACTAACACAACAGAGCATTTACAAAAAATAGCAAAATTATCTCAAGAACTTGATGTTCCCGTGATGATCCATCTAGCAGAAACCGATCGTGAGCAAGAAGAGATCGCCAAACGCACTGGTGGCAAAAGCCCGGTTCAATATATGGCAGACATAGGTGCACTGAACAATAAAGTAATAGCTGCCCATGCCATTATGGTTGATGAAAAAGATATGGATTTGCTCAAACAATATGATGTTGGTGTTGCACATAATATCAGTGCGAATACTAAGTCAGCTAAGGGTGTTGCCCCTGTGACAACCATGCTTGAAAAAGGGATCCGTGTTGGCTTGGGAACAGATGGACCAATGTCGAGTAATACGTTAACGACGTTAAATGAGCTGAATTTAGTGGGTAAAATTCACAAACTAGCAAATAAAGATAGAGCGGCGATGCCACCAATTACTGTTGTTGATATGGCGACAATGGGCTCTGCGCGCGTGTTACACATGGAAGATAAACTGGGCTCTCTCGAACCTGGGAAATTAGCTGATCTTATTGTTATTGATACCAAATCACCAAATATGGTTCCTATGTATAGCCCATACGCTGCGCTGGTATATGGGGCTAATGGAGCCAATGTCCGCCATACCATAGTTGATGGCAAAGTATTGATGCAAGACCGTAAAATACTGACTGCTGATGAAAATTCAATTATCAAAGAAGCTCAAGATTTTGCCAATAAAGTCCGCGAAACCGTGGTTGCTAGCGGTGAAGTTGTAAAATAAGATAAAAAAATGGCTGACTTGGCAATATGCTCAGTCAGCCATTCTCGTTTAATTAGCCACTCATTATTTATTTGTTAAATCATCGAAGAATTTTTTCACACCATCTAAAAAGCTTTTAGAGCGTGGGCTGTTTTTCTCACCGCTCTTTCCACCTAATGATTCACCAAATTCTTTGAGTAACTCTTTTTGTTTCTCATTCAGCTTAACGGGTGTTTCAACAACAATATGGCACATTAAATCACCTTGCAGACCACCACGTACCGATTTCACACCTTTCCCTTTCATGCGGAAAATTTTACCAGTTTGAGTTTCTTCTGGGATTTTCAGTTTTACACGCCCATCGAGGGTTGGCACTTCAATTTCGCCGCCCAGTGCTGCATCAGCAAAGTTAATCGGCACCTCACAGTGCAGGTTATTACCATCACGCTCAAAAATATTATGAGGTAACACATGAACCTGAACGAATAAATCTCCTGCTGGTGCTCCGTTTTCTCCGGCCTCACCTTCCCCTGATAAACGAACACGGTCCCCCGTATCGACACCCGCTGGAATTTTAACTGACAGTGTTTTATATCTCTCAACACGGCCATGACCATGACATTTGTTGCATGGATCTTTGATTACTTTACCGCGACCATGGCAAGTTGGACAAGGCTGTTGTACAGAGAAAAAGCCTTGGCGCATATGGACTTGGCCCATACCGTGACAGGTTGAGCATGTATCCGCACTGGTTCCCGGTTTCGCACCATTACCATGACAAACGTCACAGGTTTCTAAGGTCGGAATACGGATTTCTTTGGTCACTCCACGGACAGCCTCTTCAAGAGTCAGTTCCATGTTGTACTGTAGGTCAGAACCACGGCTTGGGCGCTGCTGTCTGCGGCCGCCTCCAAAAATATCACCGAAGACGTCACCAAAGATATCACTAAAGTCAGCGCCACCACCAAAGCCACCGCCGCCGCCCATTCCGCCTTGTTCAAACGCAGCATGACCATATTGGTCATAAGCGGCGCGTTTTTGCTCGTCAGAAAGAACTTCGTAAGCTTCTTTAATTTCTTTAAATTTATCTTCCGAGTCTTTATCACCCTGATTACGGTCGGGGTGATGCTTCATCGCTAAACGCTTATAAGCACGCTTAATATCTTTCTCAGAAGCATTTCTTTCGAGGCCTAACACCTCATAAAAATCTCTTTTCGCCATTCTCATTACCCTTAACATGCGGAACGGGCGTAGAGTTCCCTCGACGCCCGTATCCGGTATCAGTAACCATTAACTATCATTTGCTACAGCTACTGCGCCCGCTAAGGGCTTTATTTTTTGTCTTTGTCGTTAACTTCTTCAAATTCAGCGTCAACAACATCATCATCTTTCTTCGCTTCTGCGCCAGCTGCACCGCCCGCTTGAGCTTGTTGCTGTGCAATTTCCAGAAGTTTTGCAGATGCAGTGACTAAAGCTTGGATTTTCGCTTCGATATCTGCTTTATCTTCACCTTTTGCTGCCACTTCTAACTCAGAAGTTGCTTTTTCGATATTCGCTTTATCTTCAGCTGGTAATTTATCACCGGCTTCTTCAATTTGTTTACGAGTACCGTGAACTAATTGGTCAGCTTGGTTACGAACCTGAACTAACTCTTCAAATTTACGGTCAGCTTCAGCGTTTGCTTCTGCGTCACGTACCATTTTTTCGATTTCCTCGTCATTCAGACCTGAAGAAGCCTTAATGGTGATGTTTTGCTCACGTCCGCTATTTTTATCTTTCGCAGAAACATGCAAGATACCATCCGCATCGATATCAAAAGTCACTTCGATTTGTGGCATACCACGTGGTGCAGCTTGAATACCATCTAAGTTAAACTGACCCAGTGATTTGTTGTCACTCGCACGTTTACGCTCACCCTGCAGAACATGGATAGTTACCGCAGCTTGATTGTCTTCCGCTGTTGAGAACACTTGGCTGTGTTTTGTTGGGATAGTGGTGTTCTTCGAAATTAACGAAGTCATCACACCGCCCATGGTTTCGATACCTAAAGACAGAGGCGTTACGTCAAGTAACAGAACGTCTTTAACATCGCCCGCTAAAACACCACCTTGTACTGCCGCACCCATTGCAACTGCTTCGTCTGGGTTCACGTCTTTACGTGGTTCTTTACCAAAGAAATCAGCAACAACTTTTTGAACCATTGGCATACGTGTTTGGCCACCAACTAAGATAACGTCGTTGATTTCGCTCACGCTTAAGCCTGCGTCTTGCAGAGCAACTTTAACTGGCTCCATTGAACGCTTAACTAAATCTTCTACCAGTGACTCTAATTTCGCACGAGTCACTTTAATATTCATGTGTTTAGGACCTGTTGCATCCGCTGTAATGTACGGCAGGTTAACGTCTGTTTGTTGTGCAGAAGACAGCTCAATTTTTGCTTTTTCTGCAGCTTCTTTCAGACGTTGCATCGCTAACGGGTCGTTACGTAGGTCAACACCTTGTTCTTTCTTAAACTCTTCAACTAAGTAGTTGATTAAACGAGTATCGAAGTCTTCACCACCTAAGTGAGTATCACCATTGGTTGCCAAAACTTCATAGGTTTTTTCGCCATCAACTTCATCAATTTCGATGATTGATAAGTCAAATGTACCACCACCTAAGTCATAAACCGCAATAGTACGGTTACCCACTTCTCTATCTAAACCATATGCTAATGCAGCAGCTGTTGGTTCGTTAATGATACGTTTTACTTCTAAACCAGCGATACGGCCCGCATCTTTAGTCGCTTGACGCTGAGCATCGTTAAAGTAAGCAGGTACAGTAATAACCGCTTCTGTTACAGGCTCACCTAAATAGTCTTCAGCTGTTTTCTTCATTTTTTTCAGAACTTCAGCTGAAACTTGTGGTGGAGCCATTTTTTGGCCTTTCACATCTAACCATGCATCGCCGTTATCAGCCGCAATGATTTTATATGGCATGATAGAAACGTCACGCTGAACTTCTTCGTCTTGGAAACGACGACCAATCAAACGTTTGATTGCAAATAAAGTATTTTCTGGGTTAGTCACAGCCTGACGTTTTGCTGGCTGACCAACTAAAATTTCACCATCTTGAGTGTACGCAATGATGGAAGGAGTCGTTCTATCACCTTCGCTGTTCTCTAGAACACGAGCTGTAGTACCATCCATAATTGCAACGCATGAGTTAGTTGTACCCAAGTCGATACCAATGATTTTACCCATCTAAAACGCCTCCAAAGGAATTCTTTTCACTATGATTTCGATATCAATCTATATGAGGCTCAATATTTCATTTTCAAGGGAGTTTTCACTCTGAGCCTAAATTATTTTTCAATACGCAATAATTTGGATTGATATCAGTTGATGCTTTTAAGATGGGGTCACAAATTCATTCATCAAGGGGGAGAATCAAAAAAAATTGCATTTATTGCAAAAAAACCTGTCTTGTGATCATGGTTTAAACAATCAAAACTGCGTATGATGCGCCGCCGCTGTTACTTTGGCAAAACTTTTTGTTTTTTATCTATTTGAATTTTATATATTTTACCAGAGGTTATATGCAGTCTAGCTCTCTTGCAAATCCAGGCCCACTTGGTTTACTAGGCTTTGGTATGACAACCATCCTGCTAAATATTCATAACGCAGGTTTTTTCCCTCTTTCATCCGTTATTTTAAGTATGGGCATTTTTTATGGTGGTATTGCTCAATTTATTGCGGGCCTGATTGAATACAAAAAAGGCAATACATTCGGTGCAACCGCATTTACTTCTTACGGAATGTTTTGGGTTGCATTAGTTGGTCTATTATTTTTACCTTCAATGGGATTAGCCGAAGCAACCTCACCTGAATTTTTAGGTATTTTCCTCGCTATTTGGGGAATTTTTACCTTTTTCATGTTCTTGGGAACATTCAAAGCTAATTTTGTTTTGCAATTTGTCTTTGGTAGCTTAACTGTATTATTCGCTTTATTAGCGATTGGTAATATCACGGGAAATGCGGTATTACTAAAATTTGCAGGTTTTGAAGGAATTATCTGTGGTGCTAGCGCATTTTATTTAGCGGTTGCGGAAATATTAAATGAGCAATATGGCAAAACAGTATTACCGATTGGCCAACGTGGTTAAGTTTGACTAACGTATGTGATTTTATGCATTAAATATTATTAATCAGGTGAGTCAATGCTCACCTGATTATATTGAAATACTACTCAGAACGAATTGCTGATTTAGGTCTAAATGCCTTCACAACCGTAGGATCTGTTTCCACATATGGGCCATCAAGCAATTGAATACAATAAGGAACACTGGCGAAAATACCAGAAACAACTACATTCCCTTCTTTGTCTTTTAAGCCTTCTAGTGTTTCCGCAATTGCTTTAGGCTGCCCTGGTAAATTTAAAATCAAGGCCTGATTGCGTATTACTCCAACTTGCCGTGATAATATCGCAGTAGGTACAAATTTTAGGCTAATTTGCCGCATTTGTTCACCAAACCCCGGCATCTCACGGTCTGCAATCGCAAGGGTTGCGTCAGGTGTGACATCGCGACGAGCGGGGCCTGTGCCCCCAGTAGTTAGGACTAAATGGCAAGCAAATTCATCCACCAGCTCACATAATGTTTGCTCTATCATGATTTGCTCATCAGGGATCAGGCGAGTTTCGATGCGAAAAGGTGTTGTCAGCGTTTTGGCTAACCACTCCTCTAATGCAGGAATGCCTTTATCTTCATAAATACCGCTCGAAGCACGATCAGAAACAGAAACCAGACCTATGCGCAATTCATCCATACAAACCTCAAAGAAATTATTCAATCAAAAACTGTTCACTTAAGAATAAACAGGAGCGATATCATATCATGATGAATGATTGCATGCAGTGCCGAGGTGTTTTTATCTTTAAATTGAGAACTAACTCAATGAAAAATGGATATAAAAAAACCCAACCAACCGGCTGGGTTTTAACGAAAAAAAGAAATAAATTACAGTAAATCTGCAATCATTTTTTCCAGTTTCTCTTGGTCTACTGCAAACTTACGAATACCGTCAGACAGTTTATCAACCGCCATTGGATCTTGATTGTGCTGCCAGTAGAACTCTGCTTCTGTCAACTTAGCGCCTGGCTCTTGAGTTTTACCTGCATCTGTCAGTTTACGTACTAATTCACCCTGTGATTCTGACAGCTCTTTCAATAACCCTGGAGAGATAGTTAAGCGGTCACAACCTGCTAGTTCAATGATTTCACCCACGTTACGGAAGCTTGCGCCCATAACCACCGTTTTATAACCGTGAGCTTTGTAGTAATTGTAGATTTCAGTAACAGAAACCACACCTGGATCTTCATGTGGCGCGAATTCTTTTTTATCTGTATTCGCTTTGTACCAGTCAAGAATACGGCCCACAAATGGAGAAATCAGGTATACACCCGCTTCCGCACAAGCACGTGCTTGAGCAAAAGAGAATAATAAAGTCAGGTTACAGTTAATGCCTTCTTTTTCCAGTTTCTCAGCAGCACGGATACCCTGCCAAGTCGAAGCCAGTTTAATCAGAATACGGTCATTACTGATGCCTGCATCGTTGTACATTTTGATTAAGTGACGCGCTTTAGCAATACAAGCTTCTTCATCATAAGAAAGGCGTGCATCAACTTCAGTAGAAATACGACCCGGAACTAATTTCAGAATTTCCAGACCGATATTAACAGCCAGCTTGTCACAAGCATCAACGATTTGTTGCTCGCGATTATTGCTTTGCTTACGTGCCCATTCTACCGCTTCATCAATTAATTTACGGTACTCAGGAATTTGTGCAGCATTTAAGATCAGCGATGGATTTGTGGTCGCGTCTTGTGGCTTGTAAAGCTTCATCGCTTCGATGTCGCCAGTATCAGCAACAACAGTTGTCAGACTACGTAATGAGGTTAGTTTATCGGTCATTTCTTTAATCTCGTTGTTATACCCGTCATATTCCAAGTTGTAGCGATGTTGGCTACTTACAATTCTTGCGAATGTAGTTGCGTTGGCTAACAAACTGCAACTTGAATTACTTTGCGTATTATAAAGGAATTGTGGCTATCGCCGCACCGTCTACAGATAATATCATGCATCCATATTGCTGCAAGCAAGTAAATCTAGTCAAAAGCAACTATTTGATTGGCAATCGATTTCGCTAACCAATTAGAAACTGAATCCTTTTAGCAAGTTATATTGTGCTGTTATTGTAATAAAGAATAATATTGGTTTGGCTTATCGTATCAATTAGCCAATTAGGCAGAATTTTTGCTAAAGTAAGCAGTATCATTCTTTATTAAGGGTCAAGTCATGCTTATTACAATTTCACCTGCAAAAACATTAGACTACGAAAGCCCACTTGCAACACAGCAATTTACTCAGCCTGAATTACTCTCTGAGTCTCAAAAATTAATTAATGTCTGTCGTAAGTTAACCCCCGCGGATATCGCCAGTTTAATGAAAATTAGTGACAAACTTGCAGGGCTCAATGCCGCTCGTTTTGCAGAGTGGCATGCGGACTTTACCCCAGAAAATGCACGCCAAGCGATCCTCGCCTTCAAAGGTGATGTATATACGGGTATGCAAGCAGAAACGTTTTCTCAAAACGATTTTGAGTTTGCTCAATCCCATTTACGTATATTATCAGGCCTTTATGGTGTTTTAAGACCGCTAGATTTAATGCAGCCTTATCGCTTAGAAATGGGAATTCGTTTAAAAAACACCCGTGGAAAAGATTTGTATGAGTTTTGGGGAGACATTATCACCAAGCAATTAAATCATGCATTAGCAGAGCAAAAAGACCAAGTATTGGTCAATCTTGCCTCAGATGAATATTTCAAATCAGTAAATACAAAAAAACTGGATGGCCAAATTATCAAGCCTATTTTTCTGGATGAAAAAAATGGTAAATATAAAGTTATCAGCTTTTATGCAAAAAAAGCTCGGGGTTTAATGAGCCGCTTTATCATCCAAAACAAATTAACGAAAACAGACCAACTAGCTGATTTTAATTTAGAAGGCTATCAATTTAATGAAAGCCAATCTAAAGGTAGCGAGTTAGTATTTACACGCCCAGAACAAGCTTAATGCACAAAACGTGGGAACTGACACACAACAGACACCCACGTATTTCAAAATACTTCATTCTTTTTTCGGGCTCAATCACAATTTACTCATAAACCTTCTCACTAAGCACGAATTAGCATTGATTCCTCAGCCTACTTTTTAGCTTTATGACAGTATAAATTGAGTTTTACCCACTATTTTGGAGGTGAAGTATGCCTTATGTCGCATCATCAAAACGCTATACTGAAATGGAATATCGTTTATGTGGCCGTAGCGGATTGCGCTTACCACTGATTTCATTAGGGTTATGGCACAACTTTGGCGATAACAAACCCTTTGATAATTGCCAAGCCATGCTTCGCCATGCTTTTGACCTTGGGATCACCCATTTCGATCTTGCGAATAATTATGGGCCACCGCCAGGATCTGCCGAAAGTACATTTGGTAGGATCATGCAACAGGATTTTCTACCTTATCGAGATGAAATGATCATTTCATCAAAAGCTGGTTTCACTATGTGGGATGGCCCTTATGGCGACTGGGGAAGTAAAAAATACTTGGTTGCAAGCCTAAATCAAAGTTTAAAACGCATGGGTTTAGATTATGTGGATATCTTTTATCATCATCGACCTGACCCCAATACTCCATTAGAAGAAACCATGGGAGCACTAGATCTCATTGTTCGCCAAGGAAAAGCGCTGTATGTGGGAATTTCTAATTACCCAACAAATTTAGCTAAAGAAGCTATTAATATTCTCAATGAATTAGGAACCCCTTGCCTGATTCACCAACCTAGATATTCCATGCTAGAACGCACTCCTGAAGAAGATTTACTCGATTTACTGGAAGAAGAAGGTGTCGGCTCTATCGCATACTCTCCGTTAGCAGGTGGGATTTTAACTGATCGCTATCTTAATGGTATTCCTGCGGATTCACGCGCTGCGGGTAACCCTTCTTTACCGCCAGAAAGACTCACATCCAACGTTTTATCAAAGGTTAAACAGCTGAACGAACTGGCGGTAAAAAGAGGACAGAAGCTAAATCAAATGGCCTTAGCATGGTTACTGAGACATGATAGGATCACTTCAGTGCTCATCGGCGCAAGCCGTATCAGCCAAATTGATGATGCGATGGGGATCCTAAAAAATCGTAATTTTACGCAAGAAGAGCTCAAAGCTATCGAATTAATATTAGAAAGCTAATGAAATACATAAGTTGCAGGAAATCCTGCAACTTAATGAAATACATATTAATTAACGATATTCACCATTTGCTTTAAACTGCACCACAGAATAAGGCTGAGTACGGCCATCTGGCTGCTCCATACCTAAGCTACCAATTGGCATACCCGGAACAGAAATTCCCACCACATCTGCCGGTAAAGCACCAATCGCATCAAGGCTACTCACAGGAACATGTCCAACAATCACTTTGCCTTTGTATTTAGCTATGTGGCAGCTGCGTAAGTTATAAGGGACCTTCAATTCATCATTGAGTTGATTTAATTCATCATAACTGATTTCGTTCACTTCAACGTTATATCCCGCTTTTTTGATCCCTTCGCCCCACAATTCACAGCAACCACAGTTTGCATCTTTATACAATTGCACGCTCTGGTTTTGAGAAAATGCAGAGAATGACAGTAATAACATTCCACTCAACATTAATTTTTTCATCTTTAATTTACCTTCAAAATAGTCATGGTGAATATTCATCATTATTTATTATGACGTAACTGGCAGATTAATTTATAAGCTGCAGGAATAATAAATAGGGATAATAACGGTGCGGTGATCATGCCGCCAATCATCGGTGCCGCGATACGGCTCATCACTTCGGAACCAACGCCTGTTCCAAGTAATATGGGTAATAAACCCGCTAAAATTACAGCAACCGTCATGGCTTTAGGACGAACACGCAAAACAGCCCCTTCATATAATGCACGGTCTAAATCTTTATCTGATAAGCTGCTTATTCCTTGCTGTTTTTCTTTATCTTCGATTGCATGGCGTAAATAAATCAACATAACCACACCAAATTCAGCTGCTACACCTGCTAATGCAATAAATCCAGTTCCTGTCGCAACCGATAAATTAAAGTTCATCCAGTAAAGGAACCAAATAGCCCCAACCAAAGCAAAAGGTAAGCTTAATAAAATCAGCAAAGCCTCACTAAATCGTCTGAATGCTAAATAAAGCAATACAAAAATAATCATGATGGTAGCGGGAACCATTAACATTAACTTTTGATTAGCCCTTTCAAGTAATTCAAATTGCCCTGTAAAGGAATAGCTAAGACCCGGCTTCATTTGGATGTTATCTTTTATTGCTGCATCAATATCTTTAATAACAGAGACCATATCGCGATCGCGTGCATCAATATAAATCCAGCTAGTCGGTCTTGCATTCTCCGTTTTCAACATTGGAGCGCCCATATTCACGGATACATCCGCAACATCACTAAGCACAATTTGCTGTTTACTCGGCGTTAAAATTGGCAACAATTTCATCGCAGATACACTATTTCGGTAATCTTGAGGATATCTTATGCTAATTGGATAACGCTCAATCCCTTCAACTGTTTCCCCAATCATTTCCCCGCCAGTCGCCATTGAAATATAAACTTGTACGTCACTGATGCTCATACCAAAACGCGCTGCTTTTTCTCTATCGATTTTGACATCAATATAGCGCCCACCAACTAATCGCTCGGCTAAAACAGAAACAACCCCGGGCACCGATTTTGTAACTTTTTCAATTTCTTGGGCTAATGCATCAATTTCTTCGAGATCTCTGCCCGATACTTTGATACCTATAGGGCTTTTAACTCCCGTAGACAACATATCAATACGATTGCGAATAGGTGGAACCCATAAGTTTGCAACTCCAGGTAAACGCACAGTTTCATCCAGCTCATCAATAATTTGTTCGAGAGTCATGCCGTCTCGCCACTGTGCTTGCGGCTTCAAACGTATCGTTGTTTCAATCATTTCCATCGGAGCTGAATCCGTAGCTGTTTCAGCTTTACCGACTTTTCCAAATACCGTATCCACCTCAGGAATAGTTTTGATTAACTTATCTGTATTTTGTAGTAAAAATGCCGCTTGTGCAGGAGAAACCCCCGGTAGCGTTGAAGGCATATAAAGTAAGTCACCTTCATTAATCGCAGGAAGAAATTCACCACCTAAATGTTTTAATGGCCATATCACGGTAAATAAAGATAAGAAACCAATTAACAAGGTTGTTTTTGGCCATGCCAATACCTTCGTTAAAATAGGGCTGTAGAGTGAAATCAACCAACGATTCAGTGGATTTTTATTTTCATTTGGAATATTACCGCGGATCCAATACCCCATTAGAATTGGAATAACAATTAATGCTAGCGCTGCAGCCCCCGCCATGGCATAGGTTTTTGTAAATGCGAGTGGACCGAATAAACGGCCTTCTTGCCCCTCCAACGTAAAGATAGGAATAAAAGACAATGTGATAATTAATAAGCTGATAAATAATGCGGGTCCAACCTCAACAGCAGAGTCCGTAATAACTTTCCAACGCTGGGCATTATCAATGACTTTACCTTCATTTTCATACTGCCACTTTTCTAATTTTTTATGCGCATTTTCTATCATAACAATGGCGGCATCCACCATGGCCCCAATCGCAATTGCAATGCCCCCTAATGACATTATATTTGCATTTATTCCTTGGTAGCGCATGACGATAAAGGCAATAAATAATCCAAGAGGCAAGGAAATAATAGCCACTAACGCAGAACGGAAATGCCATAAAAAAACAGCACATACTAATGCGACAACAATAAATTCTTCCAGTAACTTATAACTCAAATTATCAATCGCGTTATCAATAAGAATACTTCTATCATAAGTAGTGATAATTTCGATGCCTTCCGGCAAGCTAGCACTTAAATCTTCAAGCTTTTGTTTTACATCATGAATCACATTACGTGCATTTTCACCTGAACGAAGCAAAATAATACCACCCACAACCTCGCCTTCTCCATTTAGCTCAGCAACCCCACGGCGCATTTCGGGGCCTTCCTGTATTCGAGCAACATCTTGCAGGTAAATGGGTACGCCATTTTCTGGTGTTTTTAGGTAGATTTTATTAAAGTCATCAATAGATTGAAGGTAACCACTTGCTCTAACCATATATTCAGCTTCAGCAATTTCAATCGATGAACCACCCGCTTCTTGGTTAGCCATTTCAACTGCCTGCTTTATTTCAGGTAATGTCACTGAAAATTGGCTAAGCTTGAGTGGGTCAACTAAGATTTGGTAGGATTTAACCACACCACCGACGGTTGCAACTTCTGAAACATTCGGCAACGCCTTCAATTCATATTTCAAAAACCAATCTTGTAACGAACGCAGTTCCGCTAAATTATGCTTTCCCGTTTTATCCACTAAAGCATATTCAAAAATCCAACCAACACCTGTCGCATCAGGCCCAATGGATGCCACTGCACCTTTAGGTAATTGGTTTTGAACTTGGTTTAAATATTCTAAAACTCGTGAACGAGCCCAGTATAAATCGGTATTATCTTCAAAAATAACATAAACATATGAGTCACCAAAGGCAGAGAAACCACGCACCGTTTTTGCTCCCGGCACAGATAACATTGTCGTCGTTATCGGGTATGTGACTTGGTTTTCGACTAGTTGTGGCGCTTGCCCTGGATAAGTGGTTTTGATGATCACTTGTACATCAGATAAGTCAGGTAATGCATCAACAGGTGTACTGCGAATGCTCCAAATACCTGCAATAACTAAAAATACGACTCCCATTAGCACTAAAAACCGGTTAGCAACTGAGCGTCTTATAATCCATTCCAACATACTCTACTCCTGAGATTTATGTGATGAATGATTAGATGACACCGATGGTTCGGGAAGCGCTTCCATCTTGGCTAATGCCCCAGCAATATTCGCTTCAGAATCAATCAGGAAAATCCCCTGAGTCACTATATGCTCGCCCACTTGTAAGCCTTCAGATATTGCCGTCATTTGTTGGGATTCACTCAGCACTCGCACCCTTTTCGGAATAAATTCACCATTCTCACCAACAGCAATAACATGCTGTTCTTTCCCTGAATCCACAATGGCTTGTGAAGGGATCAATAAACTTTCCGTACCTTCTGCAATTAGATTTAAATACGCCGTCATGCCCGGTTTTAATAAATGGTTGGGATCCGCAATTTCCGTGCGAATATTAATGGTGCGGCTTGCTTGATCCGCACTGGGTAATATCAACCAGTTTTTCACTATAAATAACTGTGAAGGATAGGCAGGAATAGAAACTGTAAATTGTGTTTGTTGATTAAGTAATTCAGCGACAGACTGAGGAACTGATGCATTAATCCACAATGGATCAGTTCCTTGAATTTGTGCAATAACGACTTCTTTGGATACATTCATTCCTAAACGCAGATTAAGTGCAGTAATTACCCCAGAAATAGGGGCTTGAACAGTAAAACGTGTTTGCACTTTTCCTGTTTTAATAAACTGAGAAAGCGCGCCTTCTGGCATGCCATTTAAACGTAAACGCTCAATGACGCTATTAAGATCTTGTTGGCTCGCATTCATTTGCTTAAGTGCGAGGTATTCGCTTTGTGCTTCAACCCATGCTGGGATCGTTAGCTCAGCAATAGGAACGCCTTTTTGGATCCTCTCACCGACTGTGAATGGATAAACTTTTTCAACAAAACCATTTTCTCGTGCTTGTACGATAGCAAATTGGTGATCATTAAACACAATTTCAGCTGGAAATGTTAAGTCATAGTTTAGTTTTCCCCACTTTACATCCACCGTTTTAAGCCCTAAATTTTGTGTCTGTGTTGGGTTAATTGTTATCCCCTTGCTATCCGCTGAAGCCAAGTTTTCATCCGCATATTTAGGGACAAGGTCCATGTCCATAAAAGGAGATTTTCCTGGTTGATCAAATTTAGTATTGGGATACATTGGGTCATACCAATACAATACGGTGCGTTCTTGTTTTTCAACTGATTGGCTATTATTTTCTACAACGAAAAAATAACGATAAAATAAAATTGAAATAACGCTCGATAAAATAATTACCAATAGCAATTTGGTCAGGTTAACTAATGACATAACATCTCTCTATCTATTTAGTTTATCTTTTCGACGGATTTCAACATTGAAAGATTACCTTGTTGTACAAATGAAAATTTTAATTCATCATTTTCTTGTAAGCCGTTGATCATATTTTCATTTTCATAAGTAAAACGCATCGTCATTGGTGGCCAGCCAATGCTTTCAATTTCTTTATGATTTATCGTTAATTTCTTGTTCTCTTTATCAATCGAAATGAGCTTTCCTTCTGTATTGATTGTCGGTTCTGCGACTTTTTCTGGATAAATAGAGTGGTTATGTTCAGCGCCGTTTGCATAGCCAGTTGCTGTTAACATCGCCATTGAAATTGCAAAAAATACTGTATTTAATTTTTTCATTTTTACCTTCATGATTTTATTAGTCCGCCACCTAGTGCAGAGAATAAATTTATTTCATTCTTCTGCTGTTCTATTTTCAACATCAATAAATTTTGCTGTTCAGTAAATAAGCTACGCTGTGCTTCAAGAACATCGAGATAACTCAAACCACCATATCGATAACTGGCTTGTTTCTGTATTAAGACGTTTTGCAGCGTGTTGACATATTGCTCTTGGGATATAAGTTGTTTTTCTAAACTCGATTTGATCACTAAGGCATCTTTCACTTCACGAAATGCCACTTGAATATTTTTTTCATAATTAACAATCGCTTTATTTTTTCTAATATTTGCCAACTCTAAATTTCGGCTATTTGAGCCCCCAGTAAAAATAGGTAACGTGATTTTAGGAATAAAATTCCAAATACCATTTGAAGAATCAAATAGCCCAGTTAAGGACTCGTTATTATTTGCGATACCCGTATTAAAGGAAATTGAAGGAAAAAAAGCGGCTCTCGCTACACCAATATTGGCATTCTCAGAAATAATATTTTGTTCCGCAGCCATAATATCTGGGCGTTTTAATAATATTTCAGAAGGAATATTTGAAGGTGTTGTAATCAAGGGATAGTTCGGTTCGTAGTGCCCTAACTCTGAGTTTATCTTTGTTACATAATCATTCGCCAAAAAATTCAATAAATTTTCATTTTTAGCAATTTCACTTTCAATTTTTTCGATATTAATAAAAATAGACTGCACTTGTCCTTTAGCTTGTTCTAAATCTGATAACCCCGCTTTTCCAGCCGCCACTTTTTGCATTACTATCGATTGGCTATTGAGGTAACTTTGTTTCGTCTCTTGTGCAATTAATAATAGTTTTTGGTTATACACCACATCTAAATACGCTTCTGCTACCGTTTTGATTGTTATAATTTGTGTCGCACGCTTCATCTCTTGGGAAGCGATAAATTTTGCTTTATCTGCATCAGATAAATTTTTAATACGTCCAAAAAAATCCAGTTCATAGCTGATATCAATACCCGCACTATATTTCTTATTGAACGATGTGCCAGACTCTAATGATTGGCTATAGTCACCACTCATTGATGAACTAACTTGAGGATATTTTTCAGCTTCCGCTAGCCCAAAACGCACACGAGCTTCTTCTACATCTAACGCAGCAAGATATAAATCACTGTTTTTCTCAAGCGCAATTTCTATCACACTTTTCATTTGTGGATCTTGAATAAATTGGTCCCAACTAGGAATCGATAATTCTATTTGAGCCTGCTTTACTGCATCAGAAATATTGCTACTAAATTGATGAGGTACATTAAGATTAGGACGTTGATATTCAGGGGCTAGCGAAACACAACCCGTCAAAATTAAGGCATAAGCTATAATTAATATTTTTGGGGAATACATGGTATAGCCATGCCTCTAGTGATTAAAATTGAGACTATAGTAAAAAAGAACAGCTGTTAGATTCATGACATGAAAATGACAAATTTGTCATTTTACATTTCGTTATGGTAGTGCTTAGAATGGCAGTATTGTTTACCTGTCTGCTAGGTCTAAGATGAAATTACTTATTGTTGAAGATGAACATAAAACGAGAGAATACTTATCTAAAGGCTTAAGTGAGTCCGGGTTTATTGTTGATGCTATCGAAAATGGCATTACAGGCCTGCATATGGCCACAACTGAAGACTATGATTTAATTATTCTTGATGTGATGTTGCCGGATATTAACGGCTGGGAGATTGCAAAAAATTTGCGGAGTGCAGGAAAAAATACACCAATACTCATGCTTACTGCTTTAGGTAATGTTGAACATCGAGTCAAAGGGTTAGAGTTAGGTGCTGATGATTATCTCGTTAAACCATTTGATTTTTCTGAGCTACTTGCCCGAGTGAGAACGTTATTGCGCAGAGGCAATAACAGCATCCAAAAAACACAATTTACCATCGCTAATTTGCATGTTGATCTGATCAAACGGCGCGTTACCCGCGAAAATGATAAAATTATACTCACCAGTAAAGAGTTTTCTTTATTGGAATTTTTTATTCTTCATCAAGGTGAAGTTCTTTCTCGTTCTCTGATAGCCTCGAAAGTTTGGGACATGAATTTTGATAGTGATACCAATGTCATTGATGTTGCAGTTAAAAGGCTGAGGGCAAAAATAGATCAAGGCTATGAACCTAAATTGATTCATACCATTAGAGGAATGGGCTATTTACTTGAGATCCCTGAAAATGATTAAGTTATTTCGATCTCCTGTCTCTATTTCAATTCGTCTTATTGTTTTGATCAGTATTACCCTCTCCCTTGCTTTATTATTATTTAGCTCGATCATGATCAACTCAGTTATGTTACATTTCAAGCAACAAGATGAATATACACTTAACCAGTTGAACTTAACGATCCGTAGCTTGTTAAATGACAATGCAGATTCACAAAGTGAACAATATGCACGTATTAAAACCATTATTAATGAGCATCAAGATATCACTATTTATCTCATTGACAATCAAGGAAATGAATTAATATCACCCAATGCAACAGATAAGCTCATTACATACTTAAAAAATTATGATTCTCATAAAAATAGCCAAAAAGCAGAGCTTAAAAATTATCGCCTATCTGAAAGCTTCATTCGAGTCAGTTCCACTACAGAGTCTAAACAATATCGGTTAGTGACAGCACTATCATTGAATTTTCATCATGATTATCTGAGTTCATTAATAAATAATTTAATTGTTAGTGCTATTATATTGTGTTTATTTACTATTCTTGTCGTTTATTTCCTTGTAATTAAAGGATTAAAACCCCTTAAAGATGTCAGCGATGAAATCAAAAATGTGACTTCTGAAAACTTAAGCGTTCGTTTAAATCCTGACTCTGTGCCGAATGAATTAAAGCAATTAACCAAATCATTTAATCAGATGTTAGTAAAAATTGAAGATGTTTTCGTAAGGCAAACGAATTTCTCAGCAGATATTGCCCATGAAATGCGTACGCCAATCACTAATTTAATGACTGAAACTCAAATATCTCTGAGTAAAAATCGCAGTAAAGAAGAGCTCGTTGAAGTGTTATATTCTAATTTGGAGGAATATAACCGTCTATCACGAATGATATCTGATATGCTTTTTCTTGCTCAAGCAGATGATAATAGGCTGATCCCAGAGAAAAAAATGATTAATATTAAAGCTGAAATAGAGCTTATATTTGATTATTTTGAATATCTCGCAGAAGAGAATGAAATAAAACTCAAGCTAATTGGTGAAACAACCTCTATTATGGCCGATAAAGACATGTTAAGGAGAGCGATTACTAACTTAATCTCAAATGCTATCCGCTATACCCCAAAAGGCGATTCTGTCAGTATTAATATTTCGAATGTAAAAGAGGGAATTGAATTAATCATCAGCAACCCCGGTATAAAAATACCAGAAGAACATTTAGCAAAACTTTTTGATAGGTTTTATCGCGTGGATAAATCAAGACAACGAAAAAATGAAGGAAGCGGTATCGGATTAGCCATCGTCAAATCGATTATATCAGCACATAAAGGCAGGATCACTGTAACATCAGATGATTTTTCAACACGTTTCACTGTATTTTTACCTATTAAATAAAATTAAATTTTCACTATAAATGGCAATTTTGTCATTTTGTTGTCAGTATTCAGACAGAAAGAAAGCCTTATTATAGTTATAAGATAAATTATTTAACTTAATAAGGGTTCACAATGAAAAAAATTATTTTTGCTTTAGCAATTTCTGCTGTAACAACACATGTAACAGCAGCTCAAACAGAAAAAGAAATTCATTATAATGCAGCAACTGCTCTCAGTTTCACTGAAAATAATACCTCTTATTCCAATCTAAAATCGATTAATAACCATTTGAAGCAAGCGGGTATTTCGGTTAATAATATAATTAACTCACCTCAGTCATTCCTTCAATTAGATGAACATACTCAAGCTGCTACTGCATTGAATTTTACTCAAAACAATACATCTCCAGCAATGCTGAATATGATCAGCCGCCATCAAAATCAATCACCTAACTATAAAAAATCGGTAGTAAAAACAACTAAATTATTTTCCGATATGAATGAAAATGAGAAGGCTATTACTATGCTAAGCTTCAATAAAAATAGCTCTTCGGCACCAATTCAAAATGAAATTATGAAAATAGTAAAAGATAACAACTAATTAATTTTAAATAAAATTATTTAGTTTAATTAAATAAAACCAAAGTCTATTTTAATCAGAAAATCATTATAGTAAGTTTAAAGATTATTATAATGATTCACCCTATTACATTTTTTATTATCTAAATAAATAGATCCTTTATTGATTATTCGAATCTGTGAATTACAATTCACTTGCAGTTCACATTCATTTAAACTTTTCAATGAGGTTTTTTATGTATAAAACATCTATTATTATTGCATCGTTGCTATTTCCAATATTAGCATCAGCAACTTCTTTTGAATCTAAATTATTATCGATTTCTTCTATTGAATACTCATTACACTTACATAATGGCGGCAATGGTGGCAACGGAGGTAATGGTGGTAACGGCGGTAATGGTGGTAATGGCGGTAACGGAGGTCATGGTGGTAACGGCGGTAATGGGCATTAATTTATCTCAATACTAAATTCATCCCCCTTCTTTTTGGAGGGGGAAAGGAGAAATATATGAATCATAAGGTTTGCACTTCATTTATTCTGTTATTAATTAGTTCTTATTCCATCTCAAGTTATTCCCATTCCTTATTTAATACCCCATCTAAATGCTTATTAAAAAATGAACTCAATATTAATGAAATTAATAATAAAATATGTTCAATACTAAATGGCCAATATTATTTTTCTAAAATTTCTAGCTTTGCAAGCCATGGGCAAAACGGAAACCATGGCCAAGATGGAAGTCATGGTCAAGGTGGTCTAGGTGGCCAAGCTGGACAAGGTGGTGATGGGCAGAATGGGGGGAATGGCGGAACAGGTTCAAATAATGGCAATGGTAGCGATGGTGGGGATGCAGAGGTAGGAAGTAACGGTAATGGAGGTAATGGCGGAAATGGTAGCGTTACTGGTGGTGATGGTGGCCATGGGGGAAATGGCGATGGTGTGGGCAATGGAGGAAATGGAGGTAACGGCACCATGAATGGCAATGGTGGGAATGGAGGACACGGCGGTAATGGGGGGAATGGAGGCAATGGCGGAAATGGTTCCGGAGGTGGAAATGGCGGTAATGGTGGTAATGGCAGCCAAGGTGGTAAAGGGGGACGTGGTGGTTCAGATGGTGGTAGAGATGGCCTCGACGGCATTAGTACACTCTAATAGGCAAATTCATTAGCTGTGAATAAGTGATGTGGCAATATGAAACCATATAATTACCTTAACAAAAAATGGTCTTATCATTAAAAACGGAAGCTTCTGCTTCCGTTTTTCGTATCCACGTATTCTTTATTGTTTAGGTGCTAATTTCATTAAAAATGTGCGTAATTGGGTAAAGTCAGACGGTAAAAAGTGCGAAAGTAGCGGTAACTCCGCACGCTCCGCTAACTCTTTTGGTAACGGTATAGCCTTATTTAGGATCTCTTCAACACTTTCTTTAAATTTAGCCGGGTGTGCCGTGCCTAAAAATAGCCCGTATTCGCCTTCTTGTAACTGGTCACGCAGCACACGATAAGCAACTGCCGCGTGTGGCTCAGATAAATATCCTTTTTTATCTAATTCACGAACGGTTTCTTTAGTTACTTCGTCACTTACTGCACCATAACCCAGCTCATCAAGCGACCAACCTTTACGGCGGAATAACTCCTCAATACGAGGCCAGTTGTTCGGCTGACTAACATCCATAGCATTCGATAATGTAGCCACAGTTTGCTTTGGTTTCCATTGCCCATCAACAAGGTAACGCGGCACAGTATCATTTACGTTAGTTGCTGCAATAAAGCGTTTGACAGGTAAACCCAATGATTTAGCTAATAAACCTGCAGTAAGATCCCCAAAGTTCCCACTCGGAACCGAGATCACTAGTTGATCGCGTTTTTCTGCTGGGATCTGTGCAACCGCTTCAAAGTAATAGCAGATCTGTGCAAGTAAGCGACTGATATTGATCGAGTTCGCTGAGTTTAAGTACAGCGCCTTTTTCAACTCTTCATCATCAAATGACTGTTTCACTAATGCCTGACACGCATCGAAGTCATCTTTAATCGCAACCGTATGAATATTTTCACCCAGTGTACAAAAAAGTTTTTCTTGCAGTGGACTGATTTTCCCTTCTGGATAGAGAATAACAACTTGCACGTTATTAAGACGATAGAATGCGTGAGCAACTGCCGCTCCGGTATCCCCTGAAGTTGCCGTCAAAATGGTCACAGGTTGCTCACCAGCAACTTGACCTAACGCCTGAGCCATAAAGCGGCCACCGAAGTCTTTAAATGCGAGCGTTGGCCCATGATATAGCTCCAACGTTGCGACATCATCTTCAACTTTAGAAACTGGCGCAGGGAAAGCAAATGCGGCTTTAACTCTCGCTGCTAGCTCTTCTGATGGAATTTCATCACCAATAAAAGCACTTAAAATACGGCTGCTACGTGTGACAAAATCTAATTTTAATAATTCGTCGATTTCAGCCGCACTAAATTCAGGCAGATCTTGGGGAAAGAATAGGCCTTGTTGCTTCCCTAACCCTTGCTTAACCGCTTGCGCAAAACTTACTTGTTCATTGTTATCTTTTAAATTATACAGTTTCATTATTTACCCTATTGTCCTTGCCCCGGCCAGATCCAAACGGCAGATATGCACAAAGCCTTCATCATTCTGAATATAATGTTGTTGCAAGTAGCTCGCCATGTTTTCAGCGATATGTTTCTCATCACAAATAGCAAACAGTGTTGGCCCTGAGCCAGAGATACCACACGCCAATGCACCTATTTCTTTTGCATTCTGGCGTGCTGCCGCAAAACCCGGTAATAGTTGTGTACGATAAGGCTCAGCAACAACATCTTGGATCATCGTTGCTGCAAGTAACGGCTGGTTTGTATGACATGCATGAATGAACCCTGATAAGTATCGACCATGGTTTACAATGTCGTGACGTGGGTAGCTATCAGGCAGGATTGCACGCGCTTCCGCGGTTGATACTTTAATTCCTGGATAGGCCATTACCCAATACCAATTTTCAAATGCAGGTACAGGCTGTGAAATAATACCATTTTGCTCGATAATCAGTTGTAAGCCGCCTAAAAAACACGGTGCAACGTTATCGTAATGCACACTACCAGAAATACGCCCTTCCAATTCCCCCATCATGCCAAGCAGTTGGGTATCATCAAATGGTTTCTCTGCAAATTCGTTTAGCGCCATCAATGCGGCGACAACAGAGCAGGCACTAGAACCAAGCCCTGAACCAATTGGCATATTTTTTTCAAGCGTCATCGCAACATTTAATGGCTGACCAAGACGCTCACAAAACAGCTGCCAACATTGGTAAACAATATTATGTTCATTTTTTTTCGGCAGCTTAGCAACGAATTTTCCTTGATTCGTCAGGGAAAAAGTATCCGCCGCTTCAACTGTTACACAATCACCTAATAATGAACCGTCTGCAGGTGAAACTGCTGCCCCTAGGACATCAAACCCGACGCTCACATTACCAATTGAAGCCGGTGCATAAACTTTAATCACTTATTAAACTCCCAATTTCCATGAAAGGGTGCGCAGCATATCCGCAAATACACCAGCCGCAGTAACATCATTACCTGCGCCATAACCTCTTAATACTAAAGGAATTGGTTGGTAATAGCGTGTATAGAAAGCCAGTGCATTTTCACCATTTTTAACCTTGAAGAGTGGGTCATTGCCATCTACGGCAACGATTTTCACTTGGCAGCGCCCTTCTTCAATCAGCCCAACATAGCGTAACACTTTTTCTTCCGCTTCTGCGGCTTTTATGCGCTGTGCAAATTGTGCATCCAGTTGTGGTAAACGTGCCATAAACTCAGGAACAGAACCATTGCTATCAAAATCAACAGGTAAAACAGGTTCAATTTCAATATCTTGCAATTCTAAATTATAACCCGCTTCACGCGCTAAAATTAATAATTTACGCGCCACATCCATACCGGATAAATCATCACGAGGGTCTGGTTCCGTAAAACCTTTTTCTTTAGCGAGTGTTGTAGCTTCGGATAAAGACATGCCTTCGTCTAACTTACCAAAGATGAATGATAAAGAACCGGATAAAATTCCGCTGAAATGAACCAGTTCATCTCCTGCATTCAATAAATTTTGCAGGTTCTCAATAACCGGCAAGCCCGCGCCTACGTTAGTGTCATAGAGGAATTTACGTTTCGATGTTTCACTTGCTACACGTAACTGATGGTAGTAATCCATCGACAAAGTATTGGCTTTTTTATTCGGTGTGACCACATTAAAACCATCTTTCAAGAAATTGACATACTGCTCTGCAATTTCCTGATTTGATGTACAGTCAATAATGACAGGGTTCAAGAAATGGTATTCACGCTCTAAGCGAATTAAACGGCTTAAACTAAATGGCTCTTTCGCTTCCGCTAGCTCCGCTTTCCAGTTATCTAAATCAATCCCTTGCATATCCGTTAACATTGCCCGTGAATTAGCAATACCACATACACGTAAATCAATATGCTTTTGTTTTAACCATTGTTGCTGGCGATGAATTTGCTCAATTAATGCATTACCAACGCCACCAACACCAATGATAAAGGCTTCAATAACCTGTTCAGCATTAAATAGCATTTGGTGACATAAGCGTACCGCTGTTGTCGCAGACTCATTGGCAATAACGGCGGAAATAGAGCGTTCGGAAGACCCCTGTGCGATAGCGACAATGTTAATGTTACCGCGAGTTAAAGCGGAGAAGAAACGCGCTGAAATGCCTTTCAGCGTGCGCATACCGTCACCCACAACTGAAATAATCGCCAACTGCTCCATCACATCCAGAGGATCAAGTACGCCATCTTTCAGCTCTAGGTAAAACTCTTCTTCCAGTGCGGCACGTGCTCTCACTAATTCATTTTGCGGGACACAAAAGCTAATACTATATTCTGATGAAGACTGTGTGATCAGGACGACCGAGATCCCTTTACGAGACATGACTGAAAAAATGCGTGCAGCCATACCCACCATTCCCTTCATACCGGGGCCAGATACGTTAATCATCGCCATGTTATTCAGGTTGGTGATCCCTTTCACTGGTGTGCTATCGTCAGTTTGGCCATCACCAATTAAAGTCCCCGGAGCGCTTAAGTTAGTGGTATTTTTTATCAGGCAAGGGATTTGGAATTGAGCAATTGGGGCGATGGTGCGGGGGTGGAGAACTTTGGCACCAAAGTAGGATAACTCCATAGCCTCCTGATATGACATACCTTTCAACAGACGTGCATCGGGTACTAAACGCGGGTCACAAGTATAAACCCCATCAACATCAGTCCAGATTTCACAACAATCAGCCCGTAAGCATGCCGCTAAAACTGCAGCTGAATAATCAGACCCATTACGACCTAATACCACTAATTCACCTTTGTCATTACCTGCGGTGAAGCCCGCCATTAAGACAAAATGATCTTTCGGTATATTTAAATCAGCAATTCGTTTTGTTGACTCATTTATATCAACGGTAGACTCAAGGTAATGGCCTTTCGCGAGTAAGCTCTCTACTGGGTTAATTACAGTCACATTACGGCCGCGTGCTTTTAGCACCGACTCCATAATGGCGATAGAAAGTTTCTCACCACGGCAGATAATTGCTGCGTTAATGCTGTCCGGACATTGTCCGAG
Organism: Providencia sp. PROV174; assembly: GCF_028480685.1. Lineage (NCBI taxonomy): Bacteria > Pseudomonadati > Pseudomonadota > Gammaproteobacteria > Enterobacterales > Morganellaceae > Providencia > Providencia sp. PROV174. The sequence goes on from NZ_JAMPOT010000013.1 coordinate 52,254, forward strand.
AAGAGTAATACCATGCAGTACTTGTTTGATTTGTGCGAATTCTTGCTCTGTCAGTTTTTTTAATCGGTCATACTCAAAACCGGGTTGTTTTTCTTTTAATCCTTTTAAAAGGTTAGCAAAAATCATTTCAGCATCATTAACATGCGTGATGACATCTTGTCCTGCAACCGTTTTTTCAATCATAGCAACCAGATGGTTAGTGATTTTTGCTGGCGCGGATAACACCAAAGCCACTTGTCCATCTGCTAGTTTACTTTCAGCGATGTCAGCAACATTCAGTACTCGTTCGTCATTTGCAACCGAAGTACCGCCAAATTTAAGCACACGCATGGTATTTCTCTCCTGAATTAACACCAAAAAAAAGCCCGCATCGGTTAAGTATGCGGGCTTTTTCATTTTTATTTTTTGGATGCGTCAGCCCGCCCCGTTTCCTGTGGTTACGGTGGTGGTGGTAATAATAATAGTCAGGCTGATATTACGCATAGATTCTGTCTGTCTCTTAGATTCTTTTAAGTTTCTCCCTATACGGTTAAAGCAATTGGTATATTTTGTCAAATTTATTTGCAAAACATCCCTTTTAAAACTCTTTTTTTATTTGATAAATTATCTATCAGCGCGAAAAACACATTCACAAAAAGATACCTATCACCCCAATAATGGTGTTAAAAACCAAAAAAACTTAAATTTTAAGTTAAATAATTTTTTACCTAATAAGAAATGAAATTGTCTATTAAATAGACAAGGCAGATAGCTTTTAGCGATTTCTTGTGAAGAAAATCAAAATGAAAAAATGAACAACAATGACCCACTTAATCGATGCATTTAGCAGCTATATTTTTTATCATTTACCCCATGTTCATCAATACATGAGCACCAATGACAACAGATTACACAAGTAAGTATTGATACTTAATTTTATGATTTTTTCATTCGTTTAAATTATAAACAAATGCTATGGAATTGTTAAAATACAGTCACATCAAAACAAAATAAGTATTTCTCCTAACTAAATGAAACAAAAAATTACAAATTAAATATTTACACTCCGTTATCTCTAGCAAGATAAATTTTTAACCTTTTTCTGTAGCAAAATAACATTTCAAAATTGGAGGTAAGTCACAAATTAAACATTATTTATAATGGTATATTTAACTCATTGAAGACTATATTCATTGATACCAAGCCGAAGCATACCCTATGCATCAACTACTCCCCTTTTTTAGACGCTATCTGATTCCTAAACACCGCATTAATTTATATAATTATCTACCTAACAATTTTTGTTAACGTGCTACAATTGATTTTGATATGTATCAACAAAAGTTAGTTTTTTAGGTGGTAAATGCAGTATTAGCTGTTATATTGCTGTTAACAGTACAATATTGGGAAAGTGCTTATATTTTGACTTGCAGTTAAAGTCTTTTGCCTAAAATGGCAACATAATGTCACTGTTGAATTTCATAACAAATTTATACTCATAAACGTTTTTTTCCAGAGAACAATATCAATAACCACCTAACTGGAAACGGCTTGTGAGTTCAGTATTTTTATTTTAATACTTTAGGTAGCAACTATGCAGACCCCACACATTTTGATTGTTGAAGATGAAATTGTCACACGCAATACGCTTAAAAGCATCTTTGAAGCGGAAGGCTATGTGGTTCATGAGGCAACTGATGGCGAAGAGATGAATAACGTTCTCTCTGAGCACGACATCAATTTAGTCATCATGGATATTAATTTACCAGGTAAAAACGGTTTATTACTTGCTCGTGAACTTCGTGAGCAAGAAAGCATTGCGTTAATGTTCCTAACAGGACGTGATAACGAAGTCGATAAAATCCTTGGCCTTGAAATTGGTGCTGATGACTATATCACTAAACCATTTAACCCACGCGAACTGACTATTCGTGCACGCAATTTACTGTCCCGTACAATGAATTTAGCGGGTGGTACGGAAGAGCGTCGTTTAGTGGAAAGCTATAAGTTTAATGGTTGGGAATTAGACATCAACAGCCGTTCATTAGTCAGCCCTGCGGGTGAGCACTACAAATTACCCCGTAGTGAATTCCGTGCGATGCTGCATTTCTGTGAAAACCCAGGAAAAATTCAGACTCGTGCAGACCTGCTGAAAAAAATGACTGGCCGTGAATTAAAACCACACGACAGAACTGTTGACGTCACGATCCGTCGTATTCGTAAACATTTTGAATCGACACCTGACACACCAGAAATTATCGCTACCATCCACGGTGAAGGCTATCGTTTCTGTGGTGACTTAGACGAATAATTAGAAAGCTAATTATTTACTAGTTATCGAAATCCGTTGTCTTTCGGGCAACGGATTTTTTATTTGCGAGTGATTTTTATTGCGAGTATAGCGGCTCAACTGTTTTTGTGATCACCAAGGCATAATCGGTACTGCACTTAGCGCATTCTTTGGTGAACCATCGATCATCTTATCTGAATAAGTCAAATAAATTAATGCATTACGTTTTGGATCGTAAAAGCGTACAACTTGCAATTTCTTGAAAACTAAAGATGTTCGTTTTTGAAAAACAACCTGCCCTTTCGTTGGTTTGCGTTTGACACGGTCATTTAACTCAATCGGCCCAACTTGCTGGCATGAAATTGCAGCATCAGAAGTATCTTCTGCTAAACCTAAGCCACCTTTGATTCCCCCTGTTTTTGAACGGCTTAAATAACAAGTCACATTCTCAACATCGGGGTCATCAAATGCTTCAACGACAATTTTATGGTCAGGGCCGAAAATTTTAAAAACAGTATCGACTGAACCAATTTCTTCAGCAAATGTGATGCCCGGCAACACTGATAATAATGCTGCAAGTACGATATTTTTTAATCTGGAACGACGCATACTGAATTCCCTATTCAACTAAAAATCGGTAAAACTTCGTAGTAAAACGAGACTTATTATTCACTTTCTTAACTAATTATCAAATACAACTCATTTACTATAAACGAAAAAGATAACTTGATATAGAATAGCAATTCATTGATAGATTATATCTGTTCTATAAGTCGCATTGGCTGGGGATATACATGGATCAAACTAATATTATTCGCGACTTGCTTCGCTGGATAGATGACAACCTAGACAAACCACTCTCACTGGATAATGTTGCAGCAAAAGCTGGCTACTCTAAATGGCATTTACAACGAATGTTCAAAGAGGTGACTGACCAAGCGATTGGTGCTTATATTCGAGCCAGAAGGCTTTCTCGTGCAGCTGTGGCATTGCGGCTAACCAGCCGACCAATTCTTGATATTGCGTTACAGTATCGTTTTGATTCGCAACAAACTTTTACTCGAGCCTTTAAAAAGCAATTTAACCTAACCCCTGCTTTTTACCGCCGAAGTGAAGAATGGTGTGCAGCAGGAATTTGCCCACCGATTATTTTAGATAATCACACGAATATTGAACATGAATTCTTGCAAATGCCAGCGCAAGAGCTGGTTGGCTTGGAACAAAGTTGTTCTTATGCGTTAGAAGAGTGGTCAACGGCCTGTTCGCAAATGCGCCAGACATTTTGGCACTACTATTTGGATAATACGACGACTATTGCGTCAGAAGTTTTTGGCTTGCACCATGCCATTCATAATCCAGAAAAAGAAGATGAACAAACGGTGTTTTATACCACTGCGGTAAGACCCGAAGATGCAAGTTTTAACACTGACCAATACACAAGTTTAACGTTGCCAAGTGGTCATTATGTTAAATTTTCGTTCAACGGCACACCAACTCGAGATGCATTACAAGAGTTTTTATACCAAATTTATGGTGTATATCTGCCTAAGCTGAATTTAACGCGTCGTCCTGGTTATGACATCGAACATTATCGATTAAAAAATATCGATTTACGTCATATCACCCCAGAAAATGATGACCCAAAAACACATATCGATACCTTTGATTATTATGTCCCAATCAAAACAGGTTCGACCGCAACACCTTAAAGTAGAGGAGTTTCAGTTTGTTGAAACTCCTTTTTCTAAATCGTTAACCTTGCTGTTCATCGAGAGCAGGCTGCGACAAGTGTGTCACCTCACCAGCTGTTTCAACTATCCAGCCATTCGCTAACCATGGGCTGTTTTGGTAATCAACACGAGATAGTGAACAATTACGTAAACGTAAGCGACGTTCTGAATAGGCAGGAACCCCCATAATACGGCTAATTAACGTACTTAACGCAATGCCATGACTAACAATCAGTGGGCGACTCCCTTCAGGCAAATCTAAACAACTATTTAGTGCTGCAAACATGCGTGTATATAGCTCCTCCATCGATTCACCCTCTGGAATTCGTCCTCCACGAGTGCCATCAATTAAGCTTTTACGCCACTGTTCTTCCTCTGGCGTTAACGACTCTATTGCTCTTTGTTCAAGAACGCCCATATTTAGTTCACGTAGACGCGGTTCTGTGGTAATTTCACACCCGCATACACTTGCAATTATTTGTGCAGTTTCCAGTGTGCGTCCCATATCACTAGTGATAATATGGGTAATGCCTTCTGACTTTATCCTCTCAGCCACCTGCCTTGCTTGCAGTCGTCCAGTGGCGGTCAGAGGGCTATCGGATTGTCCCTGGATGCGACGAGCTAAATTCCATTCAGTTTCGCCATGGCGAACAAGATAAACCTGTAACATAGATGTGTTCCGTTATTACTTTTCGAAGTATGTGTTCAAAGGAAAATAATTAATGTACCAAGTTATAGCTGCAACGACTAATCCTGCCAAAATTAAAGCGATCCATCTTGCTTTCGATGCTGTTTTTGGGGCTGGCAGTTATCAAATTGAAGATATTAATGTCGATAGCAGCGTTCCACAGCAACCTATCGGTAATAATGAAACCCGTACTGGGGCTAGACAGCGCGTCATGGCCTCTCGACAAGTTCGCCCTGAAGCGGATTTTTGGGTTGGTATTGAAGCGGGTATCGAAGACGATATGACATTTGCTTGGATAGTGATTGAGCATAAGCAAATACGCGGTGAATCTCGCTCTGCCAGTATTATGATCCCAGAAAAAATTCTGGCGGGTATTCGTGAAGGCCGTGAACTCGGTGATGAAATGGCCTTTTTAACAGGCATCGATAATATCAAACAACAAGGTGGTGCCATTGGTTTTTTCACTGACGGGGTATTAACTCGCACCAGTGTTTACCAACAAGCCTTGATATTGGCCTTGGTTCCCATTAAGCATGAAATTTATAAAGAGCTAAACCAAGTAGAAGATTAATTATACTTAAAATAATTAAAATTGCATGTGCGATTAAACACCACTCTTTTCACACTAAAGTATGGGAAACCATACTTTTTTTGTGTCTATTTATTTGAAATATGACGCGTATTTATATTCTAAATAATTCGTGCTATGACTAGGCGACCAACGAGGATAGCTCGGGGAGCATACATAAGTATGTGACCCGAGTAGCCGAGAGCAGTCAACAACGTCACAGTACGAAGTATGACGAATATTTTAGAGGAGTTGTTGCTCCAACCACTCCTTCACAGGAATAGGCGCTGATTTCAAACTATTCGAACCTCGAGTGATAGTCGCAATTCCCACGCCGAGCTCATTTTTCAGTTCTCTTTGGCTCATTTCGCCGCGCATCAGTTCTTGCACAATTTTAACGCGAGTCGCTAACGCTGTACGCTCATCTGGCGTGAGTAATAACTGAAGAACTGGCAAATGAATATCTTGTTCAAATGCCAATTGTAATAAATTCACAAAGCGCAGCCAGTCAGCGTTCTCATCGGCTGTTAGAGCCGGATCTTGGTGTTGATTTGCTGTCATCGTTTATCCACTCATACTATTTAACTAGTACAAATAATAACACACTCTTATTAGAAATCATCAACCAAACGCTTTTCAAGCTTCAATAATACAAAAAATAACCAAATTTCATTTAGTTAGCTAATAACGCTTTAGATAGTTTGAATAATATCTAATCGACCGATGTGGAAAGTTAGAAATAAACATTTCCCATACCCACCAACACGCTAAAGCATTCGTGCTGTAGCAAGGCGGCAAAAGAGCTAGGCCCTAGGAGCATACATAAGTATGTGACTAGGGCTAGCGAGTGCAGCCAACACCGCTACAGTGCGAAGGATGACGCGAATTAGTATTTCATATTCCACTCATTAGAAAGCAGCACCTTACTATTTTTCTGCCCCATAAAGTGCCGATAGAATAAGTCATATGACAACACGTTTTTCACATAGCCGCGAGTTTCTGAGAACGGGATACTTTCCACAAATGCGACTGCATCAATACGCCCACCACTATTGCCTAACCAACGAGTCACACGAGATGGGCCTGCATTATAAGCTGCACTAGCTAAAATGCGGTTATTACCAAACTGCTGATAAACATCTTCCAGATATGCTGTTCCCAGCTCAATATTGGTCGTGGGATTAGTTAATTGACTAGCATTTACGTAGTTAATACCTTGTTTTTGCGCGGTATGTTTTGCTGTTGCTGGCATCAATTGCATCAAACCTGTTGCTCCGACAGGTGAACGAGCTTGTGGATTCCACGCACTTTCTTGGCGAGCGATTGCCATTGCATAGCTCTTTTGAATATCTTTCGATTTGGTATATAAATTGAATTCTTTATCCCACGCTAATGGGAAACGTTCTTCTAGGTGATCCCAAAGTTTAGCGGTGATAGTCGCCTGCACGCTGAGATCAGCCCACTGATTATCAAACGCATAACGCGCTAATTGCTCTTGCTGGTTGGCAGGTAGCGATGCCACTAAACTCACCCATTCCGAACGAGCAAGGTTGTCTAGCTCCCAATACATTAACTCTCTAACACGCTGAACTTCTGGGAGTTGACTGACACTTGAGTCTGGCTTAACCGCCGCTTTAACATACACAGGGTAATCAACTTCTAAGACCTGTGCTGCAACCATTGGGTAGAAACCGCGTTTTTCTGTTAATTGGCGAAGTAACGCCTCACCTTCTGCTTTTTTACCTGCATCAATTAACGTGATAGCCTGCCAATATTGCCATTCTTCTTTATTTTTCACTTCCGCTGGTAAGCGATTTAACCATGAAGCGACACCTTTCTTATCGCCAGCCCCTAATGCCAAACGAACACGACGCTCTTTCAATGAAGATGAATTGCTTTCTTGAATGGTCTCATCACGCCATTGGGCCTGCTCAGGGGTCACATCTCCCATATATTGCCAAGCAATACTGTCTTTAAGTAATTGCTTTTCTGCCATGTTCATTTTTTGTGCAGAACTTATGCTATTAAGTACCGTACGAGCCGCATCAGGAGATTGACGTGCATAACGACTAAAAGCCGCGATGGTGGCTTGGCGAGTAAAATCCGTTGGCGTCATCGTTTTGGCGAATGTCACGACTGAGGCCGGGTCATTTTGTAATTTCACTAACGCATCACCAATCGTTTTATAACTTGGTGGCAAGCGTTTAGCTAAATAACTCGCAATCGAGGTATTGCCCTCTTTTATGGCTAAATTAATGCGCTCAAGAGTCATTTCAGGGGTTAAATAACCCGCTTTTTCCCATTCATTAAATAACTTATCACAAGCACTCGGCATTGAACGGCCATTTAGCCAGGCTTTTTCTGCCCCTTGCCAAGCAACTTGTTTATTTCCCACAGCCCAATTAGCAAAATAAAAATTACATTGTGCTTCTGCGGGTTTAGGAGCTTCAGGGCTAAACTCCAGCAATGATTTCCACTCTTGACGACGAGCTAACTCATTCACAAATCGAGTTTTTAAATTTTTAGCAACGGGTAGTGTCGGGTAAGTATTAATAAACTCCTGAACTTGGCGAGGTGATACAATATCTAAGTCTTGAGTTAGCTCACGATAAGCGAGATAAGGGTAAAGTGGATAATCATGCAAGGTCGGTAGCAAGCGCTCGACTTCATCCATTTTATTGGCATCCCATGCAACCTTAATTGCTTGATAACGCTCCCGCTGTGCCTGTAAGGAATCCGCCCATACAGTGCTGGAAACCAGCAACATTGTTACAGGTACTGCCGATAACCAACCTTTCATATTCACTCGCTCCATCGCTAAACTAAAGTCAAAATACAGGAAAACCTTAACCTATATATACCCCAAATAATTCGAGTTGCAGGTAGGCGACAAGCGAAGATAGACGGAGAGCATAGATAAACTATGTGGCTCGACTAGCCTAGCGCTACAACTTGAAGGATTACACGTATATTAAACATATATCAATAATGTTAATGCTACCGAAAGTTTTTATTTAGTAACAGCGGAGAGTTCTTGAATTTTTCGACTTTACAGTCTTTTACTTTATATTTATTAGGTTTTTACTCTCGAGTTAACGCAGATAGCCTAGACCATCACATACGCAATCAGGTATAGTTCATACCAAAATATTTATTGTTGTTTATCCAATCGCAGTAGGTCATGTATTCCTACTGCATAGAAACAGAAAATTAAAATTCCCTTTATAAATCAAAAGGTAAATAAATTGGCTCAATACGTTTATAGTATGTATCGGGTTGGAAAAATTGTTCCACCGAAACGTCATATTTTAAAAAATATCTCTCTGAGCTTCTTTCCGGGGGCTAAGATCGGTGTTTTAGGTCTTAATGGTGCAGGTAAATCAACATTACTGCGTATTATGGCGGGTATTGATACCGATATCGAAGGTGAAGCACGCCCACAACCTGGTTTGAAAATCGGTTATCTTCCGCAAGAACCTAAGTTAAATCTTGAGCATACTGTCCGTGAAGCCGTTGAAGAAGCGGTTAGCGAAGTGAAAAATGCATTAACTCGTTTAGACGAAGTTTATGCGGCTTATGCGGAAGAAGGTGCAGACTTCGATAAACTCGCGAAAGAGCAAGGCGAGTTAGAAGCGATTATTTCAGCGCAAGATGGTCATAATTTAGATAACCAATTAGAGCGTGCGGCGGATGCACTTCGCCTGCCAGCTTGGGATGCTAAAATTGAAAACCTCTCTGGGGGTGAACGCCGTCGTGTGGCAATTTGCCGCTTACTGCTCGAAAAACCCGATATGCTACTGCTCGATGAGCCAACCAACCACTTAGATGCTGAGTCTGTTGCTTGGTTAGAGCGTTTCTTACACGACTACGAAGGGACTGTTGTGGCTATCACGCATGACCGTTACTTCTTAGATAACGTTGCGGGTTGGATCCTCGAACTTGACCGTGGTGAAGGTATTCCTTGGGAAGGTAACTACTCTTCTTGGCTTGAGCAAAAAGATGAGCGTTTGGCACAAGAAGCCTCTACAGAAGCCGCTCGCCGTAAGTCTATCGAGAAAGAACTTGAGTGGATCCGCCAAAATCCAAAAGGCCGTCAAGCTAAAGGTAAAGCGCGTTTGGCTCGCTTTGAAGAACTCAATAGCGTTGAATATCAAAAACGTAACGAAACTAGCGAACTGTTTATTCCACCTGGACCGCGTTTAGGGGATAAAGTTATCGAGGTTGAAAACCTAAGTAAATCTTATGGTGACCGCGTTCTGATTGATAACCTGAATTTTTCAATTCCAAAAGGGGCAATAGTCGGGATTATCGGCCCTAACGGTGCGGGTAAATCCACCCTGTTCCGTATGATTTCAGGCCAAGAGCAACCGGATTCAGGCTCAATCACGTTAGGTGATACCGTAAAAATTGCTTCTGTTGACCAGTTCCGTGATGCGATGGATGACAGCAAAACTGTCTGGGAAGAAATTTCTAACGGCCAAGATATCATGCGTATTGGTAACTTTGAAATTCCAAGCCGTGCCTATGTGGGCCGCTTTAACTTTAAAGGCGTTGATCAAGGTAAACGCGTTGGTGAGTTATCAGGTGGTGAACGCGGCCGTTTACACTTAGCTAAACTACTGCAAGTGGGCGGTAACGTACTGTTACTCGATGAACCAACCAACGACCTCGACGTAGAAACTTTACGTGCGTTGGAAAACGCCCTGTTAGAATTCCCGGGCTGCGCCATGGTTATTTCCCATGACCGTTGGTTCCTTGACCGTATTGCAACTCATATTATTGATTACCAAGACGAAGGTAATATTACGTTCTTCGAAGGTAACTTCTCTGAATATGAAGATTACAAAAAACGGACGTTAGGCGCGGAAGCACTGCAGCCGCATCGGATGAAGTATAAGCGTATGACCAAATAAATCCCTGTCATAATTTCGGATTATAGCGGTGTTGGCTGCGCTCGTGAGCCCTAGTCACATACTAATGTATGCTCCTAGGGACTCACTCCCTTGCCGCCTACCTATAATCCAAATTATTTAAGGGATAGATAGCGTAATAGAGTGTAGTAAAATAAAAATGGCACCTAATGATGCCGTTTTTATTGGATAATTTTATAAATCATCTAGCATCAATAACTGCTGAACGAGGGTGACACACTCTAAGAAACGCGTATCGTAATCAGAGGATTCCACACGTACAAATTCAATATTGTTTTTCTTAAGCATTTCAATCAATAAGTCTTGGAAAGCTTTTCGGTCCTTATCGCTCCCCAAGCTTCTTAAACCATCTGCCACCCAAGGGGTGTTATTCTCTAAAACTATTACCAAATCGAATCGGTATTCGTCTATCAATGCCTGAACAAATGGATGCTCTTTGCCTTCATAGCGCAAACAAAAGGCTTGAGTCGTGACAAAGTCGGTATCAATAAATGCGACTTTATTTGCATATTTCACTGCGAAATCAATGTACTGCGCATGCCCTAATGCAATTTTGTCGTAGTCAGAATATTGCAAAGCCATCTCATCACCACCTAAGTGGCTAAACACATAATCACGGCCATATTCCCATGCGCTGGATGTATTGAAAATATTCGCTAACTTATTGACTAACGTCGATTTACCACTTGACTCCCCACCAAGAATGGCGACTTTACGCACAAAGAAGGGTTTGACTTCCGTTGGGATATATTCCCAATAACGAAACGGCGCTTGGCGAATTTGGTTACCGCTAATATTCATAAACGTACGTTCAGGGTCAATCAAAATAGTTTCGATACCTAAGTATTTTTTATAGCGCGGAGCGTCATTCGCTTCCCCTGAATAAATAAAACTTGGGTTAATATTATGCTTTTTCAAAAAGCCTTTCATTCCGTCACTCCACACTTCCCAACCGTGTGGATACGGCTCTATGCCATTTTCATCAAATGAGTGAATATGAATATTTTTTTGATATTTAAAGGTTTGTAATAACCACCGTAAACGGTCACTTACTGTGGGCTGTTGAGACATAGAACTGTTAACAAACAAGTCCTTATCACGGGGCTCATCATGGCAGAGAATAACGTGAAGTTCATCCACTTGGCTGCACGCCCGTTGAATCAAATAAATATGCCCAGTATGTAATGGATAAAATTTGCCGAACACTACCCCAATCGTTTTTTGTTGGTTGGGGTATTCAAGACCTAAAAAGCGATGAAGGGCGGCAATCTTTTGTGCGCTGGGGCTTTTAATTTTGTCGTTAATCAACTGGCTGAGATAGCCTTTGGTCATATCTGTCGCATCCGCAACTTGCTGGAGTGTGTAACCCGCCCGTTTAATTGCGTTTTTAAGATAGTCAAATTCAGCCATGTATTTTCCTTTTACCCTAAATTAAAAGCTTATAACTCATCCAAAATACTTAATGCGTCTGCTAATTTCTTCACACCATACACTTTCATGTCGGGTGGTGATTTTTTGGGCATATTCGCATGAGGCACGATAGCGCGTTTAAAACCATGTTTTGCTGCTTCAGAGATACGTTCTTGCCCACTTGGAACTGGACGAATTTCCCCTGCGAGCCCAACTTCACCAAATACCACCAGATCGCGAGGTAATGGGCGGTCACGGAAACTGGAAACGAGGGAAAGCAACAATGCTAAGTCAGCACTAGTTTCTGTGACTTTAACGCCTCCCACGACGTTAACAAAAACGTCTTGGTCTGACATTTGTAAACCGCCGTGGCGGTGTAATACGGCCAATAAAATGGCTAAACGGTTTTGTTCAAGCCCGACCGCAACACGCCGTGGATTCGACATCATAGAATGGTCAACGAGCGCTTGGATTTCCACCAGCAGCGGTCTTGTCCCCTCCCAAACTACCATTACCGAGCTACCTGATGTGATTTCATCACCACGGCTTAAGAAGATTGCTGAGGGGTTACTCACTTCTTTGAGCCCTTGTTCTGTCATGGCAAACACGCCTAATTCATTGACCGCCCCGAAACGGTTCTTATGGCTACGTAAGGTACGGAAACGGTTATCCGCATCACCATCTAGCATAATAGAGCAGTCAATACAATGTTCGAGGACTTTTGGCCCTGCCAATGAGCCATCTTTGGTGACATGACCGACCATAATGATGGCCACTCCGCGCGTTTTCGCAAAACGGGTAAGATAAGCCGCGGTTTCCCTCACTTGTGCCACGCTACCCGGTGATGATTGAATATCGGCCATATGCATCACTTGGATAGAGTCAATCACCATCAGTTTGGGCTGTTCTTGCTCCGCAGTTAAGCAAATTTGCTCAATACTGGTTTCTGACAACATATTGAGTGAGTCAGTCGGTAGCCCTAAACGGTGGGCTCGCATCGCCACTTGTTGAAGAGACTCTTCCCCTGTCACATACAAGGTTTTCATTTCACGCGATAACAAGCACATGGTTTGTAGCAATAAGGTACTTTTACCCGCTCCCGGGTTCCCTCCAATGAGGATGGCGCTACCAGGTACGACTCCGCCACCGAGCACACGGTCAAACTCTTTAAACCCTGTAGTAAAACGAGGCAGTTCTTCGAGGCTGATTTCAGATAATTTCTGAACCTTACTGACCCCAGCCGCATTTCCTGCATAGCCCGTTAATCGGTCAGTACGCGATGAAGAGCTTGTTGAGGCCAGACGCACTTCCGTAATGGTATTCCATGCATGGCACGCACTGCATTGCCCTTGCCAACGTGGATAATCTGCCCCGCAATCATTACAGACAAACGCTCTTTTAACCCCTTTTGCCACAGCAAACTCCTCTTAAAATTATTCTGTATTACAACCGACGAACCACAGCACACTAAATTTTCTTAAAATTTTGAATACTAATTTAGCTTAATATTCTAAATGGATGGTGTTGTAGCAAGGCGGCAAGTAAAGCTAAGCTCTAGGAGCATACATCAGTATGTGACTAGGGTGATTAAGTGCGGCCAACACCGCCACAGCACGAAATATGAAGAATATTTAGCGTTCTTCGTGTTTGAGGCCCCCGCTCAACACACACATCACCCCCATCAGATCTGCATGACGAATAGCGACCTTCGCCCTTGCATACACCTTTGGTTTCGCATGATACGCAATACCCAGCCCCGCTTTACGGATCATCTTCAGGTCATTTGCGCCGTCACCGATGGCAACAGTTTGCTCAATTGGAATTTCCAGTTTTTCAGCCAATTTAACCAAGGTTTGCGCTTTATATTTCGCATCTACAATTGGGCCTTTAACTTTGCCCGTTAACTTGCCATTTTTGACTTCAAGTTGATTAGCAACCGCCGCCACAAGTTTCAAACGCTGTTGCAAGTTATTAGCAAAGAAAGTAAAGCCACCAGATGCTATCGCAATGTGCCAATTCATCGCTTGTAACTTACGTACGAGGTTCGTTAAGCCCGGCATTAAAGGCAATGTTTCCATCACTTGGGCAAGAATAGCGGCATCAGCGCCTTCAAGTAAGCTAACTCTTGCTCGTAAACTTTCCGTAAAATCGAGTTCCCCTAGCATGGCTCGCTCAGTCACTTCTGCAACCTGCTCTCCCACCCCTGCTAAGCGGGCAATTTCATCGATACATTCAATCTGAATGGCTGTCGAGTCCATATCCATCAGTAATAGGCCCGGTGAACGCAAACGTGGTATTTGCCCTAATGGCACCACATCTAATAAACATTCGTCAGCGAGTTTTTTAATTCGAGGTGTAATACTCCCGGCAATTCTGACCACTTGGTAGTCATCAATACGCCACGAGGAGACAATTACGATAGCGATCCCTAATCGCTGTTGGAAATTACTGATCCGCGCTTTATCTAAGCCGCGGCCATATAGTAACCACCCACTGTCACCTGCACGATAATCCAATGGCATCACTTCTTCACCACTTAACGACAATGGCAACCCCGGCCATTTTTGGATTTCGTCGGGTAGATAACAATAGGTCAAACTCGTTGACATGAAAATTAGCTCCTGTAATCGAAAAAACTTTTTTATAATGATAAGTTGCGAGCAGCCGAACGAAGCCACTATACTCAATTTTAAGGCTTTGTGACCTTATGTGTTTACTGCTAAAACTGAAGATAATCCCATACTACCTGAAGTATAACGACATTTTTATACTCAAAATAAGTCGAGAGCACCAATAAAGCAATGAAACTTACCTTTAGGCTCCACAAAACAGTGATTATCGTTATCTGCGTTGCGCTGGTAACCTTACTGATGCATGGTATTTCTTATTTAGGAAATAGCCAAAACCAAGGCAGAATTGAGCAATTTAAACAATTGACTTATGTTCTTGCTGAACAAGTCGCCTTCAGCTTATCTGATTATATTGTTCCAGGCAGTAAAGATTTTAACTTAGAGCGCATTAATGCCAATTTAAATAACGTGGTGAAAGATAGGTATATTTTAGATGCCAGTATTTATACCGCTAGCGGCACATTGGTCACTCAAGTCGGAGAGCCTACCACGGTAAAAGAACGGCTCGCCATAGATGACAGCTCATCACTACAAAACTTTCAATACCAGCTTGTTGTTCCCATCCAAGGTACAAAAGAGCCAAAAGGCTATTTACGCTTGACGATTGATACAGAGCTCCTTTCAGCCGAAATTCAACAAGCAGATAACAGTACCAATGTATTACGAATTTTTATTCTACTTTCTTTGTGTATTGGTTTCGTTTTAGCGAATACATTACTGCGTTTAAAGAAAAAGAAAGGCCACAAGCAAGCGCCTCCACTTGTCGTTAATACAGAGGAAAATCAAGATGATAATGGAGATGACAACAGTAATGAAGATGGCAAGCAAGAGAACAAAGGGACACCAGCTGCTAAGCCAGCACGTTTGAAACGAAAGAAAGAACCTCGACCTTATCGCCCTAAACGGCCTGCCCCAAAAAATAAGCCAAACTCATCTGATAAATAGCCCTAAAAAGGGCTATTGAGTTGAATTTAAATAGAGGTTGTGTCGAACACGATTGGCGCAATAAACTCGACCCGGCCATCGACTAGTAATGTCTCTGGTGGCACAGGAAAAGGCGCAGCACGTGAAATGGTTGCCAATGCTTCTTTATCCAGTATTTTCGTACCGGATGAATTCAATAAACTGGCAGCAATAACCTCACCTTTCTTGTCCAAAACCACACGAATATGAGAGACCCCAGTTGAGCGGAAACGCAGTGCTGCACGTGGATAGCGTTTGGTTTTGGCTATCCGCTGATGAACCTCACTTTGCCAACCTTGGTGCCCACTCACTGCCGCAGACGCATTACTGGAAAAATTCGCACTACTACTGGATTCGCTCCCTGATGCAGGGGCGGAAGTTACCGTCGACTCCTGCATGGTAACAGGTGCTTCTTCGATGACTTTTTTCTCTTGTGGAATTTTCTTTTTCGGTGGTCGTTTTTTCTCACTGACTTTCGTCAATGTGCCATTATCTACGATCGCAGTTTCAGGTAATTTATCCACCTTTTCAACAACTTCAGGCAATGATTCCTCACGTGTCGTCATTTGTTGTTTAGGGGCATGATTGATTTCAGGCTCAGCCTGCTGTTCAAGCTGATAAACACCCAGCTGCAACGAGATAGCGGGTGGTAATACCCCAGTCTTAGGAATTGAAGAGGTAAACCATCCGATAAAAATGATTGCCAGTGTTCCATGGAAAAGACAACTTAAAACCAAACCGCCTAGTGGACGGAAAATCGGGCGCTCTAACTGACCCGTCATACTGCTCATATTCTGCCTCACGACTTTATTTTTTGCAGATTATAGGCATAATACAAACAAAAATGATATTCATTATTATTAGTAAAAACATAATTATTAAAATAACTTATTGATTTAAATAATAAAGTAATCTGAGCAGATTATTAATCAGCACAACTGTGCTCTTTTATGACATTAACACCAGTAAAATGACTATTGATAAATCTCTTGCCCGTAAAATTAGCGGTGCGTATCAGTCAACATATAGCCAACTTGTGCGCTTTTTCCGCAATCGGCTAGATAACAGCAATGATGCTGATGATTTATCACAGGATGTGTTTACACTATGGCTAAACCGTAAAGAACAAACACCTGTAAAAGAGAGCCGCGCTTATCTGTTTAAAATTGCGAATCATGTTTTGATTGACCATTGGCGACGTAACCAACGCCAAACTAAATCAGAGACATCCATTGATGACGTTACTCATGAGCCACATTTTGAACAGAGCCAAGCTGATCCTAGTGAAATCTTGGAACATCAGCAACGGATCCAACGGCTGAGCGAAGCACTTGAAACGTTACCCCCCCGTCGACGAGAAGCATTTTTGCTGTATCGTTTTGATGGCTTATCTCAAAGTGAGATTGCTGAGCGAATGGAAATTTCAATCAGTATGGTGGAAAAACATATTGCAGCAGCACTTGTTCACTGTAAAAAACACCTTGATAATCAGGGCAATAATTCGTAATGACACACGACTCTTTGCAAACATCAGATGATGAAAGCCGCATTGATGAAGAAGCCGCGCTGTGGTTTACCCGCATGCATAGCCAACGCATTAATGCCCTTGAAACTGAGCAATTCAAACAATGGGTTGCAGCATCACCTGAACATGCAAAAGCGTATGATGCCATTGCTGAGCTATGGCGTGATTTTGATGATATGCCGCGCCCTGCTAGCACAATACTTCCGAAAGAAAAACGCCCTTTTTTTCGCTTATGGCGCCCTTTGGGCAATACCTTAGCGGCATTTTTTATTTCAGCTATTTTGTTTTTGCCTTACAGCCACTTGCCTGCGATGTTACTCAATAATATGACGTTAGTGGCAACGGATACGCCTAAAGAAGTCACATTGCCCGATGGTTCCCAGCTGTTTCTTAACCGCAATACCCGTATTCATGTCGCCTATGAAACTCCAGTGCGTAACCTGTACCTAGAACAGGGGAATGTTTACTTTAAAGTCAAATCCAACCCTTATCGCCCTTTTGTTGTTCAAGCTGATAACCGGCGAATTCAAGTGGTAGGAACCGAATTTGAAGTTAACAAAGTGGCTCAGCAAGTTGCTGTGAATGTCAGCCAAGGCATTGTCAGCTTTGAAGATGCCGCAAGCAAACAACCCGTTTTCCTACTTGCTGGTGACAGTACAGTCAGTCAGTCGCCGAACAGCCCAATCGCTCGCCAACACATCAACCCGCTAGATGTGGCTCGTTGGCGTTTTGGTGAGTTTGTTTTTGTTGATAAACCACTTTCAGAAGTCCTCGACGAACTTAAAAACTACTCATCGATAAATATCGAGCTTTCTCCCGCTCAATTAGCGAAGAGTAAAATCTCAGGTCGCATCAATACCCATCAGCCAGAACAGTTTTTTCAGGCCCTTCCTTCATTACTTCCGGTACAAGTCGTCTATCGCGATAAAAATAACGTATTGATTATCCAAAACAAAAAAAATAAATAAAAAATATTTTCATTTGCAGGTGAGGATAATTCTCATTTCACCCTCTTCTTAACTAGTCATCATTTTGCTGACCTATTTTCGCACGCTTTTTGTGCAGCTTAAGAATAAGGGATAACCATGTCTATTCAGTTTACTCAAAGCCGATTAAGGCCGCTCGCCCTTGCTATTGCAGTGAGTAGCGCCATTGTTTGTCAGTCTGCATCAGCACAAGAACTCGCATTTTCACTACCAGAACAATCACTGGATAAATCCGTTGCTGAAATTAGCCGCCAAGGGCAAATCCAATTGATTTATGATAAAGGTCAGTTAAATGGCTTACGCGCCCCTGCCTTGTCTGGCAACTACTCCGCACAAACCGCATTACAAAAAATACTCATCGGTAGCGGCTTAGAGTTAGTCAATGAAAATGGTGTTTTCGTTATTCGTCAGCAAAATTTAAGCCAAGGCACATTGGTATTACCGGAAACTCAAGTCTCTGGCGTTGTTCAGAATCACCCCGCAACAGATGTTATGTCTGCACCACAATATGTGACGTCTGAAGAGATTAGCCAGAAAAATACCGGTGATGGCAATATCACCGATTTAATGAAAACTAACCCTGCTGTCCAATTTGCAAACAATGACAGTAACTCGATGAACCAAGGGGAAATCAAGCCTTCCCGCATTTCAATCCACGGCTCAAGCAGCTACCAAAATGCATACCGCCTTGATGGTGTTAGTTTTAATAATGATTTTGACCCCGCAGATAGTGGTCTCGGCGAAACATCGACCCGTCTGAGCAGTAGCGACCAAGGGATCTACATCGATAGCCGCCTGATCGACAGCATGACAGTGTATGACAATAATATTCCTGTCGAATTTGGTGGGTTTACAGGGGGAACTGTTGAAGTCAATAGCCGTCGCTGGCAAGGGGAAAATAGCGCCCATGCCTATTACCGCTTAACTCGCTCCGGTTGGAATAACCTGTTCCATGATTCTACCCAAGGTATTGATACCACTAAAAATGATACGGCTAACCCTGCGCGTTTCCAAAACCGCTACGATAAAAATGACTTTGGTGGCTGGTTTGAATTAGGGGTGAGTGAAAATTCAGGGCTCGTATTCTCTGCCTCACGTCGTAGTTCGACTATTCCGATGACAGTGACGGGAGGGGAAGCCTTTGTACTGGAAAATAACCAAGTCGAGCCGATCACCTCTGATTCAGGTAAGAAAAATCAGCGCCGTACCTCAGATAATTACTTTTTAAAATATTCATTGGATCTATCCGATAAGAGCTCGTTAGATTTATCGGCTAATTACGCCAATTACGATAGCCGCCTTTTTTCGTCTTCAATCAGCAACTCGGGCTATGATTCAACCCACAATGGGTTAGGTTTTACCGCTGTATTCAAACACCAGCTAGATTTAGGTCAATTGGAAGTTACTGCCAATACACAAGATTTAAAAGATGACCGAAAGAATGACCAAAAATATTCCCTAACGATCAGGGCATTCGACGACAATTGGAACATGATTGAACGCAATAGCGGCGGTCTTGGCGACTTAGAATCCAAGCAAAAAAACCACGGGCTAAAAACCGTGATGCGTTTTAATTCCCAAGAGGATGCACTTGGATTAACACACCAACCAACACTCGGCGCTGAAGCAAGTTACACCAAAGGTACCTACGTTCGCGATCAAGACTATTTCCGTTACACCTACACTGGCGACATCATTAATGATGATTTATACGATGGTTACTTAAGTAATGTGACTCGGTTTAAAAAAGGCTCTTACTCTGCGGATTACACTAATTACGCCATCTTCCTTGATGACAGTATCCAATATGGCAAATTGAATCTACGCCCTGGAGTACGTTTGGATCGTGATGATTTTGTTAATCGTACAAATATCGCCCCACGTTTAAGTGGAACCTACGATGTCTTTGGTGATGGCACAACCCAGTTAATAGCGGGAGCTAACCGTTATTATGGCCGCTCAATGCTCACTTATGCATTATACGGTGCACAAAACGATGGTATGCAAAACTGCTTGGGTTATAGCAAAGATTTCGCGTGTTCACTTAACCCTGACAATAACAATTGGGATAATCAAAAAGACTATGAAGGGTTAGATTCGCTCAAAACCCCCTATAACGATGAACTCACTTTAGCACTGCAACAAGAAGTTCTTTCTACCACATGGCGCTTACAATATGTGCATCGTGAAGGCTACGACGAAGTCAGAAACCGCACTAAATACGATAACCCACGAGATCCTAGTACTCGTAGTATTCGCACCTTTGATAACGGCGGACGCAGTTCTCACGATACCGTAACCTTATCAGTGAAAAATAGCCAACCATGGGAATGGGCTGAAGCTTCTCATGTCATGAATGCCTCATTCACTTGGCAACAAAGTGAAAGTAATACACCAAAAGATGCTGGCTATAGCGCTTACGATCCGGCCAATAAAGTTAATCTCAACAAAGTCTGGTATGACGGTAAAGTCATTGATGCGTCAAAATTGCCTTCAACCAGTTTTAACTCGCCAATTAAGCTCAACCTCGAAATCACTAGTGTATGGGATGAATACGATGTTACTTGGTATAACCGCCTTCAATGGTGGGGAGCCCGTAACCAAGCCGTTCGCTATGATAATTCTTACTATAGCGACCCTGAAGTTGGTCAATTACGTAAGTACACCAAACAAAACTTTGCCAGCAAATATACGTGGGATACTCGCCTAGGCTGGAAACCTGAATTCGCTCACGGTTTTGGCTTCTCAGTCGAAGTGAACAATATCCTTAACAATAAAAATGTTGCTGACCGCTTTGTCTTTGAAGACCGAGTATTGAAGTCCTACGACCCGGGCCGTCAGTTCTGGTTACAAGTCAATTACGACCTGTAATCCACCAGCAATGTGAGAAATTTAAAAAATATAAGCCATTAAAATAAAACAACAAATGAATAAAACGTCATGAAGACACTGAAACAATTTTTCTATTTAGTAAAACCTTTTTGGGGGCAGCGTGCTGCCCTTTTGTGCTGGATACTGCTGTTTGCCTCACTCGGGCTCACGTTGTCCTCAGTTTGGTTCAACGTCAAAATGAACATGTGGAATGGGGATTTTTATAACGCCCTACAAAAACTCGACGGCCAAGCGCTGTATGGCTTATTGCAATACTTTGTGATTTTAGTCAGCG
This sequence comes from Providencia sp. PROV174, assembly GCF_028480685.1. Classification (NCBI taxonomy): domain Bacteria; kingdom Pseudomonadati; phylum Pseudomonadota; class Gammaproteobacteria; order Enterobacterales; family Morganellaceae; genus Providencia; species Providencia sp. PROV174. Next base: position 73,120 of record NZ_JAMPOT010000013.1, read on the forward strand.
GGCTAATTTTTGTCGTTGTTATGGGTAATTACCTAAAACAAATGCTGATTATCCGCTGGCGTAAAGGCATGACGGAGCAAATACTTAGCCGTTGGTTATCCCCAAATAGCAAACATTACCTATTAAGGCTGACATCACAAGAGCCAGATAACCCAGACCAACGTATTGCCGAAGATATTCGTTTACTGATTGAATCGACATTAAATTTAGTGGTGACATTCCTCCACTCAATGTTAACTCTGATTTCATTTGCGACCATCCTTTGGACACTTTCCGGTAGCCTGTCGTTTAACTTTGCCGATAGCGACTGGACCATTCCTGGGTATATGTTCTGGGCTTGTATTATTTATACCCTCATTGGTATTGCACTTACCCAATGGATTGGTTTCCCACTTCGCCGTTTGCATATGGATAAACAGCGCCGCGAAGCGGATTACCGTAGCTCGCTAATTAATTGCCGCCAACATGGTGATGCCATTGCAGGGCAGCGTGGTGAAACTCAAGATAGAAAAGAACTGATGAGGCGCTTTGGTGAAATTATTAGCAACTGGAACCGCTTGATCCGTTGTGAGCGGAACCTCTCTTTCTACACAGTGGGTTACCAACAAGTTACCGCCTTAGCGCCTGTATTACTCGCATTGCCTAAATTCCTTGCGGGTGAAATCATGTTGGGTGGCTTAATGCAATTGCGCCAAGCCTTTACCAGTGTTGCCACTTCACTCGGTTGGTTTATTTTTGCCTATAAAGAAATCGCCGCATGGCAAGCTACAGTCTCTCGTTTATACAACTTTGTGGTTTTATTGGAAAACGATAACAAAGCGGTGGTTACTATCGACGAAAAATCACCACCTTTGGTCGCTAAATTATCCGTTTCTACCGCAGACAACCGCTGCTTAATTAATTCCGTGAATATAACCGCCAAACAAGGCGAATTAACCTTGATTAGTGGCCGTTCTGGTGTTGGTAAATCCACCTTATTACGCACGCTAAGTGGGCATTGGCCTTTCTTCAACGGCACTATCAGCCGAACAGAAAAAGTGATGTGGATCCCACAACGCCTCTATTTACCAATTAGTCGGCTTGATAGCTTATTGGCTTATCCCAAAGCAACATCCCAATTTAGTCAGCAAGATTTTCAATATGCATTGATGTTAGTCGGGTTAGAAAAGCTGCATCACCAACTCGCACTCGAAACTGATTGGAACAACCGCCTATCTGGTGGAGAACAGCAGCGCATTATGTTTGCGCGTTTATTGCTCAACCGACCAAAACTACTGTTATTGGATGAAACCACCTCTGCCCTTGATGAAAACAGCGCATTAGAACTCCTCGCTCTATTGAAAGCTGAGTTACATGACAGTGCCATTATTTTGGTTAGCCATCAGAGCTTCGTTGCTCAATTTGCGGAACAACAAATATTGCTCGTTGAACCTGCGAGTGAAAAATCCTTAAATACAGGAACGCCTGAATATGCTTCGTAAAATTACCTTCGCCACACTGGTAAGCATTCTGCTCGGTGGCTGCGCAGGCAGCACATCTGTGAGCCAAAATTCAACCTCACTGTTACCCGTGCGTGGTGACCTGCAACACTATCAACTCGAAAATGGACTGCAAGTTTACCTTCTACAACGCAATCAACCTGGAGTTGAACTGCGTTTGTTGGTCAGTAGCGGTTCACTGCAAGAAAATGAACAGCAACTTGGCCTCGCGCACTTTACTGAACATATGGCGTTTAAAGGCACCAAACATTTTCCGGGAACTACAGGGTTCAAACAGCTTGAACACCAAGGACTTAAACTCGGTAGCCATGTTAATGCGATCACCAGTTTAAATTCCACACTATATAAATTATCACTCCCTGAAGCCACGACAGCACAAGTCACCACGGGCTTACAAGTGATGGCTGATTGGGCGTCAAATATGACCTTTGACCAAGATGCCTTTGAAAAAGAACGCCCTGTCATTGTTGAAGAGTGGCGCTTACGCCAAGGAATGGGCTATCGCATCAATGATAGTTTAGAAAAATTACGTTACCACGGTAGCCGATACGTCGATCGCAACCCGATAGGTTCATTAGATGTGGTACGCAATGCCCCGATTGAGCAAGCAAAAAACTATTATCAAACATGGTATCAACCTCAGCGAATGTCACTATTAATTATTGGTGATTTTAATAGTTCATCTGTACGCAATCAGGTTGATAATTTATTTGCGCTCCCTAAACCCGAAAAAGTGGCAGAAGATAACCCACAGTGGAAACAATTTGCCCATTCAACCAATATGTTAGTGCAAGGCGTGTTTGATAAAGAGCAAGGGGCGCGTTATGTGCAATTTGCCTTACAAAAGGATGTTAATGCACCGCTAAATACGCGCTTAGGGCAGTCCGAAGATTTACTCGATAACCTCTGGTTAGCCATTTTAAACCAGCGTTTCTCCGTCATGGTAGATAACGGCGTTTTACCGTCAATTAGCATCAATGAACAAGGGGCAATGTTAGATAACCAGCGCTTACAACAGTTGATGATCATCCACCCCAAAGGCAATGATTACCAAGGTGCGACTGAGATTTTATTTACAGAGCTGCAACGCCTTGCTACTGAGCCAGTTACCCAAGAAGAACTGGATTCTGCAAAGCAAACCATGTTGAAAAAATTTAGCCTGCAAGCCGCTTCAGAACAACGCTATAGTAATGAATATTTAGCGGGGCAACTCACTACAGCACTTGAGTATGACATGCCGATGTGGAATAAGCGCCAGCAGTTAGATAACAGCTACCAGTTGATAAAATCTGTCAAACCACAGGATTTACAACAGCATGTCGCTAAATTCCTACAAACCGCCTCCCCGCGTTTAGCATTAATTGGGCCAGATACAGATGCCGCGACAATGGATAAGTCTGCATTTAATCAACAATGGCTTAAAATACGCCAAAGCACACCAGGGCCATTTACGCTGCGCTCCAAAGCGATTCAACTACAGCTACCTCAAGTTCCCAAAGGGGATATTGTTGAGCAATCTAAGCTACCGGTTGAAAAAACAGAGCATTGGATATTAAGCAATGGTATTCAAGTAATTGTTAAAACAGATAAAAACCTGAAAGATGATATTCAATTTAACTTGCAATTACCCGGTGGTCGCTCGTTAGAAACACAACAAACGGCAGGTTTAACCGATTGGGCATTAAAACTTCCTGAAAGCAGCGGTTATGGGAACTACAGCGCTCGCGATCTGGCTTTACTGGCAAAACAAAACCAAATTAGCGTTCGCCCATACAGTGAATTACTCACACATGGTTTTCGTGGAAAAACCCCTGTCGATAACCTCGAAACGGCTCTACAACTACTCAACTTGAAGCTAACAGCGCCGCAATTTAGTGGTGAAAAGTTAGAGCAACAAAAACAATCCTTTGCTTTAAACTTATCCAAAACCCCCGTAGAACGCACGTTCCTCGATAATATCAATAAAGAAAGCTATACCCATGGTGAATTTTTAGTGATCAATCCACAGGGTAGCTGGCAACAATTTACGGCTCAACAGTTGCAGCAAGCCAACCGCCAATTACTCACGTCAACAGCAGATATGACACTGGTCATTACAGGTGCAATGAATAGTCGTGAGCTAAAACCGCTGTTAGAGCAATGGGTTGCATCACTGCCGCAAAGTAACCAAAAACTGGTATCTCGCAACCAAGGGATTATGCCTAAAATGGCCAGTTTTAATAAAACTTATCCCATCAGTAGTAGTGATAAAAGCATGGTCAGCATTCAATTCGCCTCACCCGCCGTGTGGAACCAACAAGATAGCTTAGCAATTCAACTTATTGATACCATTGTGAGCCAACGTCTGCGCGGCGAATTACGTGAAAAAGCCAGCGGGATCTATGCATTAGGTTTTTCACAGATGTTAGCGAAAAAACCGCAACCTTATTACCTCGCTCGCTTGAATTTCACCACGTCACCTGAGCGCGCTGAAGAAATGACGCAAATCGCCCAAAAAACGATTGGGCAAATTCGTCAAACAGGTGTGAGTGAAAAAGAGTTAACTGAAGCAAAAAATATTTGGCTCACTGAAAATTCACAAGTGACGGATAGTTCAAGCTATTGGACCGAAGCTTTGGCACAAATTACTGCAGATGATGGGCAATATCAGCGTTTAAATCAAGAGCAAGATATTATTCGCCAACTCACGGTTGAGGATATTAACCGCTTGGCTCGTCAGTATTTAGGGCAGAATTCAAAAGTGTTTATGATGACGCCTTAATTACTAAATCAAGGTTAGAAAGCCAACAATATATTGTTGGCTTTTCTATCCCGAACTATCATTATTGCTATTCAAAAACGAAAAAATTTTTTCATCTCTAAATAAACTTCTTTTGCTTTTTTTATAAAGAAAAATAATTTCCATTCAATAGCATTTAATAATCGCTCCCGTAAGCTTTTAGGTTTCATTTTGATATCATCGAATATATGGATAGGCTTGACTATTTCAGTATCTATTTTTATATAATCAGCAAGATTACTCTCAATTCTACCTAACGTTGCCTGTGATAAGATATCAAATCCATATTCGAATAGGGAATTTAGTTTTTTAATAAATATCTCTGGTTTCTCATTTTCCTTCAATTTTAAAATATTATCTTTAAAGTGAATAAATAGTTCATCGGGAACATCCTTTAATCTACTCATTTTAGAAATGGTTTTAGTTAATTCCTTATATAACTCATCAGCAACATCAATCGGTTCTGGTGTTGTTATAGTTGCTTGTGATGGTAGCGGAGGAAAAGATTCTAAATTAGTACATTGCGTATCTTTAGCTATCCCCATTGGTTCTTCTAAATAGTTAACAATAAATTTATTTGTAACATATTCTTTATCTAAAAAAAGCTCATAAAAATCATAAAGTTTAATAACAATGTCATCCGATGATTTCGTTTTTTTCATTTCGCTAATTATTTCTTTAATTAAATCAACATCTCTCTCATCTACTTTATTATTTTTCAATAAGCTATAGAAGCTTTTTTCCATTTCATTTGGAATGGCAATCGCTTCCATTAATGGTGGCCATTCCGGCTTCTCAATGACTCTTATTCTATATTCGTTTCTTTCAAGTCCAACTTGGGGTAGATTACTACCTTTCAATACACCGTGAAGAGGGGCCTCTGCATATTTAATCTCATCAATATTATTTTTATTCTTTCCTCTTAGATTTATAGGCGATAACGTTCGAGTCTGCTTAATATTTTTTATTTGCTTAGTAACATATTTTTTAATTTTTTTTGGGGCATTTTTTATATGCTCCTTGCTCGCTGTTAAGTTAACTAAAATGTTTTTCCTACCCATTGATTCAAGCATAATAATTCCTCTGAATAAATTACTGAACGCTATATAGCCAAAATCGTATATCTATTTATTATGTTGTGATATCAGATAGCGATTTTGTCTATTTTTAGTCACTCAATTTGTAATGCCTTTCATGACGTTGATGACTATCGATTGACAGGTCATCGTTTTAATGTGATTAATATTCTTATAATAAATAACGATAAAGAGACTCGATGTGAACAACGTAACCATCCGCAGAGCAACACTGGACGATGTGTCTGCAATCACCCAAATGCACGCTGACTATTCCGCGTATGCGAATACTTTACAACTGCCATACCCAACAACAAATACGTGGGAAGCTCGCCTAAGTGCTAATGACCCGCTAGTCACACAGTTTGTGGCCACTATTGATGATGTCGTTGTCGGGTTACTCGTTATTCATCAACCAAGCCAAATACGTCGCCGCCATGTGGCTACCTTCGGGATTACCGTTAGTGAAGCCCACCAAGGCAAAGGTATTGGCTCACAACTGATGCGAGTGATGGTGGATTACTGTGACAACTGGCTGAATGTCCATCGCATAGAATTAGAAGTATTCGCCGCAAATGGTAGTGGCGTCGGGCTGTATGAAAAGTTTGGTTTTGAACTAGAAGGCCGCATGAAAGATTATGCATTTCGTGATGGGCAATATGTTGATGCGGTGATGATGAGTAGGATCAAAAAATAGCGATAAAAAAATGCCACACAATAGGTGGCATTTTAGCGCATCATGAAAACGTCTAACGACTATTTGTCACCTAACAACACGGAATCCAGTGCAATTTCAATCATCTCATTGAACGTGGTTTGACGTTCTTCTGACGTGGTTTGTTCGCCAGTTTTGATGTGGTCAGAAACGGTACAAATCGTTAACGCGCGAGCACCAAACTCAGCGGCAACACCATAGATACCCGCAGCTTCCATCTCAACACCCAGAATGCCGTATTTTTCCATCACTTTGAACATATCAGGATCTGGTGAGTAAAATAGGTCTGCTGAGAACAAGTTACCCACACGTACATTCACGTTTCTTGCTTTTGCTGCTTCAACCGCATTATGGACTAAGTCATAGTCTGCAATCGCTGCAAAATCATTTTCTTTAAAACGTTGACGGTTAACACGTGAATCAGTACAAGCGCCCATACCAATCACAACATCACGCAATTTGACATCATCCATTACTGCGCCACATGAACCCACACGAATAATCACTTTTACACCAAAATCAGTGATCAGTTCTTTCGCGTAAATGGAGCATGAAGGGATCCCCATACCGTGACCCATAACAGAAATTTTACGACCTTTATAAGTCCCTGTAAAACCTAACATGCCACGCACATTATTGACTTGGCGAACATCCTGAAGGAAGGTTTCAGCGATGTATTTTGCACGTAATGGGTCGCCTGGCATCAGAACGACATCAGCGAAATCACCCATTTCTGCATTAATATGTGGAGTTGCCATGATTATTTCCCTTTAAATGATTAAATATTTTTAAGTTAATGAGGTGGCTTTCCCACCTTATTATTAAAAAAAGATGACGGCAAAGCCTTGCCCATTACCTTTAATTGCGCACAATTACCCTAAATAATTTGAGTTGTCGCTAGGCGGCAAAGAAAATCATCCCTATGAGCATACATAAGTATGTGATTAGGGGGATTTTATGCAGCCAACACCGCGACAGCTCAAAGAATGACGGGTAATGGGTGTTAGAGCATTGGTTTACCATACTCCATCGGCGACAAATCAAAGTACTTAGCAACTGTCTGCCCTATGTCCGCGAACGTTTCACGGTGACCTAATGAACCTGGTTTCACTTTTGGTCCATAAATCAGCACTGGGATGTGCTCACGGGTATGGTCTGTACCTGGCCAAGTTGGGTCACAACCGTGGTCAGCCGTTAAAATCAGAATGTCATCTTCTTTCACTAATTTCATTAGTTCAGGTAAACGACGGTCGAACAATTCTAATGCTGCGGCATAACCAGCCACATCACGGCGGTGGCCGTATGCTGAGTCAAAGTCCACAAAGTTAGTGAAAACGATGGTGTTATCACCCGCCAGTTTCATTTCTTCTACCGTTGCATCGAACAGTGCATCAATGCCTGTGGCTTTAATTTTCTTAGTGATACCAACATGTGCGTAAATATCAGCAATTTTACCGATAGAAACCACTTCACCTTGTTTTTCATCAACCAGTTTTTTCAACACAGTCGGTGCCGGTGGCTCTACCGCTAAGTCATGACGGTTACCTGTACGTGTGAAGTTACCCGCTTTGTCACCAACAAATGGACGCGCGATAACACGACCAATGTTATAACCACCTTTGGTTAACTCTTCACGTGCGATTTCGCACAGCTCATACAGTTTATCTAAGCCATAAGTTTCTTCGTGACACGCAATTTGGAATACGGAGTCAGCAGAGGTATAGAAAATCGGTTTACCGGTTTTCATGTGCTCTTCACCCAGTTGATCGAGGATAACTGTACCGGATGAATGGCAGTTACCTAAATAGCCCGGCAAATTTGCTTTCTCGACTAAAGTATCCAGCAGTTCTTGTGGGAAGCTGTTTTCTTCATCAGAGAAATAACCCCAATCAAATAGGACAGGCACACCCGCAATTTCCCAGTGACCTGACGGAGTATCTTTACCCGAAGAAATTTCGCTCGCATAAGCGTATGCGCCAATAATTTCTGCATTAGGATCAAGGCCCGCAGGGAATGAACCGCTTGATTCCTCTCCTGCTTTACCTAAACCTAATTTTGTTAAATTCGGTAAATGCAGAGGCCCTTTACGACCAATATCCGCTTCGCCGCGTGCGCAAGCATCTGCAATGTGACCCAACGTATTTGAGCCTTCATCACCAAATTTATGTGCATCGTGTGCAGCACCGATCCCAAAGGAATCCAAAACCATAATAAATGTGCGTTTCATATTTTTCTCCTGCGGTATTTTTAAATACGATATACCACTAAAATCTTGTGTATTACTCGCTGATTTGGCGATAAACCATTGGTGTTGCTTCAGGTGCTTTATCTCCAATCACCATCGCTTCACGCACTTCCTTCGCTGCTTCTTCCCACGCTTTTTCACTATTTGCATGGATAATTGCCAGTGGCGTTTGGGTATCCACTTTGGCACCTAACGCAGCGATATCACTCAAACCAACACTATAATCAATTGGGTCTGTCGCTTTACGACGACCACCACCTAAAGTCACGACAGACATTCCCAGCGCACGGGTATCCATTTGCGTGATAATGCCGTCTTTTGGTGCATAAACCGCTTTGCTCAGTACCGCAGTTGGCAAGTATTTGTTGTAATTTTCAACAAAATCAGCAGGCCCTTTTTGCGCTGCAACCATACGGCCAAACACTTCAGCCGCTTTACCATTGTCTAATACTGCCTGTAATTTTTGACGTGCTTCTTCGCGGTTTGCGGCTAATGAACCAGACACTAACATTTCTACGCATAATGCCATGGTGACTTCATAAAGACGTGGATTACGATATTCACCTGTCAAAAATTGTACAGCTTCACGTACTTCAACAGCGTTACCGGCACTGGATGCCAACACTTCATTCATGTCAGTCAATAATGCGGTGGTTTTACAACCTGCCCCATTCGCAACTTTAACAATAGACTCAGCTAACTGTTCTGACTTCTCATAAGTTGGCATAAATGCACCTGAGCCAACTTTAACGTCCATCACTAGAGCATCAAGGCCTTCAGCCAATTTTTTACCTAAGATCGAAGCTGTAATTAACGGAATGGAATCCACTGTTGCTGTGATATCACGGGTTGCATAAAAACGTTTGTCTGCAGGTGCTAATGAATTGGTTTGCCCAATAATTGCTACCCCGACATCTCTAATAATGTCACGGAAACGAACATCATCTGGGAAAATATCGAAATTAGGGATCGCTTCGAGTTTATCTAATGTGCCACCGGTGTGGCCTAAACCACGACCTGAGATCATCGGTACATAGCCACCACACGCTGCGACCATTGGGCCGAGCATTAATGAAGTGACATCACCCACACCGCCAGTTGAATGTTTATCAACTAATGGGCCATTGAGATTGAGTGATTTCCAGTTCAGAACAGTTCCTGAATCACGCATGGCTAGCGTTAATGCAACACGCTCAGGCATGGTCATATCATTAAAATAGATAGTCATTGCCAATGCAGCAATTTGACCTTCTGAAACTGAGTTATCGCGAACACCATTGATAAAGAAACGAATCTCTTCTTCGCTTAATGGCTTACCATCACGTTTTTTACGGATAATTTCTTGTGCCAGAAACACAATATGCTCCTTTAAAGTCGAATTTATCGGCTAACGATATTGCGAAAATTAATAGCTGCTGCTTGATTTTTTAACGTCAAAACCCAGCGTATTTAATAAATTTGCTAATAAGCTAGAAGCACCAAAACGGAAATGGCGGCTATCTGCCCAATCATCACCTAAAATTCGACCAGCTAACGCTAAGTATTCTGCCGCTTCTTCTGCGGTACGTACGCCACCAGCGGGTTTAAAACCTACTGTTTTTTTCACGCCCATATCATGGATAACTTGCATCATGATTTCTGCGCTTTCTAATGTTGCATTAACAGGCACTTTACCTGTTGACGTTTTAATAAAATCTGCGCCCGCTTTAATGGAAATTTCAGAAGCTTTACGGATTAATGCTGCATCTTTTAACTCACCTGTTTCAATGATCACTTTCAACAACACATTGGCTGCTGCGCAAGCATCTTTACAGGCTTTCACTAAGTCAAAACCAATTTGCTCATTACCGGCAATCAATGCGCGATAAGGGAATACCACGTCAACTTCGTCCGCACCGTAAGCAATCGCCGCTTTAGTTTCAGCTAATGCGATATCAATATCATCGTTACCGTGAGGGAAATTTGTGACCGTTGCAATTCGTACATCTGGAGTGCCTTGCTCACGTAATGTTTTACGTGCGATTGGAATAAAACGAGGATAAATACAGATTGCTGCCGTATTGCCTGCAGGGCTTTTCGCCTGATGGCACAGCGCGATGACTTTCGCATCAGTATCGTCATCATTTAAAGTGGTTAAATCCATAAGGGACAGCGCGCGTTGTGCGGCCGCTTTTAAATCAGTCATATAACTCTCCAACGTTGTTAATTCTTCAGAACGACACGTTCTTTGTTGGCGAGCGGGCTTGGTTCCTTAAAGATGCTAGTCGGATGCTTTCCGAACTGAGCAGCTGAGATCCTTCTCACCGCATCATGCCCTAGAGTCCTAGACTCTGAGAACTAGCAGTTCCATAGCAGCTTACTAATGCCTATTTGACCATGGAATGATGCCATTTTATGTGCTACAAATCACATTAATCGACTGAATGTTACATTATTAAAATATAAAATGTGATCTACATCTAATTATACCTTCTCTCGCCATCCATTTTTCTCTCAAATGGCTTTTCAATGTATTCTTTATCATTAATTGACTAAGTTAAGAATAGTTGAAAATTTACGATTGATATAAAAAGTCACAAAAGAATATAGCGAATCAAAATGAAAACGGAAGGATTATTCCCCTTCCGTCTAATTGAATTGGTTGATAGCCAATATAATTTAAATGACTGCCGCTGCGCCTAGCGTCAAGAAAAAGCCAGCAATCGTTGCACTCATTAAGTTAGACAGGGTACCGGCCATAACCGCTTTCATACCTAAACGAGCAACATCACCACGGCGATTTGGCGCCATTCCGCCTAAACCACCGAGTAAGATAGCGACGGATGAAAGGTTAGCAAAACCACATAATGCAAATGAAATAATCGCTTTAGTATGGTCAGAAAGTACTTGTTTACCTGCCGCCAGTACTTCAGCATCCGCTTTCATATATTCACCAAAGTTCATGAATGCAACAAACTCATTCACGACAATTTTTTGGCCGATGAAAGAACCGGCAATTGTCGCTTCACTCCACGGCACACCAATTAAGTATGCGATTGGGGCAAATAACCAACCTAACAATAGTTCCAGTGACAGCTGCGGATAATCAAACCAGCCACCAATGCCACCTAAGATACCATTGATCAATGCAATTAAAGCGATAAACGCCAATAACATTGCACCCACGTTCAGCGCTAGTTGCATCCCGGATGATGCCCCAGAAGCGGCCGCATCAATGATATTGGCAGGGCGTTCATCTTCAGCGACTAAATCTGTCGCATCAACCCTATCTTTTACATCTTCTGTTTCTGGAACCATCAGCTTGGCAAATAACAAACCACCTGGAGCGGCCATAAAGGAAGCAGCAATCAGGTATTCCATCGGTACACCCATTTGTGCATAACCCGCCAAAACTGAACCCGCGACAGACGCTAAACCACCACACATAATGGCAAATAACTCTGATGTCGTCATTGTTGCAATGTAAGGACGAACAACCAATGGCGCTTCCGTTTGCCCAACAAAGATATTTGCTGTCGCAGATAACGATTCTGTTCTTGAGGTTCCCAATATTTTTTGTAGGCCACCACCAAGTATTTTAATCACTAACTGCATGATCCCTAAGTAGTAAAGGACAGCAATCAATGAAGAGAAGAAAACAATGATTGGCAAAACGCGGAAAGCAAAAATAAAACCACCGCCACCAAACAGCTCAAACATTTTATCGGAAACTAGGCCACCAAAGATGAAGCTCATCCCATCTTGGCCATATCCAATAACTTTAGAAACCGCGTCAGACATCCCTTGGAGCACACTACGCCCCGCTGGAACATAAAGAACAAATGCACCAATGGCTAATTGAATTAAAAATGCGCCGCCAACTGTGCGTAGCCTAATTGCTCGGCGATTGCTGGAAAATAGAATAGCTATCGCGATAAGTACCGCCATTCCGATAATACTCATAATGAGCTGCATGGAAGGATCCCTGTTCACTTTATTTTAGGTTGATATATAAGGAAACGTGTAAGTCGCCTTGACTCTTAATTTGATGATTATACCTAGTCATCACCAATAACCCGCAATACTCATCACAAATACATACTGCAATAAACAACAAAAATTCACACAATGTGACAAAAATCACAAAATCAACTCAGTTTAGTCTGGAAAGGCACTAAAGTCCCAATTAATCACAATAAAAACCAAATAGATTTAAATAGCTAATTAATGAAATTATATAAATATTATTTATGATTATGTATGCAGTTTTACTGGGAAAGATTAAATAACGACAAACTATTGTTGTAAAGTTGTTGGGCTATTTCTGCAGGGGATTCGTGGCGAAGCTCACATAATGAACGAAAAACCCACTCAATACGTTCAGGTCGATTTGGCTCGCCTTGAAAACCTGAAACAGGCATATCGGGGGCATCCGTTTCGAATAATAATGAAGTCAACGGAAGTTGTGACATCACATAGCGAGTTTTATTCGCTCTTTCATAGGTAATTGTCCCACCGACACCAATATAATAACCAAGTTTAACAAAGGCTTGTGCCTGAGATAGGCTACCAGCAAAGCCATGTACGACTCCACGGGCAGGAACATCAAAACGACGTAGCATCGCCGCTAGTGGGTCATGACTTTTACGTGAATGCAAAATAACTGGCAAATCAAACTGTTTCGCTAGCTTCAATTGTGCGGACAACACCACTTGCTGGCGTTCAAACTGAGGGTTTTGCATATAGAGGTCGAGCCCAATTTCCCCTATCGCTACACACTTTTTATTTTTTTGGTTAAGATAATCAACCAAAATATCAATGTGTTTCTCTTGAAATTGGCTCAAATATAACGGATGAAACCCCATGGCGGCATGTAACTGCGGATATTGCTGTGCCAGTTGCCAAACTCGTGCAAAATTATCCACACTCACGGTAGGAATAACAATATCACTCACGCCACTTTGTTGAGCAAGCTGCAAACTTTCAGTGAAGGAGTCACTAAAAGGTGGAAAATCAAAATGGCAATGGGTATCGATAAATTGATGTTTAGCCATCACGATTTTCATTTGTTGATATTGCGGCTAGAGGTATTGAGGCGGCAGGCTCCGTCACCAATTCCGGAATAAGTTCATTTGGTACTTGTGGCTCAAGCTGAATATCGAGTGGGTTAGACTCAATCTTCTGTGCCAAAGTATGGCTAAAGCGATTTGTGTTGTGGTCAAAGGCATCACCCAGTGCTGCAATAAAATAGCGGCCACACCGGCGCCCCGTATGGTAATCTTGATTAAGCGAAGACACCTTACTGCCCAGCGCACTGCTTTTCAGTGGAACAGGTGGATAAATCTCAAAGACCTGTACATCTTTTGGTGGATTTTCAATAAATTCTTGTGTTCTACGGTAGCTTTTCAGATGAACTTTTAGCATCGCGGCCATACGTTGTAGGCCATTCTTATCCCCTTCCAGCCACCGAGTCATTCTTTTCACCCATTCAGGGGTAAAATACATTTGGGAAGGAACGGTACGGATCACCACAATAGTCTCTGCACCGCGGCGGTATGCCTCTTCAACTGGGATAGCAGCACTAATGCCACCATCTTGGTAAAGCGTGCCATCAAATTCAACACCTTCCCGATAAAAACCCGGAATAGCGCTGGATGCACGAATAATATCGAGCCAGTTGTCGGCATCCGGCTTTAGAAAAGCAGCCGAAAAATCATCACTGCGGCTTGCTCCCATATAGAATTCACGACCTGAATTTAATAAATCGAGCCCTGCTTGTATACGTAATGGGAATTCTTTTGCTGTGGTGTCGACGAGCCAATCTAAATCAATCAGATGGCCTCCACGGATAAAACGTAGTGGATTAAAAAATGCCGAATTGGTCGTATAGCGAGTGATCACACGGCGCGCATAACCCGCTTGCCCACAAATATACGCAGACAGGTTTTGAGCCCCTGCTGAAGTACCTATCATCAGATCAAAAGGGTTGAAGTCAGAAATAAGAAACTCATCCAGTACACCCGCAGTAAAAATCCCTCGTTGACCGCCACCTTCACAAATCAGGGCAGTTTTTCCCGAGTTGATATTATCAAAGAATGCTAGCGGCTCAATCGTGCCGAGTGTAACTGAAACGTGTTTTCCCATAATGCCTCTGGATGACAGAAGTTCATTTTAAATAGCTCAAAAACAGAATGAGCTTCCTTTTGAAAGCCCATTCTATCGAGATTGTACAATAAATATTCAGCAATATGAGCTATTGAGACATTTATTTATAGATTAGTTAGCAATCACTAAACCATTTTGCACTGATTTCACCCCGTTAACTTGGGATGCAACTTGGGTAATTTTATCCATCTGATCGGCTGATTTTACGAAACCGGATAAGTAAACAACACCATTGACGGTTTTGACTGATACGCTGTTACTTGAAATGCCTTTCGTACCCAGTAATTTTCCTTTTACATCCGCAGTAATCGCTGAGTCATCAATGTACTCACCGGTATTTTTAGCGCCACTCGAAATGGCATTTCCAGTATCTTTACCGGCCATTTCCACTGTCTTAGATGCACTGTCCCACGTTTCTGAAGCTTGTTTTTTCAAAGCACTATCCGATGATGAGCTACAAGCTGCGAGCGCCCAGCTCAACCCAATAACTCCTAACACGCTCAATAGTTTTGCTTTTTTCATAAAAACCTTCCTTTCACTGCAATGGACAACGAATAATATAGCCTAAGTAAAAAAATATAAAAAATAAAGAGAAAGGTAATAAAGACAGAATATTCTTGATGATAAGCACCAAAAAACAGGAAAAGTAGCTTTAAATGAAGTTCGAAATAAGATGACCCACTGACTATTGTTAGTCGTGGGTCATCAACGCAATTAGTGTTCGCGTGTTTTACGGAATTTAACGTCAGGGTAACGTTCACTGGTGAGGTTAAGATTTACCATAGTCGGTGCGATATAAGATAAGTTATCGCCACCATCAAGGGCTAAGTTTTGCTCATTTTTGCGTTTAAACTCTTCGAATTTCTTCGCATCATCACACTCAACCCAACGCGCAGTAGAAACGTTAACGGCTTCATAAATAGCTTCAACGTTATATTCGCTTTTCAAACGCGAAACTACCACGTCAAACTGCAGCACCCCTACCGCACCAACAATTAAATCATTGTTAGTTAACGGGCGGAAAACCTGTACCGCTCCCTCTTCAGATAACTGAACGAGGCCTTTTAACAGTTGTTTTTGTTTCAATGGGTCACGTAAACGAATACGGCGGAATAATTCAGGGGCAAAGTTAGGAATCCCCGTAAACTTGAGTTCTTCACCTTGCGTGAAGGTATCACCGATTTGAATCGTGCCATGGTTATGTAACCCAATGATATCCCCTGCATAGGCGTTTTCGACCTGAGAGCGATCCCCCGCCATAAAGGTTAAAGCATCAGAAATGACCACGTCTTTTTTGATACGCACTTGACGTAGTTTCATGCCTTTTTCATAAGTACCTGAAACAATACGCATAAATGCAACACGGTCACGGTGTTTCGGGTCCATATTCGCTTGGATTTTAAATACGAAACCGGTGAACTTTTCTTCTGTCGCATTAACTTGGCGTAAATCTGTTTGGCGAGGTTGCGGCTGTGGAGCCCATTCCACTAGGCCATCTAACATATGGTCAACACCAAAGTTACCTAACGCAGTGCCGAAAAAGACAGGGGTTAATTCACCCTGTAAGAATGCTTCATGGTCAAATTCATGGGATGCCCCTTGAACCAATTCCAACTCATCGCGTAACTGCGCGGCTAATTCCTCACCAACAGCTGCATCGAGATCGGGGTTGTTTAACCCTTTAATTATACGGACTTCTTGAATCGTATGCCCTTGGCCTGTTTGGTATAGGATTGTTTCATCACGTAATAAATGATAAACACCCTTGAATAATTTACCGCAACCGATAGGCCATGTGATTGGACAACAAGCAATTTTCAGCTCATTTTCCACTTCATCCATTAATTCCATCGGGTCACGAATATCACGGTCCAATTTATTCATGAAAGTTAAAATTGGGGTGTCACGTAGACGGGTGACTTCCATCAGTTTACGTGTCCGGTCTTCAACCCCTTTACCTGAGTCAATCACCATCAAGCAGCAGTCAACTGCCGTTAATGTACGATAAGTATCTTCAGAGAAGTCTTCGTGACCTGGGGTATCCAGTAAGTTAACAAGACAATCATTATAAGGAAACTGCATGACAGAGGTAGTAATCGAAATACCACGCTGCTTTTCCATTTCCATCCAGTCAGATTTAGCGTGTTGATTAGAGCCACGGCCTTTTACCGTACCTGCACGCTGAATAGCATGCCCGAACAATAACACTTTTTCAGTGATTGTGGTTTTACCCGCATCGGGGTGGGATATGATAGCAAACGTTCTGCGTGTGCTAACTTCATGGAGAAAGTTCTGATCTGTCATTTAACCGTTCTTTTCGTTTATATACAGATTTGTATAAGCATTCGAAGAGGCTCAATGTGGCTCTTGGCGTCGCAAATCCGTCTTGTTAATCAAAATTGGCGGATATTTTCGCAGATCTTGGGGGTATTAACAATCAAAGCATCGAGGAACAGGCAAAACAGTCCCCCGATGGCTCACTAAATTGACTCAATAAACACCGCCTTTAGGCACTGACTAAACGGGTAATTTCATCCCCTAGCGCCTGTGTACTGGCATTACCTCCCATATCGCGAGTCAAATGTTGACGTTGTTTAATCGCTGTTTCTACTGCGGACATGATAGAATCATGCATCTCGGGGCACCCCAAATGCTGCATCATCATGGCGGCTGCCCAAATCGTACCAATCGGGTTGGCAATATTTTGCCCTGCGATATCAGGTGCTGACCCGTGAACAGGCTCAAACATCGATGGGAATTGTTTTTCTGGGTTAATATTGGCCGATGGCGCAATCGCAATAGTTCCGGTACAAGCAGGCCCTAAATCAGACAAAATATCACCAAACAGGTTTGACCCAACAATCACATCGTAGAACTCTGGCATTCTCACTAAGTTTGCTGCAAAAATATCAATATGGAATTGGTCAACTTTGATATCTGGGTATTGCTTCGCCATTTCGGCTACACGGCTATCCCAATAAGGCATTGAATGAAATAGCCCGTTAGATTTCGTCGCTGAACTTAAATGTTTTTTCTCGCGTGACTGCGCCAAATCAAAAGCATATTTTAAGATACGGTCGGTACCTTTACGGGTAAAAATACTTTGTTGCAATACCATTTCTTCATCAGTACCTTCGTACTGAATACCACCAATCGCAGAGTATTCCCCTTCAACGTTTTCACGCACGACATAAAAATCAATATCTCCCGGTTTTTTATCTGCTAGTGGGCATTTAATGCCATCAAATAAGCGTACAGGGCGTAAGTTAACATATTGGTTAAAAGCGCGGCGGATGGGTAATAGCAGCCCCCATAATGAAATATGATCAGGAACACCAGGGAACCCTACCGCGCCGAGGAAAATCGCATCAAATTTTTGCAACTGTTCTAAGCCATCTTCAGGCATCATGCGCCCAGTACGGTGATAGGTTTCGCACGACCAATCAAAATGGGTAAAGTTAAGTTTTACATTGTGTTTATTGGCTGCTGCTACTAATACTTTTAATCCTTCAGGGATCACTTCGGTACCAATACCATCACCAGGAATAACCGCTATATTAAATTGTGACATTGTGAAAACCTCTGATAAATGAATTATGTCTGTTTGTTCTCCAGTTTAGGGGTTGCTGTGATAAAGTATAGATATGAAGTGTAATCCTTAGGTTTACAAACTATGAACAAGCTTCCTTCGTTAGAGGATATCCGCGTTTTTGTCACAGTTGCCCGTTTGATGAGTTTCTCTCAAGCGGCTTCACAGCTGTTGGTGTCCCCAGCTTATGTTTCTAAACGCATTAAATTGCTAGAAGAAAATTTAGGACAAACTTTATTTTTTAGGACTGCTCGCTCAATTAAGCTAACTCATGAAGGGCAAATTATTTTACGTAGCAGTGAAGTGATGCTAGCTGAATTGGAACAGATGCAACAGCAACTCAACGCCTGTCGCGAAGAGATCCGCGGCTCACTGCGTATCAGTTGTAGCACAGGGTTTGGCAGTACTTATATTAACCCGTTTATCCTCACACTACGGGGGAATTATCCTTTATTAGGCATTGATCTCACTTTAACCGATAAGTCTGTCGATATTATTAGTGAAAACATTGATGTTGATATCTGTATTGGCGGTGCAATAGCAGAGCAATTTATTGCTAGGCGAATTGCACAAAACCAACGAATTCTGTGCGCTTCGCCAACCTATTTAGCAACACACGGCTATCCAAAATATCCACAAGAGCTAGAACAAAAACACTTTTGTATTGCGATTAAAGAGCGCAACCAAGCCCCCGCAGTATGGAAGCTTGAACAACAGCAAGAAAGTATGACGGTCACCCCCAATAGCAAATTAACCGTCAACAATGGTGAAGTCGCCAAACAGTGGTGTTTAAGTGGTGAAGGGATCCTATTGCGCTCCCAATGGAGTGTGCAGCCTGAGTTACAGTCTGGTCAATTAGTACGAGTATTACCGCAATGGCATCAAACCGCAGATGTTTATGCTGTATATTCGAGAAGTCTCCGAACGAGTGCTAATCTTAGAGTCTTTATCGAAAATCTAGAGCAATACCTTGCGACTCACTTATCACATGGTTTTTAGTTAACCCCATAAGTTATAAGGTAAACATGAATTGATGACAGAAACAGAGACATTCAAAGAACGTTTGTTGAAATTGCTAAAACAGAAAAAAATGAGTCAATTAAAGGCAGCTGAAGCCCTTGGTGTTTCGCGAACGGCGGTTAATAAGTGGACAAAAGGCGGTATGATTGATGAAGATAATCTTGAAAAGCTCGCCACGTTATTAGATGTCGACAAAATATGGTTGAAATACGGTGAATATACCAATAACCAAGTTACTGTTAGCAATTCAGGTGTCATGCGCAACATCAACGAAGTCCACCTTCAAGAATCGGCAGATATCGTGACATGGGAGTGGGACTTATTAACTGGGGAATTGAACTACTCGGACAACGTTGAAGCCGTATATGGCATCAAAATTACCAGTAATGACGATTTCTGGGCCTTAATGAGCCACGACTCTAAAGAAAAATTGGTCAATGGATATTCCAAAATTATCCGTGAAGGTGGTGCCCATGAAATGGATTTTAAAATTAACTGGGAAGGCGATTACCGCTGGATCACCTCCCGAGCGACAGGAGTCAAAGGTCCTAATGGTAAAGTGACAAAGCTGGTTGGGATCAGCTTAGACAACACAGAACGTAAAAATACCGAACTACGCCTGCGTAAAGTCAAATGTTATTTTGATGTTTTATTATCTCATTTCAATCATTTAGTTGTATTCACAGATAAGGCAGGTGAAATATTAGCCAGCAACTTACACAACCAATCGACTGAAATAGATTACCTTGAACTACAACGTTTATTGTATCAATTAGTGATAAACCATAAGCCTTGGTTAGATGAAGTATTTCGCACTGGACGGGGGCAAATCGTTTTTCAAGATAAGCAAATTACAGCTTATCAACACTTTAATGATGAAAAACAACCTTTTTTAATGTTTGAATTAAAAGATATTTAAAATCAGTATCTTGCCCCACTTATGGCTAAAGCGGGGCAGCTTTGGTTATAAATCAAGAACTAATCGTTTAGATTTAGCTCGCGACACACACAACATCATCGTTTTTTGTTCAGCTTTTTCATCATCATCAAGGTAGTGGTCACGGTGGTCCGCCTCTCCCTCAAGTATCGCCGTCTCACAAGTCCCACAAACCCCATTACGGCATAAACATTCCACGTTAATGCGCTTATCAGCTTCGATTACCTGTAAAATAGACTCATCTCTACCCACTTCCAAACTAAAGCCTGAACGTTGAAAATAGACCTCAAATGAATCCCCTTCACTGGCAATTTCGCCAAAATTTTCAAAATGAACCTGTGATTCACCAAGGTGCTGATGGCCCTTTTCAATCACCTCATTAATTAATGATTGAGGGCCACATACATACAGATGGCTATTACTCGCTTGTGCTTTAACCAATTGTTCGACAGACATTCGCTGCCCTTGGCTGCTGTCGTAAAGAAATAAACGCGAGCCAATACGCTGTTGTAAATGTTCAAGAAATGCCGCTGTTGCGCTATCACGAAAACAGTAATGAAGCTCAAAATCCATTTCATTTTCTTCTAACTCATAGAGATAAGAAAGAAAAGGCGTGATCCCAATCCCACCTGCGATCAAAATATGCTTACATTGGTTATCCGCAGCTAATGAGAAAAAATTCTGCGCTGGGGACAAATATAAACTATCCCCAGCAGATAGGTGCTCATGCATAAATGCCGAACCGCCTTTCGAATTTTCATCACGTAAGACTGAAATGCAATAGCTTCCACATTGCTGTGGGTCACTGATTAATGAATATGCACGTTGCAAACCAGCCTGCTCACCCATATGAACGGTGACATGACTACCTGCGCTAAAAGGCATTAGCGCGCCCTCTTGTGCAACAAACTCGAACATTTTGATATTTGGGCTAATTTGCTCAATTCGACTGACATTGACTGCAATTTTTTGTTGGTTCATCACAGTGACCCTCTCATTATTCAATATCTAAACACAGATACTTAGTACTTAAATAATCCTCAATGCCATATCGAGAGCCTTCTTTTCCTAAACCTGATTGTTTTACTCCTCCAAAAGGAGCAACTTCATTAGAAATTAAGCCTGTATTGATACCTACCATGCCACTTTGCAGTTTTTCAGCAACGCGGTAAACACGGCTAACATCACGAGAAAAGAAATAAGCCGCTAAGCCATAAATCGTATTATTGGCACGAGTAATTACTTCATTTTCATCACTAAAACGAATTAATGTTGCAATGGGACCAAAGATTTCTTCATGAACAATCCTCATTGAGTCATCAACATCAACAAGGACTTTTGGATTAAAGAAATTGCCATACTCCGCCACTTCGCTGCCTAAGGTTAATTGATGTGCCCCTTTCGCGAGTGCATCCTGTAGCAACTCATTCATACCATCAATGGCACGTGTCGTGATCATAGGCCCAATATCCGTTCCTATTTCAAGGCCATTACCGACTTGCAATTTGGCGACTTCTGCAACGAACTTGGATTGAAATTCATCGAAAATAGCATCTTGAAGATAAAAACGGTTCACACAAACACAGGTTTGCCCGCCATTACGAAACTTAGCTTGCACCGCACTTTTTACCGCTTTATCAATATCTGCATCTTCAAAAACAATAAAAGGCGCATTTCCCCCCAGTTCGAGTGACGTTTTCTTAATTGTCGATGCACACTGCTCAGACAATACTCGACCAACTTGCGTTGAACCGGTGAATGAAAACTTGCTGATAAGCTCATGTTTAGTTAGACGTTCACCTAGAACACGAGAATCCCCAGTAATGATGTTAAATATCCCTGCGGGAATACCTGCTTCATCTGCCAATTGAGCGAGGGCGAGTGCCGTAAAAGGCGTTTCAGTCGCTGGCTTGATGATGATACTACAACCCGCAGCCAGTGCTGGAGCCGCTTTACGGGTGATCATCGCTGCAGGAAAATTCCACGGAGTAATCGCACTGCAAACACCGATCGGCTGCTTGATTGTCGAAAGACGGTTACTTCCCACCGTTTGAGGGATGGTTTCCCCATAAACACGTTTTCCCTCTTCTGCAAACCATTCAATAAAAGAAGCGGCATAACGAATTTCACCTTTTGCTTCGTGCAATGGCTTGCCTTGTTCTAGGGTCATCAAGCGCCCCAAATCGTCAACATTGGCCTCTATCAATTCAAACCAACGACGTAGAATGACAGAACGTGCTTTGGCGGTCAGTTGGCTCCAACCATCCATTGCGGCATGCGCTTGTTCAATAGCGTCATCCACTTGTGCAGCCGACAGGCTGGGAATCGTTCCCAGCACAGATTGGTCAACAGGATTAGTCACAGGGATTTTCTTATCTGAATCAACCCATTGCCCATTGATGTAGCATGACTGACGAAATAGCGCAGGGTGAGTTAAATGATGCATTTGTGACTTCTCCTTTTATTTTTCATGAATAGCGTGATTACTCAGTATGTGCGCCGGCGACAATTTTATGGAAATGGGCGACGCCATGTTCGCTAATTCCACTACGCTGCCTGTCAGCCATAATGCGTCCTTGGCCTCGGTAGCCCCGTGATCGCAATCCTTTTTGTACACTTTCTACCAAGCGAAGATCTTCTGGACGGAATACAGTGCGATACCATTCAACTAGGTTTTTCTGATACTCGGTAAGCTCTTCATTGAGGAAATAAATATCATAGTGCTGCAAGGTTTCCCCTGCATTAACAGGGAATTCATAGATAACCGTCATGAAATCCCCGCCTGGAGGCATATTAAACATGGTGCTAGGCCAAATCCAGAAGCCAAAGAAACGCGGGTCGAGTACAGATTCATCGAACTGATAAGATGATTCGGAAGGTTTTGCCTTGCCAATTTGAACAGTCCAATTATCCAATAATTGGTGTTCGTATACGTTGACATCAACGGAACTTGCAAAGCTCACATGGTTAGTTGGGCAGTGATAACACTCAATATAGTTATCAACGATGGTTTTCCAATTGGCTGGTGTATGACTAACAAAACGAGCGGCCAGTTTTAAATCGCTGATCACCGCACACGCTTCTTGCATTTTTTCGGCTAAGCCAGGAAGTTGCTCTTCAATAGGTTGAGGTTCACCAGCCGTCATATTTACATAGATAAACCCTGCATGCTCAATAACATGGAAGCTACTCAGTGACATTGCATCTGCTTCAAAATTGTTCACATTCTCACAATTGGTCGCATGTGCTAGTTGACCATCTAGCTTGAATGCCCACGCATGGTAAGGGCAAGTAATCACATTTTTGACTTTACCACTTTCACCGCTGATCAACTGGTGTCCACGGTGTGGACAGACATTATAAAAACCACGCAATACATCATCACGACCACGAACAATCACGAGGCTTTCGCCAATGAGCTCACGAGTGATATACGAATTTTTTTCTTTTACCTCACTAACATGAGCGACACAAACCCATGAATTAGCAAATATTTTTTCTTTTTCATACTCAAAAACATCATTAGACGTGTAATAACGAGCAGGGATTGTCCATGCGTTATCAATATCAAGGTGATCATTAATCGAAATGACTTTAGCTGCATTGCTCATAATTGCCCTCACTTATGTAAACTTATAGTTAACATCTTTTTCAGGAATGTTAATGCAGATCGCATTAATGATCAAATGAAATATTGACAAAAATTTAATCAATAACATTTATTTGTTTTATAACAATGAGTTGAATTAACAATAATTATTGCAACTGTTAATAATTAGTTAATTACTTGTTGACTACGTAATCTTTGCATGGCTATTCTCTGTAAACCAAAAGTAGCATTTAACAAAAAAGTATCCTTAAAAACAAAACGAGTATTCCCTGCAAACCAACTCTCATAAAAGAAAAATAAGTGAGCAACTGGAGAAGAGGTATGATGAATCACAAAAAATCCGTATTTTACGTGTCGCTAGCCTTTAGTCTGGCGTTAATCAGCTTTGGTGCATTTATTCCTGATAAACTGGAAGCTTTTTCACATTCCGCCTTAAGTTTTATCTATAACAACCTAGGTTGGTTTATCCTCGGTTCCGTTTTTATCTTTTTCAGCTTCTGTATGTTTCTTGGATTTTCCAAATTTGGTCACATACGTCTTGGTGATGACAATGATAAGCCGGAATACAGCACAGTCACTTGGATTGCGATGTTATTCAGTGCCTCAATTGGTATCAGTTTGATGTTCTGGGGAGTGGCAGAGCCTGTTTCCTATTATATCAGCCCACCCGTTGGTCAAGGTTCAACAGAACAGTCGGCCAAAGCGGCCATGCAATATGTCTATCTGCACTGGGGGGTTTCCGCATGGGCGTGTTATGCACTCGTCGGTGTGGCTTTGGGCTATTTCCAATTTAGGAAAAAGCTCCCGTCATCACTCAGTTCTGTTTTCTATCCCTTAATTGGGGATCGGATCTACGGGTCTGTCGGGAAATGGATCAATGTATTGGTGATGTTATCCGTCGTTATTGGTATCGCCACATCATTAGGCTTTGGTACACTACAAGTTAACAGTGGTATGAATTACTTATGGGGATTGCCCATTAGTATTTATGTACAAATTGGTTTAATTGCTATCATTACTGTTGTTTATGTTGCTTCGACAATTTCCGGGTTACAAGGCGCAATCAAACACCTATCAAACTTAAATATCATACTTGCTCTAGGATTGATGGCATTCATCTTTCTCTCTGGCCCCACCCAAACTATCTTAAAAGTTTTATTCCAAGGTATTGGTGACTACGTCCAAAATTTTGTCAGCATGTCATTTCGCACTGAACCCTATAATGACGGTACTTGGATTGCTAACTGGACATTGTTTTACTTTGGCTGGTGGATTGCATGGGCGCCGTTAGTTGGGAGCTTTGTCGCTCGTATATCGAAAGGAAGAACAATTAAAGAGTTTATGATTGGCGCGGTGTTTATTCCTGTATTAAGTGCTTTTGCTTGGTTTGCGGTCATGGGTGGGTCAGCAATCCATCTTATTCAAAATCTAGGCCAAACAGCACTGGCTGATGCCGTAAAAACCGATGTCACATCTGCATTGTTTAAGTTCTTGGACTATTTCCCTGCATCAACATTTATTAGTGTTTTAGCCATTGTCTTAGTGCTGATTTTCTTTATTACTTCTGCTAACTCAGCGGTATTTGTACTGGGAATGGTCAGCGAAAATGGGAACCCGAATCCTTCTCATGTCACTAAAACCATTTGGGGAATCATTATTGCAGCAATCGCGATCGTGCTCATTATGACTGGTGGATTATCTGGTTTGCAATCTGCACTGGTTGCTATGGCGGTGCCATTATCCATCATGATGCTAATTATGTGTTATTCCACCTATAAAGGCCTCAATGAAGAAATCAACGCACAAGCTGCGGCAAAAAAAGAGTTAAAAGATAATATCCAAATAATTAGTAAACCTATTCTTCCTGAAATTGAAAAATAATCGTCACTAAAAGCACAAACCCCAGTATGTCTGACAACATATTGGGGTTTTAATTATATTAGTAATAAATTATTTGTTACTTAAATTTATTCATCGGAAAATAGAGTTAAAGCAAGTACTAAAGCATCTTCTCGGCCTTTTTTGGCAGGGTAGTAATCTTTACGTACCGTTACTTGGTGAAAACCTAGCTTATCGTATAAATGCAAAGCTGATGCATTTGATTCCCTCACTTCTAACCATAATGTGAGAATGCCTTTCTTTATGAGTTCCTTGATAAGCTCTTCTAGCAATAAACGGCCATACCCTTTCCCTTGGTAATCAGGGTGAATAGCAATATTGAATAGGGTCGCCTCATCAAGAACACATTGTGTTATCGCATAACCAATAATTTGATTATTAACAGAAATCTTCAAGTTATGGTACTTTTCCCCTTGATTTCCATAAAAAACTCTCTCAGTCCACGGAAAATCATGGCTTAACTTCTCAATTAAGTACGCAGTTGCGAGATCAGATTGCTTTAGTGTTGAAATTTTCATCATATTGATAAATTTGTTTCCATAGTGCCCGTTTAGCGCCACAGCTTGTACTTAGCTCAGACAAAACAGGTGAAGTAAACATGACTTTTGAACCTTCAGGCTGGATTTCATCACCTAATACCCAACATGGTGTTATTATTGGTGTTGGGATTAAACCTAATTGCTCTGAATTGACACAAACCACATCGTCCTGTGCAATATTCATGGAAAGAAAAATATCTTTTAGCAATTGGCTATTTAAATCAAGGTTCTCATCAGTAATAATAATAAGCTTAGTCGACGCTGGGATCCTTACACCACGTTCACCACGTAACACGGCAGGATTTCTCACCATCCATTGAGTGATCCCCATTTGTTCTAAAAGCCTGTCACGTCGTGTCATTTGATTTTCCAGTCGCAATTTTACAACCACATCTTATCAAAGGGGATTAATAGCGCCAACAGAGCAATGCTATTTCTCTTATCTTTGGTAAGATGTCATCGGTTTTTTTATTATTTTAGGAGATTGACAGAATATGTCATTACTGACACCTGCCAGCGAAGTTATTCAACGCCATCTCGAACATTTTACAGATCGTCATGTCATTTTGGCTGGTGACATTCAGGATGAGCTTGCTGCAACCATAGAAGCAGCTAGTGTTCGCGTCATCACCAACCAGTATCATCACTGGCAACGCTTACAACCGTTAATGGGTGATATGGCGTTATTCTCTGCCACAACCCCAGCAGAATTTATCCAGCCTTGCGATACTCTCATTTATTTTTGGCAAAAAAACAAGCAAGAAGCCTGCTTCCAACTCGATGACCTTTGTACTCACCTTGCTGCGGGTAGCCAAATTTTTATCGTCGGTGAGAATCGCAGTGGTGTTAAAAGCGCCGAATCCATTATGGAAGGGATCGCTAGCTTACAAAAAATCGACTCTGCACGCCGCTGTGGCTTGTACTATGGTGAATTAGAACAACCCACAACCTTTGATATTGCTCGCTGGTGGCGTCATTATCAAATTGATAATGTTAGAATTAATGCATTACCTGGGGTATTTAGCCATAATGAGCTTGATATCGGTAGTGATCTACTGTTGTCGACGCTAACTGATCCAATGAGCGGTGATCTGCTTGATCTCGCCTGTGGTAATGGCGTGATCGCTACAGTGATCGGCACACAAAACTCAGAGATCAAGCTCACTTTAAGTGATGTCAGTGCGTCTGCACTTGATTCCGCAGCATCTACTCTTGAGGCCAATAAACTGGTCGGCAGAGTCATCGCAAGTGATGCTTACTCGGATATTAACGATAAGTTTGATTGGATTATTTCAAATCCACCATTCCATGATGGCCTAAACACCAGTTATCGTGCGGTTGAAAATATGATTTACCAAGCCCCTAAATACCTGAAAAAAGGTGGACGTTTGCGCATCGTGGCTAATGCCTTCTTACCATACCCTGATTTACTTGATAAAGCTTTTGGTAGTCACGAAGTACTTGCCAAAACGGGAAAATTCAAAGTTTACCAAGCAGTTAAGCGTTAATTTAATCGCTAATAATTTAGATTAAAGCACAATTGATCGTGCTACTCATTGGCTGGTGATCCTTTACCGGCCATTTTTTCATCAATCGAAAATACTTCATAAAAAAATTATTGACGTTCGTCGAAATTAGCCTAAAATCCGCACCACATTATTGCTGGTTAGAAGCATTGATGAATCAAAGTTTAGTTAGGTATTGCGAGGGTGGCGGAATTGGTAGACGCGCTAGCTTCAGGTGTTAGTGTCCTATGGACGTGGGGGTTCAAGTCCCCCCTTTCGCACCACTAACTTTGTATAAACCACAATAATTTAGTATTGACAAGACAGTATTGCGAGGGTGGCGGAATTGGTAGACGCGCTAGCTTCAGGTGTTAGTGTCCTTCGGACGTGGGGGTTCAAGTCCCCCCTTTCGCACCACTGGTCAGTCATTGTTTATAATACTCTGCCCATTTGACCTTCCTTGTACGACTAGCACTGCCCTAATTCTCTATTTTGTTCTATTTAATCACTGATTAGATGATAGCACTACCTTTGTAGAACAAAGGCCATCATAAAACATGTGAGTGAAATAACTGCGGGGATAATCAATAAACGACGAGAACCGCGATTAAATAGCATCCCAGCGGTTGCTACCATCATGGTAATCATAATGATTTTTAGATTATCTAAGCCCATATTATTGAGTATATAAGCAATGCTCAGCAATATCACAGCAAAAACACCCCAAAGGCCAGCGCCTATACGCCTTAAACCTGTGGTTTTTGATATGCTAGTTGGCATAGTGACCTCAACACCCTTAAATGATAATGATTATCAATCATATCTAGTTTCTAGTAAATTTCAATGCTTTTTTATTTCACCACGCTATAAATTAACACTTATTTTACAAAATACAAACTTACGGAAATAGATAAATAAAATGAATATCTTCGGGCTCCAATGCAAACAATTCAGGGTCAGGTTGGGCAATTAAGGAACAACTGAGATGTTGATAAAAATGCACAGTATTTTCTGAAGGTGTCGCAGAAATATATAACCCTTTTGCCCCTTTTTGTTTCGCCATTTCAACACATTGTTGGAATAACATCCCTGCTAAACCTTTACCTCGGTACGAATGGCTCACATGCAGGAAAGACAACTGCAGTAAATTTTTTTGCTCGCCGCGCCACACATTATCTAAACTTGCGGCCGCAATTAGCTTGCCCTGCTCAAAAACCCCAAGAAATACCGCTCCTTGGTCATAGCTTTCCAACAAATGAGGGGTATAAGCTTCAGGTTCGCCTTCTGGCCAACCTTTCATATCAAACCGCTGTTTGGATAGCACCAACTCACCATTTTGATATAGATAAAGGTTTTCAATTAATTCAGTGCGGTCGATAGACCAAACAGATGGGATTTCCTCTCGTTGCAGTTCGCGAACTTCTCTCATTATGTCATTCTCATTATTCGTGCCTATGAATAAGCACATTTATTGTTATTTAATAAATCAATTTATCAAGATAATGAATAAAAAAAGAAGTGCAAATGTTTAGTACATTTATTGAGGAATGGTTGAAAAATAAGAAAAAAAGCTAGAAATAAAAAAACTCCCCGCAACATCCTATTGCGGAGAATTTTTACTACAGGGTTGGTTTATTGCTTCAATCCCATTGCATCGCGCATGGTAAAGAACAAATCAGTTTGGTCAGTCAGACCCATTACGTTTGCCGCATGTGGACCATAAGCTGCCACACGTAACTGAGCACCTGTGTGCTCTTGAGAATCATCTTCTTCAGAGTTACCGTAATTTACCACCATCACAGAACCGTCTTTAGTAATCAACGCTTGCGTTAAACCCGTTGACTTAGTGCCTTCTGGAATAATTTGGCTTGAATGTGAATGGTCAGCAGTCACGATAACTAATGTATCACCATGTTTTTTAGCGAAATCTAAGCCGACTTGTACAGCTTGGTCGAGAGCGACAGTTTCACCAATTTGACCACATGGATTTGCTTTATGGTCTTGCTTATCGATAGAAGCGCTTTCAACCTGCAAGAAGAAACCATTTGGGTTGACTTCTAACAGCTCAATCGCTTTTTTCGTCATTTGAGCCAATGTTGGTGCATTCGGGTCTAACTTAGCATTCGGTTTACATTCTAACGGCGCATTGTTGATATTACCGTAATGAACCGCTTTCGGGCCTTCCCATGCAACAGTCATGTTGCCATCATGGAATAAGCCCAGAACAGGTTTATCTTGATTTGCAACAGTAATGCTGTCTAATGACTTAGCGTCACGCACGATATTATACCCACGCTCAATCGCCTGTTGCTCCAACGTTTTACCTTTGTAGTCACCCGCCTTTGCTTCTTGCTTGAAGCTCTTAGCTCCACCACCAAGTGTGACGTCTGGGCGAGTTACCAACAGTTGCTCTGAAATTGAACCACGACCGCCATTTTCTAGCGCGTTAGCCGCACATTTTTCTGCGGTTTCCTCTGGGCCATAACATTTACGCGCACTCACATGTGAAAACTGCGCAGCTGGCGTAGCGTCTTGAATCTCAGAAGTTGTGACGTTACCCGTCGCTTTACCATTACGTTTAGCTATCTCAATTAATGTCTCATGGTCGTTACCAAATACATCAATCCCTAATGCACCATTGTAGGTTTTTACACCAGAAGACCACGCCGTGGCAGACGCTGCAGAGTCAGTCACATAGTCTGGTTTTTGTGTTTTCTTATCTAACGCATAATGGGTATATTGGCCTGTAATTGGTAGGGCATCGATACCTTTAAAGAACCCTGAAGCACCTTCTGCATAGTTACGAGCAACGGTTATCTCTGAGTCACCCATACCATCACCAATAAACAAAATCACATTTTTGGCTTGGCCATTGTGAAGTGCCGCTTTCATGATATCAGTTTGCTCTGTCGCTAAACGACGCGCACCACCAAATTTTGTGATATCACCTTGCGCCGCACGGTTTTCTGACACCGCATCATTTTTATCAGCCGCGTAGGCAGGGATTGCACTTCCTAAAATTAAAGTACTTACCGTGACAGCTAAAAGGGATTTCATAAAATTACCAGTCATAACTGTTTCCTTGCCAATCAATAATGAAAAGAGAAAATGTGTATTTCAAATAATGACAGGCATGCTAAAGGAGCTAGATGACAGTTGAATGACGCTTTTATGGCGAAATGAAGATGTTTGTCATAAATGTGAAAAAGCAGCTAAATATAAGCTGCTTTTTGTGAATTAGCGTTATGGCAATTTACCATTGTGACACAAGTTGATTTGTTCCCTCATAAAGCGTTTCACACCAAGAAACGTAGTCGTGCCCGCTAGGTAACTCAATGGCATCCACTTGATAACCTTTGTGTTTTAGTACATCCAGTAATCGGTAGTGGTTTTGAATAATCCCCCCCCAACTGCCACGTTGCTCGAATAAGCCAGCCTCAAGAAAAAAACGGATCGGTTGCGTTGGCATGATTTCGATTTCACGAATTAACCACTCAGGGTCTTTATCTTTTGGAGCCCACCAATAAGATCCTGACATACTGATGACATTACCGAAGATTTCAGGATGTTGTAATGCATTCCATGTCGCGCCAATCCCACCATAACTGGAACCTGCAATAATCGTATGGCTTGCAGGCGCTTGAATTCCCATTTGCGCTAATTGCGGCATGAGCTCATCCGCCAGCAACTTAGGAAAGCCATTATTAGGTGGAAGCTCATCCCCACGACGCTCTGAGTTTATGCTATCAACAAATACAATATTCATCGCTGGAAAACGCCCCTGATTCATCCACTTATCAAAGAATTTCTCCATTTGATAGTTTTGCAGGTAAATTTGCCCATCCAATAGCAACAATAACGCCGGTGTTTCCATTGGTACATTAGGTTGATAAACCGTTATTTTTCTTTCGTTTTTTAATATTTGACTCACCAACGTAAAAGTCTCTAAACGGCCTTTAATCTGCCGATTTTCTATATCAGGGAAGTGACACTGGCGTATGTTCGGTACCAATGATAACAACGAAAAACGGTTATATTTATCGACATTTAGGGAAGGAATAACATGAGAATTATATGGGTCAGACTGCGCTGTAACTAAAATGGCTTTACGTTGAGCAAAACCGCCTTCCGGTACAGAAGGGATATCAGGTGCAATTTTATATTGCGATAACGTATCATTAGGGATAATAAAAGAACGATACCAAATATCCGTTCCCGCCAAGTGGGCCATTCTTTCGTGATTACCTGACGGCGCACCTAGAATATAGGCGTTTGCTTTCGCACCACGCCAAAGGAATGTCACCCGTTTTTGTCTATTTGAAAAATCTTCAACCAATGGCGTTCCTTGCGCGGCGACGGCTTGCCAAAATGCGCTTGTATCACCATTTTGATAATATTCATCAAGTAAACTTTGCAGCTTGGGGCTAACGGGCTCATTATCCTTTTTAATGGCTAAAGGCTGGTACTGGGTGACATCAAACTTTAATTGCCAGGGCTTACCCGGCTCACCATTCAACGCTAAATAATAAACCCCATTTTTTGATACTAAATAATCCGCACTATGAGGTTCTTGAACTGAACCGTACTCTTGCAATGCACGCACTGGCTGTTTATTGGAATCCAATAACAGAACCTTGGAAAGACCCTCACCGCGTTGTTTTATAAAATCTTGCTGCGATACTTCAAAAGATAAGCAGCTATGACCTTCGCTATCATGTACCCCTTCAGCAAAGGAAAGCTCAGATAAACGCATACAGTCAGCGTGTGTTGCCATCACCGCAGAAGAAAACAACATACAACCTAAAAGAGGCAAAGATTTCACATCAAATTCCAGCGAGTCAATTGATAATAATTATTACTATCAAAAAACTCTTTTAAACTCAATGGCTCACAGCACGTTTTTCCACCAGTTGGTTAATTAACTGCAGTGCGCTCAATAAATAATAGCGTTGTTTTTTTATTAATCTCAAATAACGGCGAGTCGCGGGAATGCGGCTCACCATTTCTGATGCCGTGTAAGGCTCAATTTCACAACGCCAACGACCTCGGCTAAACTCTATCTCGCAATGATTAAATTCCAGCTCTTCTAATGTTTGCCTAATAATCGGGTACTCATTCAGCCATTCAATAACTTTCTGCCCATCCATCTGTTTCGAAACAAAATGGACATGCTTCTTCTTTATAGTTCCACGGGTTTTTACTTCAATTTTTGCATTGATACTATCTACACATTGGCCAGATACCGTAAAACGGCTATACACGATAAAAGCGAGAAACAATTTTCTTGTCCGTTCAGTCACCTCAATCGTTAATTCAGGTTGAAGCTGCACATGGAGCACTCCGGGCGCCCCCCACTCACATGGATAAGGCGCCATGTCCTTCTCAACACAATTAAGTGTCAATCCTGTTTGATATCCGGCAGGCAAACGTTGCTGGGTAAGTTTACCAATTGTCTTCCGCAAAGACGGTTTAGGCGAGGTTACGTAATGGCTCAAGTTGGCCTCCTTCCATTTCTTCATCAGCGAAGGAATTAGATAAAACGTATTCAACATCCACAGGTTTAAATGGGTTCACTTTCTGTACGAAAACGGTCCAAATTAATGCATATCCTGCTGTTAAACCTAACATAATAGCAAAGGGAATATAGATATCCGATTTATTCATGCCTGGTGGAGTGATGTACACAATCGCTAAAATAATCCCGACACTCGAAATAATTTGCGGTATAGGGAAAAAAGGCGAACGATAGGCGCGATGTAAGTCAGGTCGACGAATACGCAATAACACCACTGAAATCGTTACCAGCAAGTAAGCCGTGCCCCAAGAACACACCGCCGCCAGTACCAATGGAATGATACGGTCAAGGTCGCCTTGAATCGCAAAAGCGTGCAAACATGGGATCATTACAGCCACTAAAATACCGAATACTGGAGTTTTGAAACGTGGATGTAAATAAGCAAAGATGCGTGGTAATGCCCCATCAAGTGCCATTCCATAAAGAATGCGAGGAACCGCTGCCATTAACGTATTGATGGTCGCTCCACCAGCCAGTAATAACGCGATACCTATCCAGTATTTACCAAACTCCCCCATGACAATTTCAGCGAATGCAGGGATTGCCATCGGTGTTTCAAGTAAACGCGTACCTGTCTGCGGGTCAACGACCACATTTTCCACTTGGTTCGCTAGTGCAGCACCGAATAACACCATACAGAGTGCGACACAAAATAAACCCGTTGTCATCGCACGGGGAATCACTTTCGCGGAATTTTTAATTTCAGGTGCCATTGGGGTCACTAGCTCACAACCCACAAACATGAACATTGCCATACCAACAAAGCTCAGTATTAGTGTTGGGTCCGTATTGAGTGGCTGACCAAACCAGCCGTCCATATCCACATGAAATGGCAATAACAGCCCACTCACACTAAAAATCACTAACGTGGACCACATGGCAAATGTCAGTACAACCTCGACCTTACCAAAGGCTTCAATACCAAATGCGTTTAAGATACCAAACGTGACAACCAGCCCAACACCAACCATCCAAGATGAGTTACTGGTCTCTAAGACCGTGTTGAGATGTTCAAAATTAACGAGAGCCATAATCCCTGACAGAATAGTTTCGGCAGTTCCTGCAAACACATGCACAATCAAGTAAGCCGAAAGCGCACCTGTTATCGCCCAAAAACGCCCCATCCCACAAGAGATATAGTCATATACTGAGCCTGACGTTGGTAAAATTGCCGCAGCCTCCGAAAATGTGGTTAGCTGAGCTTGCATCATAATGAAACTAAGTAGTACCGCTAAAGCAAACGTATCGCCACCTATACCGAATCCACTCGTGACGGTTAAAATAACAGGACTGGCCATAATCAAGCCAGCAGAACTCGCCAAGGTGGTCGGAAAGCCAACTTTCCCTTTTTCTAAATGTGTCGATAATTTTGAGGATAAATTCATCTTGCTTCCCTCTCGCTCTCTATCCAACCATTGATGTGAATTTTTTGTAAAAATAAAGTAACTTCATATCCACTATAGAAATAAGCTTAAATCGGCTGCTATCGTTCTAAAGGACGATACCCAGAGAGAGGGGAAATAAAGTATAGCTCGCGAAAAGTACCCATATTTTTAAGAACAAAAAAAATAATTAAAGCAATATCAACATGTAGCAAACAAATCACTTGTTAATATATTAATAAATATCTGTCTAAAGATACCAAAAAGCAGAAAACCAATATTCATGAGGTATTCATGAGTTTTAAATACTGCTATCAACTTCACGTTATTAACATGTTTATTTTATGTTAAATTAATTAAGAGGCATGATAATAATTCGATTAGTACACAAGGGAATATGATGAATTCACCATTATTCGAGCCTCATCAACAAACATTGATTGATTGCTGCCTAAATACCATTGCACATATTATTCCGGTTTCTGCATTGGTGTATTACCTCGTGAATGATCACTGCCAACCAGACAACTACGTTCTTCACGGGATACCGGCAAAAATGCACGAAGAATATCTCGCTTATTTTCACCAATTGGATCCTTTACACCCTGACCATTTTCGCAGCGATGATTTACGCTTAGTGAGAATGGATCCTGAAATACGCCAGCAAAATCAAGCTTTTTTCCATGATTTTATGCGGCCAAATAACATGACTGATATGGCTGAAATATTTATTCGTCGTAAAAATAAAATTATTGCGGGGATTTCAGTGCTGCGAGACAGTCCATTTAGCCAACAAGAAATCATGCGATTAAACACTATCTTACCTGTCGCTGAGCTGATGACATTTGATGTACTACCTGATTCATTAGTGGCTTATACCCCCAAAGAACAAGAAATTATCCATTTAGTACGAGAAGGTGCGAGCAATAAACGAATTGCACTATTACTGGGGGTTTCGCTATCAACAGTGAAGACTCACTTACGCAATATCTTCACTAAAGCAAATGTGACTAACCGAACCGAGCTTGTTTCATCCGGGTTTATCATTCACCAAGAAAAATGACAATAAATCTAACGGCCACCCGCCGCATCAATAATTGAACCTGTGACATAAGAAGATGCACCACTTAACAGCCATACGATGATTTCAGCAATCTCATGTGGTTCCCCTCCTCTTTTCATCGGTATTTGTGAAGCAACTCGGTCAACTCGAGCTTCCTCACCGCCATCTTTGTGCATTTGAGTATAAATATAGCCGGGTCGAACGCCATTAACACGTATTCCTAATCCTGCAAGCTCAAGTGACAACCCTTTTGTGATCGAATCTACTGCGCCTTTAGAGGCGGCATAATCAATATATTCCCCTGCTGCACCTAAACGCGCAGCCGCAGATGAAACATTCACAATGGCTTTATCTTTGAATTGATTAAAATGGTAGGCATGTTTAATAAACTCTCGACAACAAATCAGTAATCCTGTCACATTCGTGGCCAACACCTGATTAATACGCGCTGCAGTCAGCATTTCTGTACGGCACTGCTGAAATAAAATTCCAGCATTATTCACTAAGTAATCTAAATCGCCATACTGTTCTTTGATGATTGTAAATAATTTAACAGCGTCATTTTCATCACTGATATCACATTGCAACGCATTCGCCATCCCCCCCGCCGATTGAATCTCTTGTACAACTTCATCAGCCGCTTGTTGGTCGCTTTTATAGTTAATCAGTACATGCATTCCAAGACTGCCCAATTGAATCGCTGTGGCTCTCCCAATCCCTCGGCTGCCACCTGTAATCAACACTTTCTTCATACTGTTACCTATAATGGATAATAACGAGCTTTCATCATAACCACGAATAAGCCATGGTATCTATAAAATACAAAAAAAACCCGGCACGATGGCCGGGAAATGTTGATTAATTGAATATAAATTGAACACTAATAACGCACCATGACAGATTTTAACTCTGTGTAATACTCAATAAAGGCACTACCAAATTCACGACCAATACCTGATGACTTAATGCCACCAAATGGCACTGCAGGATCAAGGAAAGTATGCATATTCACCCATACAGTTCCCGCTTCAATGCGTGAAATCATGCGCATTGCTTTACTAAGATCATTTGTCCATAAACTCGCAGCTAAACCAAACGGAGTACTATTCATCATATCAATAAGTTCTTCTTCATCATCGTAACTCAAGAAAGTCCCTATTGGTCCAAATGTTTCCTCTTTCATTAACACATCATCTGGACTACTAGCACGAATAATGGTTGGAGGCACAAAATACCCAGCACCTGCAATGGGTTGGCCACCATAAATAATTTCACTGCCCTCTTGGCGAGCTTTTTCAAACAAACCTAAGATTTTTTCATAATGCGCTTTATTGGCCAGCGGCCCCATTTCGGTTGTTTCATCCAATGGAGAACCGACTTTCATCGCAGACAAACGCGTTTTTAGTTGCGCTAATACTTCATCCATCAATTTAGATGGAATATAGAACCGCTCAGCAGCTGCGCAAATTTGCCCTTGATTTAGATATCCCGCTTCAATAATCCCATTAACAATTTTTTCAACCGGGAGGTCAGCTAAGAACGCAGCACCATTTTTCCCACCAAGCTCCAGTGTTACTCGGGTTAACTTACCTTCCATCGCTGAACGCCCTACCGCCAGCCCAGTTGGTACAGACCCCGTAAATGTCACTTTAGAACAAAGTGGATGATGAATCAGTGCCGGCCCAACTTCACGACCACCACCATTCACGATATTAATTACACCGTCAGGAATTCCCGCCTCTTTTGCCAATTCCACCACTCTTAGCATAGTTAGTGGGGTAAATTCACTTGGTTTCAACACAATCGTACAGCCACATGTTAAAGCAGCCGCTAATTTCCAAATGGAAATCATGATAGAAAAGTTCCAAGGAATAATACCAGCGACAACACCAACAGGTTCACGTTGGGTAAATGCAGAATATTTCTCACCATTAAAAGAAGGCAATGAAACATTCAATGTTTCACCGCTGATTTTCGTCGCCCAACCGGCAAAATAACGCAAAAACTGCGCAGATGACCCCACTTCAAGAAAACGAGATAATTGAATGGTTTTACCTGAACATAACGTCTCTAACTGGGCTAATTCTTCAAGGTGCTTTTCAAGCAAGTCAGCAAGGCGGTTTAAGCAATTCCCTCTTTCCATTGGTGTCGTGTTTGCCCAAACCCCTTTAAATGCAGTATGAGCCGCATTCATTGCGGCATCAACTTCCGCTAAAGTTCCTTCTTTTACTTTAGCAATAACCTGTTCAGTGGCTGGGTTAACAACATCAAAAAAAGTATCGCCCTTGCCAGAAACCGGTAACCCGTTGATAAAATGACCGTGCTGACGCTTCAAAAACTCACTGACTTCTGGTAATAGGGTTAACTCGCTCATTGTTATCACTCCACTCAATAGAAATTAATTAGGCATTTACACAAGCTAAGTAATGTTTTACGAAGCGTGGTGTATCAATTTCCCATAAAACCTCGGTACCTTTCGCGGCAAACCAGGTATCGCCTTTATGGTATTCAACCGTTACACCGGTTTTTACATCCGTTAACTTCACCGAACCTTCGTGGACTGTCGCCATTTCATCAAATGGATATACCATTTTGAACTTGCCTTTAGTACAAGCAAAAATACCGCAAGTCAGGTTATCCGTTGGTTCACCGTGGATCATGGCAACACTCGCTTGAGGATCGCCTTCAACAACCACAGAGCCTAAATTTGTCACGCTACCAATATTCAATAACTCTGGCAGTGGTTTGTTTAACAGTAATGGACTAATCATAATTTTTACCTTTAATCGATTTAAATAAACTAGTTAGGTGGATAGCGAATTAGCGACGACCTTGCCAATAACCGGATGTCTGATGCATTATTTTTGCCAACGAAACAATCACATTACGTAAACTATCTTTACCAATAATATTGGCGTGCGGGATAGAACTCATTAAGTCATAACGATGAGAACCTTCCACCATTCCTTCAGCAAGAACTTTGCACACAATCTGGCTTGGCGTAACACCAAAACCTGAATAGCCCTGTGCATAAAACACATTTTTGTGTTGTGGTAATGAACCAATTTGTGGAAATAAATTTGCACTACATGCCATTGGTCCACCCCAAGCTAATTCAATTTTGACATCTTTGAGATAGGGAAAGACTTTTAGCATTAGGTTACGATTCCATGCTTTAAGATCAGATGGAATGTATTCAAGAAAATGAGTGGAACTACCAAATAGTAGGCGATTCTCATTCGTCACCCGGTAGTAATCTATTACAGGACGAATATCACTATAAGCACCACGGATTGGGCTAATTCGCTCGATTAATTCTTCAGGCAGCTCTTCCGTCATTAATTGATATGCGTAAGTATTAATAGTTTTAGGGTAAATTGTCGGCTCAAGGCCATTTAAAAATGAATCGCAAGCCCACAGCATTTTCTGTGCTTTAACCGTTCCCATCGCAGTTCTGACTTTGATGGTATTACCATACTCCACATTTAATACTTGGCTATTTTCAAATATTTTAGCGCCATATATTTCACTAATCGCTTTCGCTTCACCCAATAATAAATTCAATGAATGAACATGACCGCCACCCATGTGTTTGATCCCACAGGTATAAGCATCAGAACCAATAATCTGTTTTAGTTCTGAGCCACTGTAAAATTCAATTTCCTCATCAGGATCAACTGACTTGAAATCTTTTAGCCAACTGTGTAGGGTCTTTTCTTGGCGCTTATTGCTTCCTAAGTATGCGTAACCACGGCAAAAATCTGCATCAATATCATATTTAGCGATGCGATCACGCATGATCCCTGCACCCATATTGCTGAGTTTAAAAATCGTTTCTAAACCCTCTGGCCCGACATATTTTTTAATTGCATCGATGTCATGGCCAATGCCTGCCATTACTTGCCCGCCATTGCGCCCTGAACCACCGTAGCCAAGGTGCCGTCCTTCCAAAATAGCGATATTGGTAATCCCTTTCTCACACAGCTCAAGCGCAGTGTGGATCCCAGAAAAACCACCACCAATAATCACCACATCAACATCAAGATCTTCCTTTAGCGTAGGAAAACGTAAGTCATACTTTTTAGTTGCAGCATAGTAAGTCAATGATTCTACTTGGTTATTCATTATGGATACCCTATTTAGTATCTTTCGATAACTCGATTATCTTAACCTTACATTAACAATTACATAGCCCTTTAGGGACATTCGAAACATAAAGTTAACAATTGTGACGCAAGTAGAATATTTAAATAATAATAAAATTTCAAAAAAAATAAAAAATAATCTAAAAATCAAACAATTAATAAACCATTCTTATGTTAATAATAATGATTATTAATTTAATTTTAGTTCATACAAATCATCTAGACAAAAATAAAAAAAATAATGCAGTAATAAAAAAGATAACAAGCCATAAAATGCTATTAAATCACTAAGTTAAAATAAATATAAAAACACATTATACTTAGCTTAACCTATTCATTAACAAGTTAAATAATTCAACCTGTGAATTAATACTTAGTTTTTGATAGATATTTTTACGATGATTTTTCACTGTTCCTAAACTAATGAAAAGCATCTGTGCAATTTGTGGTGAACCTTTACCTGCTAAGATTAATTCGACAACTTCACACTCTCTTGGTGTCAGCCCAAATCGTGTTTGCATATCAGTATGTTGATAGTGGTTCGACACCGAAGAAGGAGAAACGTCTTTATGAAGTCTGACCATACTACGAATGATATCGAAGGCGTCTTTAAGTGGCGCTTGCGTATATTTGCCTGAGAAAAAAGGCCTATCTTCATTACCAAAAAAAATGCCTAATTGCCTGTCAGTTGAAATATCTAATAGCAACCCAGCTTCATCACACCACCCTGTCTTACGATAAAAATTGAGATAATAATCTGTATGGTAAAACCCTTTAGGAGCGAGTTCTTTTAATGTTAATACTTTGGAAGCCCCTCCCTTTTGGATTTCTTGGTAGAATGGGTCCATTAAATAAGCACCTCGTTGATAGATTCTATTAATACTATCGCTATTGCGGCGCTCTACTTTAGAAAGAAATCGGGGTGGAGCTCCTTTTTCAAAGGAGTAAACAATCGCATTATCGAATGCAATAAATGAAGATAACCATGATAATAAATTAGGATAAAATTGGTTAGTTGCAACAGAATCAATGACATCAGGTAGTTTTTCCAGATAGCTCTCCATTCTGCCTCCACAATTATTAACTAATTAATAAAACCCCTCTAGGCGGTTTCATTTATATTGCTTAAAACTTCATAAAGAACACATTATCTTTATAAACTCAACACGATTGTTATTAATATGTTAATCACATCACTCTCTATTAGTAACCCTAATGAATAATTTCATTACATTAGTATTCATAAAAATAGAACTTACATCACATAAAAATAAATTCATCCATATATTATGTTAATTAAAAGTAAATAACCTAATAAAAGGAGAAATAATGTCTAGCAATAAAATTATTATCGATTGTGACCCTGGCCATGATGATGCAATGGCAATTTTCTTAGCATTAGGCAATTCAAATGTAGAGTTACTTGCGGTAACGACGGTTGTCGGAAACCAAACTTTAGACAAAGTTACTTATAATGCACGCGCAATTATGGAATTCGTTAGTGCAAATGATATCCCTATCGCTGCTGGTTGCTCTAGGCCACTAGTGAGAACAATACAAACTGCCCCAGAAGTTCATGGAACAACAGGACTGGACGGCACTCACCTCCCTGAGCCCAAATTACCTATTGACCAACGCCACGCTGTGGACTTAATTATTGATACGCTCAAATCACATCCCCCTAAAACAGTTACTCTCGTCCCTATTGGAGGACTCACAAATATTGCTTTAGCCGTGAGAAAAGCACCTGAAATTGTAGAATTAGTAAAAGAAATTGTTTTAATGGGAGGAGGCTACCATACAGGAAACCGTACTGCAGTCGCTGAATTCAATATCCTTATAGACCCTGAAGCTGCTCATATCGTGTTTAATGAAACTTGGCCTATCACTATGATTGGGTTGGACCTTACACACCAAGCAAGGCCAGACAACCAAATAATGGAAGCAATTGCAGCGTTAAATACACCTGT
Source organism: Providencia sp. PROV174 (assembly GCF_028480685.1). Taxonomy (NCBI): domain Bacteria; kingdom Pseudomonadati; phylum Pseudomonadota; class Gammaproteobacteria; order Enterobacterales; family Morganellaceae; genus Providencia; species Providencia sp. PROV174. The sequence goes on from NZ_JAMPOT010000013.1 coordinate 114,812, forward strand.
AAGTGATTTTGTTGTTGAATCTCTAAATTACTACACGGCAGGTTACCGTAGACGTAATGGCTATACTGACCATGCCCCTGTTCACGACCTATGCGCTGTTGCTTATGTTATCGACCCATCCATAATGGAAACGATTAAGGCTCCAATTGATATCGAGCTACAAGGCGTTCTAACAACAGGTATGACAGTGACTGACTTTCGCCACCCAGCTAAAGCAGATTGCCATACACAAGTCGCCACAACATTAAATAACCCTCAGTTATGGGATATGTTTATTGCATCTCTAAAGCAACTAGAAAAATAAAAACAAAAAGGTAGCTTATAAAAACAGCTACCTTTTCAGAAGATTATGATTTGATAATTTCTTTTAACTTAGTGTAGCGTCTAATTAATCGCCATTTTAATTTTACTGTTGTTGCATGCGCCCACACTATTTGCCAATAACCCTTATCAAAAAATAGTTGTACCATTTCCTTCTGTACATCAGGTGATTTAATGGCTAATAGCGCTTGAATCACCCCTAACCCCTCCTTTCCTACCTGCCATAAGCAAGCTGGTGCCTGTTTAACTTGTTCAGGATAACGCTGGTAAATATTTAGAAGCATATCAATAATCTTCAAATACGTTTTTATCTTGCGAACAGAGCGTTCATCACCACTCAATGAATGCGAAACAGATTGGTTATGGATTAAATATCGGTAGTATTGTTCATTAATAAATTGCACGCGCTTCGCCACGAGTAAAACTTCCGTCGTCCAAGGAATGTCTTGATGATGTAACTTAGGTTCAAAGAAAAATTTGTGTTGGCGCAACATGTCTAAACGATATAAATTCAGCCAAGTTACATGCAAAAATTTGCGTGAGCTTAAGCCTATTTCAAGCCATTCAGGGCCTGAAATTACCCCAGTTGACGGAACTTTATTCGGTGGGAAAATTGCCTTTGGTGCATCACCATTAGTATAAACATAAGTCCCATTACAGGTTGCAACATCGAGGTCATTTGATAATGCGATTTCTAATAAACGCCCATACATTTGAGGGCTAATTTCATCGTCAATATCAGGGAATGTAATATATTTTCCCGTAGCCTCAACCATTCCCGTATTACGGGCAACTGATACGCCTTGATTCTCTTGATAAAGCACTTTTAAATGTACAAATTTATCTGCGTAAGACTTAATGATGTCTTCACTTTTATCTTTAGAGCCGTCATTAACAACGATCAACTCCCAATTTTCTAGCTTTTGCGCAATTAAGCTATCAAAAAACTGAGGTAAAAATTTTTCACCATTATATACAGCAACGACAATACTCAAAACTGGCTGAGAAGACATGTATTAACCCTATACCAATCTATTAAAAATTATTCATAAGCTAAATAATTAAACCAAATATAAAGCAAAGTAGCAGATAGCAATATGTTACTTCGCTAAAATTAATAATTTAGAAAAGAAAAAATCACATTGGTTCCATTGTCATAAAAATTTAATAATTTAATAATGTAAAATTCAGATTTATCAATCTGCAATGGAATTATCTTATTTGTAAGTATGATTTATATTGTAATGAACTAATTATCCATTAATTGACCTAATAAACATTAATGACACCTTAAAAAATATTGAGGATATCCTTGTGGCTGGAAGTAGCTTACTCACATTACTTGATGATATTGCCGCTGTGCTAGACGATGTTTCCGTCATGACAAAAATGGCTGCCAAAAAAACATCCGGTGTTTTAGGTGATGACCTCGCACTAAACGCCCAACAAGTCACAGGTGTTCGTGCAGAGAGGGAAATTCCTGTTGTTTGTGCCGTCGCTAAAGGGTCATTTGTTAATAAATTAATACTTGTTCCTTTAGCGTTGTTAATCAGTGCGTTTATCCCTTGGGCTATCACGCCTCTACTCATGATTGGTGGAGCCTATCTTTGTTTTGAAGGAGCAGAAAAAATCACTCATAAGCTATTGCATTCTAATGCAAAAGATTCTCTTCCCCAACACCAATTGCAATTATCAGCAGAAGAACTTAAGGAATTTGAAAGTAAAAAAATCAAAGGGGCTATTCGTACCGATTTTGTTTTATCAGCTGAAATTATTGCCATCACACTCGGCATTGTTTCCACCACCTCTTTTATCAACCAAGTGGCCGTACTCTCTATCATTGCTATCGTGATGACTGTCGGTGTATATGGCTTAGTTGCAGGTATTGTAAAATTAGATGACTTAGGCTTTTATTTACAGAAAAAAACCTCTTCTTTATTAAAAAAATGTGGTAATTCCTTAATTTATGCGACTCCTTATCTGATGAAAACATTATCTATTGTAGGAACAGCTGCGATGTTTATGGTCGGTGGAGGTATCCTAACGCACGGTATCAGCTATATTTCAGAATGGATTACCGAAATATCCTTTACCGCAACCTTAACACCTATCATTGGTAGTACTATGCAGTTTATCTTACCGACCATAATTAATTTATTTTTTGGGCTAGTAACCGGCCTAATCCTTGTCGCGATAATCTCACTATTCAAAAAAATTAAAAAAGCCTAAAACAAAAAGGTAGCTCTATCGATTAGAGCTATCTTTACTCCTGCCATTCGATAGTTTTTCAGTAACATTTTTCGATATGTATTATTTTACATATTGATTTTCATCGATATTTAAACTGATCTAAATCAAAGGAAATTCATCTTTAATTTAAGCTATAATACGTAGCCCCGTTCTAGACTGAATCAAATTTAATCTTATATATCAATAAATAAAAGTAAAAAACTTAAAGAGAAATTTCATTTTCTATTTTCTATTTTGTTATAACACCAGAAAATTACTACCAAAGTAGTATATTTAATATTCGCCCCTTTATGAACAATACTAGAACTATGCATTTTAAGTTCGCTAGCACGACTCTTTAAGGAAGTGACACATGCCCACACTGTATCGTCGATTTTCAATTATTAACCAAGTGATCGGCCTTATGCTACTGATTGCGATCTTAGGAATTATTGGGATGACGATTTCCAATCGAATGATTATAAGTGTACAAGGTAATGCTCACGCAATAAATAAATCAGGTTCACTACGAATGCAGAGCTACAGATTACTTTCTCTCGTCCCTCTGAATACTCAAAATCAGCGTTATCTCGACGCATTAGAATCTGACCTCATTAGCCCAGAACTGACTCAAGTTGTAAAAATTGAAAGCTTAACTCCTCAATTTGATGAGCTCTATAATTACTGGTTACATATCTTACGACCTTCATTAATGGAAGCAAATACGCCTAACGATGCAAGATACGAAGTTATATCATTTGTAAGTAAACTTGATGAGTTGGTTCATAACATTGATGAAAAAACAGAAAGAAAGATTGCTTATGTTGCTATGACACAACTGATTTTTATTAGCTTAGTCTTCTTATTACTCATGGGAACCATCTGGCACCTAAGACGAAAAATTTATTACCCATGGGTTAAATTATTATCAATGGTCAATGCGATTGGACGAAAAGATTTTAGCCAACGCTACCCAAAAAATAATAGGCAAGATGAATTAAATGCGTTAGGAGAAACGCTGAACCAGATGTCAGATGAATTAGCGCTAAGCTATCATCAACTTGAAGAAAGAGTTGCAGAAAAAACTGCAGATTTAATCACAAAAAATAAGGTGTTATCTTATTTATATCAATCAAACCAAATTCTTCATTCGTCAGATCCCCTCTATTTACGATTACAAAAAGTCCTTATTGAACTAGAAAACATTACCATACTCAAAAATCTAAGTTTACGGTTGTATGAAGAGAGTAATGAAGCATATTTTCATGAAATATGTTGCCATTCAACCGGATTATCTGAAGCGAAAACAACGCAGCTAAAACAACAAATTTCAATCGATAAACCTCTCAGCTTACAATGGGATTTATCAGACAATATGCATCGTTATGGCGTTATTATTGGTGAGATTGAAGATAATCAAATACTTTCAGACGAACAAAACAACCTTGTTTCTGTTCTAGCAAAACAAATCTCTGGTATGCTCGCGATGGAGCACCAAATAGAACAACAACAACAATTGCTTATCATGGATGAACGCTCTGCAATTGCACGCGAACTTCATGACTCTATCGCTCAGTCTTTATCTTGTTTGAAAATGCAAATTAGCTATCTGCAATTACAGCCTGAACCATTACCAGAAAAACCTCAACAGTTGTTAACGGAAATGCGCAGCGAAATTAATACCGCATATAGCCAACTGAGAGAGCTATTAACCACATTTAGACTTAAATTAATGGAACCTGGCTTACTTCCCTCATTAGAAAGTACCATTAATGAATTTAGCGAACGTATGGGGTATACAGTAACCTTAAATTACGACCTACCCGCAAAGAGTATTTCACCACACCAATCTATTCATATTATACAAATCGTCCGAGAAGCATTAACTAATATTCTAAAACATGCTAATGCAACATCGGCTGAGGTTTCATTAAAACAGTATGATGGTATTGTTACTATTACCATTACCGACGATGGTGCAGGGATCACGTCAAACACTGATAAACTTAATCATTATGGGCTTATTATTATGAGAGAAAGAGCATTAAGCCTTAATGGTAACTGTTATATTACACCTAGGCTTCAAGGTGGAACAGAGGTAAAAGTTACCTTTCCTTTATCTGACGCTTAACATACCGGAAAATCATCTATGGAAAATACAAATATAGTAAACGAAAAATCAACCATTCTACTTATTGATGATCATCCGATGCTAAGAAATGGAGTCAAACAGTTGATTAGTTTGGAATCTTCATTACAAGTTATCGGTGAAGCAGGAGATGGTAAAACAGGTATACAGATCGCTGAAGAGCAAGATCCTGATCTTATTTTATTGGATCTCAACATGCCAGGAATGAATGGTTTTGAAACTCTTGATGAACTTAGAAAAAGAGAACTATCCGGTAGAATTATTCTTTTTACTGTTTCTAATTATAGTGATGACTTAGTCAATGCACTAAAAAGAGGAGCTGATGGTTATTTACTTAAAGATATGGAGCCTGAAGAGCTTATAGTCGCCCTAAAAGAAGCCGCTAGCGGTAAGCTAGTTGTTAGTCCAACATTAGCATCTGTACTGGCTGAATCACTCAGAGACAATACCACACAGGATGATAATAATATAACTTCATTAACACCAAGGGAAGCCGATATTCTAGAACTGATCTCACAAGGCTTATCAAATAAAATGATAGCTCGTAAACTAGATATTGCAGAAAGCACAGTAAAAGTACATGTTAAACATTTACTTAAAAAGCTCAATTTAAAATCAAGGGTTGAAGCCGCTGTTTGGGTGTTACAACAAAAATAATTTTTAATCTCACAGCTATATAACCTTATAATAGCTGTGAGCTTTGAAAAAATCATGTTAACTAATAAACAGCTCTAATATGCAAACTTATATTTTTAATTATACTAAACTAGTGTAATAATTTTTATGACGGAAAATAATATAAATGGAAGATGAATTAATTTTAGTTAATGAACATGATGAACCTGTTGGTGTTATGTCAAAATTATTGGTACATCAACTCGGTTATCTACATCGAGCATTTTCAGTATTTATCTTTAATGAGCAAAATGAGCTATTAATTCAACAACGGGCTCTTCATAAATATCATTCAGCAGGGCAATGGGCAAATTCTTGCTGTAGTCATCCTAAACCTAATGAGGATACTCAGAAAGCAGCTGAACGTAGGCTTCAAGAAGAGCTAGGCTTTGTCACTCCATTGACATATGCGGGTTCCTTAATTTATAAAGCTGATGTTCAGGGAGGCTTAATTGAACATGAATATGACCATATTTTTATTGGTTATTATAACCAATATATTCAACCAAATAGGGAAGAAGTCTTATCTATAAGGTGGATAAGTCTTCCTCAATTAAAACAAGAGATCGTTCTTACCCCTGAAATATTTACACCATGGTTTAAAAAAATATTGGAAGAATTTCCTTTATCAAACATTTTAAATAAATGAATTTGTAATAACTTGATTTATAATATAAATTTTAACATATAACTTGAATCATAAAAAATATTTATATAAAATCACATATCATAAAAAATACATTATAGACGAGAAAATAATTCAATTATCAATTTCATATAAATAAATAATGCTAATTTAATCTCAATTTTCAACGTAGGCTAACTAATCTTTTTCATTGTATTATTTTTAATACTTAATATTGTCATTATTATTTATTCATTGAATATAGTTGCATTTTTAATAAACTTTACTGGTATATTTCTATAGTAAGTAATCACTTAAAACTTACTGCGACCTTATTCACTATGTTTTATTAATCCCTTTTCCCCGATATATTTTTAATTGCTATAACAAGTGAGTTGTTACTCATTACTTTGTATCCACCATTAGCATTCACCACATAAATACCTAGAGTACAACCTCTTGATTTAATTCTCCTCCTCCTATTTCCCCATACTCCTTTGCTAATCAAATAGAGGTTAGTTGTCTCTATAACAAGTTAGTTGTTGCTCATTATTTTAATTAACGCTATTCCATTCATAATGAAAATAGGTTAAGCCATCAACCCACTATATCCATAGGTTTTACTAAAACTCTGCGACCCATCAAAAAAACCGTGAGCTGTTACTTACTACTTTACACCTCTCATTAGCATTCACCCTCTAAATACATTGAAGATGCAATTTAATTTTTCCCAACTACAACTACAACTACACTTTTTATTTCTCCATCGCTTTATATCTAGGTTCTTTATCACCTCACACTCCTTTGCTAACT
>NZ_JAMPOT010000014.1:0-351245 GCF_028480685.1 Providencia sp. PROV174
CTGAAAAATATTTTGACTAAAAATTACTCAATAGATTCGCTCTGTAATTCCAGTAAATACTCATCAGTAAACCGCCACTCAATTTTGCCGGTATCAGGGCTTTTCAAAGTAATATCCTGAGTAGAAAAAGGAGTAAGCGTTATTTCTCTTTCATCATTTTTAATGTTATTTCCAGCGACTTTTAAATAATCGAATGTTAAATAAAATGGCGTAGGATTCTCTATTCTCAAAATATTACCTTTGCGAGTAAGTTTGACTTTCTTCGCTAATTGGCTTGTTTTCAATTCTTCTATTTCTTTAGGGCGATACAATAATTTAAAGTGGAAATTAGGGACAATATTCAAATGAACGCTATTTTCTTTTTTATTTTTATCTTCGCTAGGAATTGCTCTTATACCAATCCAAAATAAACTTTCTCGATCTTTAGGAAGGTCGATACCATTTATTTGATGACCAATCCGACGAATATTCCAAGAGTTCTGCGTATTTGCTTCCATTTTTTTTAATGGAGGCAAAATAATAAATGGTACTTGTTCATTTGTATTGTCAATTTTAGGGAGTAAAGTTTTCTCATCAGCATTAGCAACCCATGCCTCCATTAAGTAACTTTCCGTATTTCCATTAATCATATCGATACTAATACCACCAGTATCACTTTCGTTATAAACATAACGCTTTAATACAAAATCAAATCCAGTTGGATTGTTTGCTACTGCAATAAATGGAAACATGAAAATAAAAAACCAAAATATTCGAAAGCTATTTTTTATCATTTTTGTATACCTTTTAATGCAATAGGTTCAACTTTTGTTTCCCCACCATAATCATTAATAATGTCCCATTCTATTTGAGAGACTTTATGATTTGCAGGTAATTCAACGGAAGAAAATGGTGCGACCATCGGCGCTCTGTCACTCTCGAAAGATACTTTATCCATTTTGATGTTTACTAAAGTAAAATAATAAGGTGATGGATTTTTGATAATAATGCTATTCCCTGATTGAGTCGCTGTTAACGTTCGAATGTAGTCATTAACATGCCCTTTAATTCCATTTGGGCGATAAAACATTTTTATCACGATTTTGGTTGATAAGTTAAATTTTGTATTTACTTTATCACTCTCATCGTTATTTCTTTGTTTCGATTCAGGAATAAAATTGACCATCAAATAAAATAAAGATTCCTGATCATTAGGGAGGGAAGCTAGTGATTTAGGAATAATTTTTAGTGCGGTATTTGAGTTTTCTTTAAGTTTTACTATCGGGGGTATCACCGTAAAATTTTCGCTTGGTGCATTTTCATTTTCTAACGTTGAGAAAATTAAACTTTGCACTAAGTATTTTTTCATACCACTGTTATGTGCTGTAATGCTTTGGCTTTTATCATTTTGAGTAAATATTACTCGAGAATGGTCGAGTGATACCGCTGCAAATGCACTTTGAGATACAAAAATTGTACCTATAATGGCTTGAATTATTTTTTTCATGTCATTTTCCGCGTAAATTATTAATCTGCGTAATAACCAATGGTTAAGGTTGCTGAAAAATCACCTTCACTTGGGTCACAATCTGTTTTGGCACAACGTAATTTAGCGCTAATCATTTTTGTTTCACTACTGCTTTTTATGTTATCCCAAATAATTGAGGCAGCATCTGGTTTAGCTAATGCGGTTTGGTTGGCACTAATAACACGATTTCCATCTAATAATTGAATGCCAATAACTCCGTTAGGGTCGTTATTAAAGAAATTATTACTGCCCGTTAAAGTGTTTCCAGATGCTAGATAAACCACGGCTGTTGTTTGGTCCGTGCTGGTGCAATTTCTTAAACCAATAGAAAAATTTTTCGAGATAGTATCATTCTTAATTTCATTGACGGTCGTTACGCCTGATGCATTACCTAATATAATTTCATTAGGAACATCAATTTCACAGGTTTTTGCTAAAAATAAAACGGAAAATTCGTATTGAATTTTATAGTCATCTGCTGCCATTGCAGGGTAATACATGAGCATTATTAAAAATGTCAGTAATACCTGTTTTATTTTTTCCATTAAATTTAATCCTGATAATATTCAAACATAATAGCGATAGTTGCATTACCTGGTTTAACATTATTTTAGCGTTACACTCGGATAACTCTGTAATTAATAACTGAGTCTTTAGCTATTGAAGGAAAGAAGGAAATTTCCTTATTACTCACTACCTGCTAATTCTGGTTGTTTTTATCTCAGTATTCAAGTGAAAAACTCGCTTTAGTTGTATCTTCTATTTCAAAAAGAACATCACAATTTAATTGTGCAGATACCACCGATTTTAACTTGATTTTAAATAGTATGTGCCTATTTTGAGATAACTTGGCTGGGGAAAATCGCCAGCCGAGTTCGAAATGACTTTATTCTATAGCCCCATAATATTCATTATACCCACCGAGGTCGTTGATGATAGCCCACTTTACTGGCCCAGTTTTGTTTTTGCTTGTAACGGTCATTTCAGCGAAGGGAGAAATGACATTATTTTGTTTATTCAGTTTGACGGATTTATTATTAACCACTAACCCAGCCAGATTGATATAGTAAGGTGAGTTATTGGCTAACTTAACCCCATTAGAGGTTTGAGTGATTTTAATATTTTTAAACGCATCTTCTTGGGGCATTGACAGGCCTGCTGGGCGATAAAAAATCTTAATCACGCTTTCTAATCCTACTTTTACACCATCCGCTTTACTGGATTCAGGGACATTTCGTGAATGGAAGTAATACATACTTTCGCGGTCTTTGGGAAATTTATGCGAAATTGCTTTTATTTTGATTACGTTACGTTGTTTGGGGTCTAATTTAAAAATTGAAGGTGTAATAACAAATAAACCTTCGGACGGTGTTTTGCTATCTAGCTGTTGTGTAATAAAACTTGCCACTAAATACGATTTGTTATCTTCATTACGTGCGGTAATAGAGGCTGAATTAGTCGCTTCTTCAATAACGATACGAGTTTGACTTAAACCGACACCCGCTTGAGCAATAAATGAAAATGTTAATAAGATAAAAAGTAGAGATTTTAATTTTTGCATTTTCTTTTCTCTTATATATTTATATTGCGGGCAGTAAATTGTTACTGCCCGCTTTAGCAGCTAAACTCAGTGTAGACTATTATTAGTTAAGTTATTAATCGTAAGCGACGCTAAAAGTTACTGGAACATTTAAGTTTTGAGCGACTGCATCAGTCGTTGTTGCATAAAGACCTGCAACCATTGGGATGATGTAGTCATTTTGACCTGTAACTTTCAGGTCTGCAATTTCAGTTGCAGTGTTAGGGGTGATAGCCGTTTTTGCTTTACCAGCCGCTAACTTAACACCGATTTGTGATGCTTGAGCATCAGCAAACATATCTGAGTGACCAGTTAATGTTTCACCTGTTGCTAAGATAGAAACAGAAGTTGCACTTGCAGCTTCGTTATTGCTACCCGCATCACCGTTATAAACTTTAGTACAGTTATTTAAAACTAAGTTAAAGTTTGCTTCTGATAATGCTTTAGTCGTATCAATTTTTTCGTTTGAGTGAGTTCCTAAGCTGATTAAGTCTTTAGAAGCACTGATATCACAAGTTGCAGCAACTAAACGAGCATTAAAGTTAACTGTCGCATCTTGAGCAGCAAAAGCTTGAGAAGAAAGAGTTGCAACAGTGAATGCGCCAATCAGAGCAAGTTTATTGAATTTCATAATCATCATTCCTAAGTATATAAGAAAAGCTTAATTTAATTTTTAAATTAATAGATATTTAAAGTTTCATATTTCAGATTAAGTTTTTATTCTATTAATACAGATTAAAAAATCCAAACATCATTATTTAAATGCCTATTAATAAATGAGTTATTAATACTGGCTATTAAATAAATAATTTCTGTGTAAAAACTTAATTTTAAAATGTCTTGGTATTTATTAGGTGAATACTGTTCACCTGAGTGCGTGAATAATATTAATAATACTCACATAAGTTGTCAAACAGGTGGAAAATACATTTTTATGTTTTTTGAATAGATTTCAAAGTATTATTTTTTATTTATTTCAATGTGTTATGTTTTTTTTGAATGATTCAGGTGATATGGGGTGTGATTTTTTAGTTTTATATATCGACTTATGTGTCAATGATGAGTTTATTAAGTTTTAAATACCGAAGTTAATATTTTCACATAATTTGTCGCTGAAATTAACACTTTTTTGGCATGAGGATGGAAAATGTTACGAACAACTACGGTGTGTGATAAAAATGCGAATTGATTAGAGTTTGTTAACACTTAAATTAATTTTGATCATGTTTTGCTGTACAGATGAAAAGATTCGAGAAATAGCTATGGTATGTCGCTTCATCATTTCTTGGTTATTGGCTTATTTTTAATTTTAATCTTGAGATTATTCTTATACAAGACTTTATTTATCTTTATTCCTAGTTTCATAGGAAGCGATATGCACTATATTTATTAAGTGGGCAGTAAACAGAGTAGAATTGATAAGTTTGGTTTTTTTATCTCCTAACAAGTGTAAATGTAGAATAAGGAAAGTGATGATGATTCGTTATGTCGCTGGCTTAATGTCATTAGGATTAATGTCTTTTTTATCAACAGCACAAAATCTTGAGCAACAATTTAGTTTATGGGTGGAAAATGAAAAAGATAAAATCGAGTGTTTTGAACCGCAATCATCATTTAAGTATTGCTTAGGTGAACGACCAAATAGCGGTTTGGCTGTTTTTGACCAGAAAGGGCAAGAAGTTTACCAGCTTTATTATTTTGATAACTGGCCAGATGAAGCACAGGACGGGGTATATCGAATTCGTAAAGAAAATAAAATTGGTTTTGCAGATGCGATATCAGGGGAAGTCGTGATTGATGCAATTTATGATTGCGCATATCCCTTTGAAGCAGGGAAAGCGAAAGTCGGTATCGGATGTGAAACACAAACTGATGGTGAGCACAGTTGGTGGGTTGGCGGTAATTGGGCAACAATTACACGCTAATAGTATATAGATATCATAAAGCTTCAAATAACTCAGTTTTAGGTTTTTACGTTATTAGTGAAATTTATTCACAATAAACGTCATTTTAACTATGTATACTTCATTTTTTAACTTATTGAAAACAAATTGAAATTGTAATGCAGATCACGTTTTTAAGCTTATTTGACCTCCCTAAAAACCATTCAAAGTAAAAAACAAACCGCTTAATTCCATATGGCACCACTTAGCATAACTTTAGTCATTTGCTGAATGTAATTTCATACCATATACACCATGGCAGAGCTCAATTTTTTGATTCAATACAGTTCAACCACTGCCAATTAAAAAACCATCAACGATAAATGATAAGCAACGAAAACACAGCGATATCGTTTTTTATGATGGCTAATACAAAATCAATGGCATGTTCGTTTTACCTCAGAAGGGTGTTCTATGAACAAAAATGGTATTTTAAAGCACATTCCGTGGATGATCCTTGGGATAATCGGTGCGGTCTGTCTGGGGGTAGTTGCACTCAGGCGTGGTGAGCACATCAGTGCTCTTTGGATTGTCGTCGCTTCTGTGGCGGTGTATCTCATAGCATATCGTTATTACAGCTTATATATCGCTAAAAAAGTGATGAAGCTGGACGAAACACGTGCGACTCCAGCCGTCATCAATAATGACGGGTTAAACTATGTTCCGACAAATAAAAACGTTCTATTTGGTCACCACTTTGCAGCGATTGCAGGGGCGGGGCCATTAGTCGGACCCGTTCTTGCTGCTCAAGTCGGCTATTTACCCGGCACCTTATGGTTGCTTGCAGGGGTTGTGTTAGCCGGTGCAGTGCAAGATTTCATGGTGTTATTTATTTCATCACGTCGTAATGGTGCATCATTAGGGGAAATCGTTAAAGAAGAGCTAGGCCCAATTCCGGGAACGCTGGCGCTCTTTGGGTGCTTCCTAATCATGATCATTATTCTTGCTGTATTAGCATTGATTGTGGTGAAAGCCTTGGCAGAAAGTCCATGGGGTGTCTTTACTGTTGTGTCAACGGTACCAATCGCCTTATTTATGGGGATATATATGCGATATATCCGGCCAGGGCGTGTTGGTGAGGTTTCAGTCATTGGTATCGTCTTGTTAGTTGCCTCTATCTGGTTTGGTGGCGTGATTGCTCACGACCCATACTGGGGCCCAGCACTGACATTCAAAGACACGACGATTACTTATGCGTTAGTGGGTTATGCGTTTGTCTCTGCATTATTACCTGTATGGCTAATTTTAGCGCCTCGTGACTATTTAGCGACATTCTTGAAAATTGGGGTTATCGTTGGTTTAGCGATTGGTATCGTTATTCTAAACCCTGAATTAAAAATGCCAGCAGTGACGCAATTTGTTGATGGTTCAGGTCCTGTTTGGAAAGGTACTCTATTCCCATTCTTATTTATTACCATCGCTTGTGGTGCGGTATCCGGTTTCCATGCGCTCATTTCTTCAGGGACAACTCCGAAGTTATTAGCAAATGAAAAAGATGCGCGTTACATCGGTTATGGTGCGATGTTAATGGAGTCATTTGTTGCGATTATGGCTTTGGTCGCGGCTTCTATTATCGAACCCGGCCTGTATTTTGCAATGAATACGCCGCCAGCCGCATTAGGTATTACCATGCCTAACCTGCATGAGCTGGGTGGTCCAGATGGTGCGGCTATCATGGCTCAGCTGAAAGATGTGTCTGTTCATGCAGCTGCTACAGTGAGTTCATGGGGTTTTGTGATTTCACCTGAACAAATCATGCAAACAGCGAAAGATATTGGTGAGCCGTCGGTATTAAACCGTGCAGGTGGTGCGCCAACATTAGCGGTGGGTATTGCGTTTGTTTTCCACGAAATCATGCCTGCGGCAAATATGGGCTTCTGGTATCACTTTGGTATTCTGTTTGAGGCTCTGTTTATCTTAACTGCATTGGATGCAGGGACTCGTTCAGGCCGCTTTATGTTGCAAGATTTATTGGGTAACTTTGTTCCATTCTTGAAGAAAACAGATTCACTGGTTGCTGGTATTATAGGTACAGCAGGTTGTGTTGGGCTGTGGGGTTACTTATTGTATCAAGGCGTTGTTGACCCACTGGGCGGTGTTAAGAGCCTATGGCCTCTGTTCGGTATCTCGAACCAAATGTTAGCAGCAGTTGCTTTAGTCTTAAGTACAGTAGTGCTGATTAAGATGAAACGCAGTAAATACATTATGGTGACTGTATTACCTGCAGTATGGCTATTAATCTGTACAACTTGGGCATTGGGACTGAAATTATTCAGTAATAACCCACAACTGGAAGGATTCCTATACTTAGCGAAATCTTATAAAGATAAGATTGCGGCAGGTGGTGCAGAGTTAACTGCACAAGAAATTACTAATATGAATCACATTATTATTAATAACTACACCAACGCTGGGCTGAGTATTCTATTCTTAGTAGTTGTCTACGGTATCATTTTCTATGGTATTCGTGTTGGGATGAAAGCGCACAAAAACCCAGAGCGTACAGACAAAGAAACACCTTATGTTCCTGTACCTAAAGAGGGCGTGAAAGTTTCATCTTCACATTAAGTCACCCTTCAGCGGAATTGAACATCGGAAGGTGTTCGGTAAATGAAAGGTCGCCCTACATTGTGAGTTCATGATGTAGGGCATTTGTATTGGAGAGGCTGATGTTTGGAAATCTCGGCAAAACAGGAAAATACCTCGGGCAAGCAGCACGAATGTTAATTGGTATTCCTGATTATGATACCTATGTGCAGCATATGAGTGATAATCACCCAGATAAACCTGTGATGACATATAAAGAGTTTTTTCGCGAAAGACAAGATGCACGGTATGGTGGTAGCGGTAAAGGCGGATTTCGCTGCTGTTAATCAATGAAGTGTGAGGGCAATAATGAAATCTATTAGCGTAACAATTTTAACCGGTTTTCTCGGGGCTGGTAAGACGACTCTCCTTAGCCATATTCTTCATGCTGAGCACGGTCATAAAATTGCAGTGATTGAAAATGAGTTTGGTGAAGTCCCCATTGATAACGCAATAATTGGTGATCGTGCGACACAAATTACCACATTAAGTAATGGCTGTATTTGTTGTAGTCGTTCGAATGAATTAGAAAATGCCTTATTAGACCTATTAGATGGCCTTGATAATGGAAAATTAGACTTTGAGCGTCTCGTCATTGAATGCACTGGAATGGCAGACCCAGGCCCGATCACTCAAACTTTTTTTTCCCATGAAGTCCTATGCGAACGTTATGTGTTAGATGGCATTATTACATTAGTGGATGCTGTTCACGCTGATAAACAATTGAATGATTTTGCCATTGCTCAAGCGCAAATTGGCTATGCAGACCGTATTTTATTGACCAAAACAGATATTGAGCCGAATAACGAAGCTTTAATTGAACGTTTACAACGTATTAATGCGAGAGCACCGATTTACCCCGTTATTCACGGTGATATCGACCTGAGTTTATTATTGGATATCGAAGGGTTTTTATTGGATTCACAGTTGAATGTCAAACAACCGACATTCCGTTTCGTGCCTAAACAACAAAATGAAGTCGGCTCAATTGTCCTTGAATTTAATTACCCTGTTGAGCTGATGGCAGTTTCTCAAGTAATGGAAGACCTATTACTTGGTTTTGCAGATAACTTACTGCGCTATAAAGGAATTCTTTCCATTATGAATGAACCAAAACGCTTATTATTCCAAGGTGTTCAACGCCTCTATAGTGCGGATTGGGATAGAGACTGGGAAGTTGATGAACAACGCCGCAGTGTATTAGTGTTTATTGGTATTGACCTACCAGAAGATATAATTCGTGAAAAATTCGCAGCCCTAGAAGTTAATTCAAAATAGAACAATTCAAAAAAAGAAATTCAAAGTCATTAGCGGCGTAGCAAGGCGATAAAATAGCCAATCCCTAGGAGCATACACAAGTATGTGACTAGGGTTGGCGAATGTAGCCAACAACGCTACGGTGTTAAGGGCGTGCTTTAGCGGCCATAATTTCAATAATCTGCACGTCAGTATGCTTCATTGAACCTGCAGCTAAAGAACATAAATTGGCAATAGACTGGTCGACATCATCAGACACAATACCATCCGACCCTCTAACACAGCTATTATCTAATGCCATTAGCACGGCTTTATAAGCGGCACTCGCACTGGTTGACACTTTCATTGCACAACTGTTTGATGCACCATCACAAATCATACCGCTAACATCACCAATCATACTGGAAATTGCCATAGCAACGACTTCATAGCGGGATTCTAATAACCAAGCAATGCCTGCGGCAGCTCCCATCGCCGCTGTTGTTGCAGCGCACAATGCCGATAATGCAGGAAGCTGGTTATGAATATAAATCGCCATTAGGTGCGACAACATTAAGGCACGAGCCAATTGCTCTTCAGACGATTGCAAATAATCAGCCGTGACAACTACTGGCATGGTTGCCGCGATACCTTGGTTACCCGACCCTGAATTACTCATGGCTGGTAATACGGCACCACCCATGCGCGCATCTGAGGCGGCGGAAGTGCGGATCATAATTTCTGACATTAAGTCTTTTGAAAGCAAGCCACGGTCTCGCTGGGTTTGCAATGTTTTACCGATATGTAAGCCATAAACGTTGCGTAAACCTTCTTGAGATAAAGCTTCGTTTAAGTGCGCGGCTTCAAGAATAAAACGAATATCTTCTAAAGGTGCTTCGGTAGCAAATTGATAAACAGACTTCGCGGTGATAGGTGGCAGAGGGACGTCAGCAGCACAGTCAACTGGTGATTCATGGTGGGGTTGAGCTGTTGTGGCATCAAATACGGTATGATTGTTATGAACAATTTTAACAATATTGGTATGCGACCCTGCAATGATGACGGTTGCGGATTCAGTTTGTGTGTATACCGTGGCTTCAGAGTAGATAACATCATCACAAGGGTGCTTGATATCTACAGTAATAGCTCCTTGCGCTAACATGGTTTTACTCAAAGCAATGGCATCCGCAGATGCTGATTTTAAAACTTCTAAACCGGCATCGGCATCGCCACCAATCGCGCCAAGTGCAGCTGCGATGGGTAGACCAACCATACCTGTTCCGGGGACGGTTACGCCCATGCCATTTTTCATGAGGTTAGGGGAGACAAAAGCACAGACGCGGATCACTTTTCCATCAAGAAATGAAGCGGCTTTAGCGGCAGCATATGCCAATGAAATTGGCTCAGTACAACCTAAAGCAGGTTTTACTTCTTGTTTTACTGCTTTGATAAAATATTGCCAAAGTAGTGGTTGTGATTGAGCATGCATAGCAAGTCCCCTTAATAAAATCTTTTTCGATTTTATTATTTTAAACAACAGTCTGGAGAAAAACTTCACTAAGTTAGGGGATTTAAAGAGAGTGAAGAGAAATATTATCTCTAATTTGAATTATAAAAATGAAAAATTTCTAATTTTGAGCCTGGTCACAAAAGTCCTGCCTATAAAATTCGGCAGGACTGAGTGATAACGGAACCAGTTAGCTTTCTACATCAAGACGTTTACTTTGCCATTTACGTGAACGCCAGCGCCATGCATTCGTTAAGCCGCGTAACCATTCATCAGCAAAGAAACCTAGCCAAATACCTAAGAGGCCCATCTCCATTTTTATACCTAAGAAGTAGCCTAATGGGATAGCGACGCCCCACATAAAAATAATGGCGGTACATAGAGGAAAGCGTGCGTCACCAGAGGCACGCAAGGCATTCACCATCACGATATTAATTGTTCTGCCGGGCTCTAAGAATACCGAAAGTAAGAACAATGGTAGCAATAATTCAACAATACCGTGGTCATCCGTAATATTATTTAGGATAGGATCACGGAATAACCAAAAGGCAATAACGACACCAATTGTTACGTAAAAACCCATTTTGAGGCTTTTTACTCCGCGCCTAAAGGCATCTTCAAAGCGTTTTGCTCCAACAAGATGGCCAACCATAATTTCATTACCAATACTGATAGAGATACCGAACAGCATGATAAACAATGACAATTGGAAATAGAGTGTTTGTGCCGCAAGAGATGTTTCTCCCATGAGACCGATAAACGCAGATGCAGTCATAAAATGGAGGATCCAAACGAGGTTTTCCCCAGCGGAGGGTAAGCCAATATGTAAAATTTTACCCAACATTTTTCGCGACCAGTGTATTAGCATCATTGGGACAAATTTAATCCTCAACCCATAAAACAGTAGGCAGAAGAGTAAAATAACGGCAACAATACGCCCAACGACAGTTGACCAAGCAACGCCCTCAAGGCCATATTGTGGTAACCCAAAGAAACCATAGAGAACAATGATGTTACCAAACACTGTAATCACATTAGCGATTAATGTGACCCACATTGCAGGCTGTGCTTTACCATAAACTCGCAAGCATGCGGCTAAAATAATTGAAATCGCTTCAGGAATTAAACAAATCCCTAAAATACGTAAATAAGTATAACCATCAGCCATTAAATGTGATGGCATATTCATGATAGTTAGAATGCTATAGCCAAAAAATAATGCGACTAGCGCGCTAGAAAAACCAAGAATAAAGTTAAACGCAATTGAAATATGAATCGCTTGGCTGGCTTTTTCTCTGCGGCCTGCTCCTAAGTATTGGGCAATAACAACGCTACATCCCACACTTATAAAGTTAAAAATAGTAATAAACAGGTCAAACACCTGGTTTCCCACCCCCATAGCAGCAAGGTAGGCAGTAGAAACGTGGCTAACCATATAGGTATTAATTAATAATGTGGCCAAATGAAGAAAAATATCGATAAAAATTGGCCAGCTGAGCGAAAAGAGTGACCGCTCAGTCACATCAGATTGATGCATTGAGAACCTTTATATATTCATGAATGTTAGGGAAAGCTTGTTGAGTGGCTAATTCTACATGGATTTCAACAATGAAAATAGGGTTAAAATGCGTCTGATTTAATCAGGCTAATGTTTTGTTTACTTTTAATTATTCTGTTAGATTTAATTTCGCTATATCCCCTAAATAATTCGAGTTGCAGGTAGGAGACAAGGGAAGATAGACGGGGAACATAGATAAACTATGTGACTCGGCTAGTGGAGCGTAGTCACTTATACCTCAACGAAAAGCGCTGCAGCTTGAAGGATTACAGGTATAAATAATTTAATAAGCAACATCAGAACTGTATAGGAGTAAAAATGACAAAAATTAAAGCAGCAATAGTGGGCTACGGCAATATTGGTCGCTATGCACTAGAAGCTGTTCAGGCCGCTGATGATTTTGAGCTTGTTGGAATAGTTCGTCGCAATACACAAGATATTCCCGCTGAGCTTTCTGGATGTAAAGTGGTTGATGATATTGAAAAACTTGGGGAAGTTGATGTTGCACTCTTGTGTTCACCAACCCGTGCAATTGGCCCATTGGCCGCTAAGATTTTAAGTCTTGGTATTAATACGGTTGATAGTTTTGACGTCCACTCAGATATTGTGGCGCTAAAACACAGCTTAGATGACGTTGCGAAACAGCACAATAGCGTGGCGGTTGTGTCTGCGGGCTGGGATCCAGGTTCAGACTCCATTATGCGGACCTTAATGTTAGCCATGGCGCCTAAAGGTGTGACTTATACAAACTTTGGTCCAGGGATGAGCATGGGCCATAGTGTGGCTGCTAAAGCAATTGATGGCGTAAAAGATGCACTTTCTGTCACAATTCCATTAGGAACTGGGGTTCATCGTCGTATGGTTTATGTTGAATTAGACAGTGGCGCGAAGTTTGATGCGGTGACTCAAGCAATTAAAGCAGATAGCTACTTTTCTTCTGATGAAACACATATTCGTCAAGTTGATAGCATTGATGCATTAAAAGATGTTGGGCACGGCGTGCACATGACCCATAAAGGAGTTTCAGGGGCAACGCATAATCAATTATTTGAATACTCAATGCGTATTAATAACCCTGCACTCACTTCTCAATTTATGGTTTCTGCCGCACGTGCGACCATGAAACAAGCTGCAGGCGCATATACCGTGATTGAAATTCCACCCGTGAATTTCTTGCAAGGTGATTTAGATACGCTGATCGCCAAACTGGTTTAAGTTCAATTTAATCTATCTGTGGCATGGCATGTGTATGCTCATGCCATCTTGTCGATATTTTTTACACTTTATCTTATCCTGAATCCGTCATTCGGACTTTAGCCACTGTTTATTTTTTGTGTTATCAAGTAGCTTATTAGTAAAGTGATATTGATGACATGGAGTGAGGCAATGGTAAAGCCACCAAGGAATGGGAAAGATAAAAACCAAGGTTTTTTCCCAAAGCAATCTTCAGTAAAAAGCGTGAAGGAAAACCCGCATTCTTTCAGTATTATTCGTGCTTTTTCTAAAATAATAAATTACGGCTTCTCATTATTTTATGTCGGTTTCATTTTATCGGTATGGTTTTTCCCTGAATACTATACGGTAGAAATTATTTATAACCTGACACTGATCCTGATTTTTGAATTTATTTTAGTTCACTCTGGCGTTTTTATGGCAGTATTTCGTGATTGGCGCGTATTAACGTTATTTGCTGTTTTCTATGGTCTTTTTGCATTAGCCATTAATATGTCAGTCTTAGGTGATTCCCCATTAATTTTATATTTGTATAGTGCCACTGTTGCAAATCGAATGCTTTTTGGTTTAACCAGTCGAACAGAACAAGAACGAGCTGAAAATATGGGTTATTCAGCGTTAATGGCACTCAATTTTATGTTCTGTATTTTCTCGGTGTTAATTTTATCTTTCCTCGTACCTTATGGCGGATTAACGCCTGAATATTTAAGGTCAATTGATTATTATTCGAGTATTTCTAGTGGTGGCGAATTTCCGGATAAACCCCATGTGGCTTTTGCCTTTGGTGTACTCTACTTTGGTATGCCTGTATTTATGGCTTGCTTAACGCATTTTTTATGTAAAGGACATTCTATTTACCAGGAAAAAAGGAAATAATTTTCGTGGCTAGAAAAATAAAAAAAAGGAAAATATCTCGTAAAAATACCTCTGCTTTAGGGACGAATAGAAAACAATATTTTCTTGAATCAGAAGAACCACAAGGAATAATGGCGACGTTACCAACATTAGTTGAGCACGGGCTCACTGTTTTTTATATTGTATTTTTATTGTCACTCTGGTTTGCACCTCAATGGTCTGGAGTGGCTGTTATTTACAACATGGTACTGATTTTATTATTTGAATTTATTTTGATTCATATGAGCACGATGATGGCCGTTTTGGCGAAAGGTTTTTTCTTTATTGTGATTGCTGCGATGTTAGGTGGTGTTGCGTATATTTTTCATACCACACAAATTAACTCTTCTGCGATCCTTTATATTTATGCCGCAACATTAATTAATCGAATTATTATTGGACGGAAGCAAGCTAATGACATGAATAGCCACTTTAGTGCATTTGATAAAGGTATTGCTAAATTACGTCATTATGTTGCGTGTTTTATTATTATCATGCTACTTGGCCATTATTTACCACAAGGTGGGTTAACGGAACCGTATTTGGTAGAAAATAACTATTATGTCATGCTCAAGATGACTGGGGCGACAGAAAACCCATTAATGGTTATCCAATTTGGGGTCTTATATTATTCTACATCATTACTTTGGGTGTTATGGCGCTATTTAAACCCCGCTAAAAAATAAAAAAACGCCTACCAAAGTAGGCGCCTGGCGTTGGCAAAATATAAAGTAAAAAACTAACGTGTAATTGATTTAAATTTTTGTGTGGTGGCGGTTAATGCCACTTCTGTTGGCAAACGTTCCATTGAGCTGGCACCGTAGAAACCATGACAGTCAGGGCAGTTGGCTAAAATGTATTCAGCATCTTCTGGAGTGGCTATTGGGCCACCGTGGCACAGAACAATCACATCTTCGCGTACTGCTTTTGCCGCTTTTGCCCATTCATTGATTAATGGCACACAATCTTTGAGCGTCAATGCCGTTTCTGCGCCAATATTCCCACCAGTCGTTAGCCCCATGTGCGGCACAATAATGTCAGCACCAGCTTGAGTCATCGCAATGGCATCTTCAGCACTAAAAACGTAAGGCGTTGTAAGTAAATCTTTTTCGTGGGCTAGGCGGATCATTTCAACTTCTAACCCATAGCCCATTCCGGTTTCTTCTAAGTTAGCGCGGAAATTGCCATCAATTAAGCCGACGGTAGGAAAATTTTGCACCCCTGCAAAACCTGTTGCTTTGATATCATCAAGGAACTTATCGAATTGGCAGAATGGGTCTGTTCCATTCACACCCGCAAGAACTGGCGTCTGTTTTACTACAGGTAAAACTTCTTTTGCCATATCCATAACGATTTCATTCGCATTACCATAAGCTAATAAACCAGCAAGGGAGCCTCTACCCGCCATGCGGTAACGGCCTGAGTTATAGATAACAATTAAATCAATACCGCCCGCTTCTTCGCATTTAGCCGATAGCCCTGTTCCTGCGCCACCACCGATGATTGGTTCTCCCCGAGCAATCATGTCTCTAAATTTTTTTAATAAATCTGTGCGGTTATGTTTCATAATTAACCTCTATTATTTGTTCAAAATTTCCTGGTGAAGCTGAATAACCTGATCACAAAACTCTGAGGAGTTAATATGATAAGGACTCAAAATAAGCTGTCTTTTCTCTGTTATGATTAAATTTGCGGTTAAAGCATCAATGAAGGCTTGGTCCGCGATAGGATCCCAAAATGGAGCACCTTCAACATCTAAAGCTGAGAAACCTGCTGTTGGAATGATAAAGCGCACTTCACCATCACAACGATTTAATTTTTTGGCAATCCAACGACCCATTTGCTGATTTTCTTCTTTGGTCGTTCTCATTAAAGTGACTTGAGCATTGTGATGATAAAATAAGCGATCTTGATAGTGTTCAGGTACAGTGGAAGGGCGACCAAAATTCACCATATCCAAGGCTCCACAAGATATCACGCAAGGGGTTTGAGTACGCTCAATGGCACCAAAGCGGTCTTCATCACACGCTAGTACGCCACCAAATAAGTGATCACACACTTCAGTGGTTGTAATGTCTAAAACAGAATGCAATAACTGGCTATCAATCAGTTTTTCCATGGCTTTACCGCCACTGCCTGTTGCATGGAAGACTAGACAGTCATATTGCGCCTCTAACTGTGTTGTAAGTTGTTGGACGCATGGGGTCGTTACCCCGAACATAGTTAGGGCAATTGCAGGCTTTAAGTCGTGCTGTTGTTCTTCGCTATCAAACCAAACCGCTCCCGCAATTTGGTTGGCTGCATTTTTTAATACTTTGCGGGAAATGATATTTAAGCCAGATACGTCTGTTACGGAGTACATCATCGAAATATCACTCGCACCGATATAACCGGAAATATCCCCTGATGCCATCGTGGAAACCATTAATTTTGGAATACCTACTGGCAACACTTGCATGGCGGGTGTAATGAGTGCGGTTCCGCCTGAACCCCCTAAACCAAGGATAGCGGCAACATCTGTTTGTGCGGCAAGATAAAGGCTAAAAGCGTGTGCCATGGCTTCAATGGCTTTACCGCGGTCACCACAGAAAACGGCTTCAGCGCCAAGTGGATGAAAACTTGCAACGGCATGCGCGCTGATATCTGCGTTTTTATCTAATTGCGTTGGTTGTGTTGTCAGGTCAACGGTACGTACCGCCAATCCGGCGTTTTTGATTAATTCACTGACATAAAATAGTTCAGCACTTTTCGTGTCAAGCGTTGTTACAATATAAATAAAACCCGGATATTTTTTCATAGAAAAACCCTTTCAGAGTAAAACTAGCGTTGAATTTTTCATCACAATGAGACTATGGTATCATTTTGTTTGGTTGTAAAATGAGATTGCAGTCTCATTTTTTATTTTGTGGTGAAGGGAATTGATGACTAGGCGTTATATCCTATTGATAAAATGTAATAAATATTTGCTAAGAGTCTTGAATTATTTTGAATAGATGTGGAAACTTATAATATTTAAATGTGATTATTCTGTCTTTTGTTATTACTTTTAAAATCATCTTCATGGATAAATTTTTACAAATTATCAATCAAGTATGTTTACCTATTCGCACTTATATGTTTTCATGAGAGTTAACTCGATTTATAGTAAGTGACAGTATTTTAAGGATAAATTAATGTCTAAAACTAATTCATACTCAGAATACAAAGGGACACGAAAACGGACCTATGTATTATTGGTTACGACGGCTTTAGATTTATTTGAAAAAGGGGCAATGCCTTCTGTTTCTGAATTAGCGCTTGAAGCGGGAGTTTCTCGTGCGACAGCTTATCGTTATTTTCCGACGCAGGCTGATTTAATTACTGCAACGGTTAATGAGAGTTTAGGGCCAATTTTAACCTGGCGCCCGCAAAGTGAACAAACCGAAGATCGTATTGACGAGTTATTAACCTATGCCTTTCCGCGTATGTTTGAACATGAAGGTGTTTTACGAGCCGCACTGCAAGCATCATTACAGCAGTGGGCACAGGGTCGAGCTGATCCACAAAGTGTTAATGATAAGCGTCTAGAACGTGGCAATCGTAAAGAAATTCTTGCGATGGTGACATCGCCAATGAAATCAGAATATCCGCAAGAAATTATAGATAGAGTGATTCGAGCATTTTCTGTTATTTATGGCTCTGAAATATTTTTAGTACTAAAAGATATTTGGAAAATGGATGATGCTCAAGTCACTGCGTTAGCTCAATGGATGTCCAAAGCAATAATGAATCAAGCTCGTGCTGATAATATAAAGCGAAGAAAATAGTTGTATTACTACGCCATGTTAATTTTTGTTAAGAGAGATTTTTCTGACCAAGCTAAAATAATAAGATCAAAATCTAATAAATAGATAAATTCTGGTGGATACTACTAGGGTGATAAATAAATAAAAACTAAAGCCATATGACTTAAATAATGTGATATAAATTAGGACTATAAAAAGACTTAATGGTTAATACCATATGATGAAATTATTAAAAATGTTAGGTGGGATTTCCATCTGTGCCTTAATTGGTGGCGGGCTGACTTACCTCGGAGTTCCCCTTGCATTGATGTTTGGCCCAATCATTGCCATTATCATTTTTCATCGTTTTGGTATTTCGTTTGCCATCCCTAAACATACTATTACCTTTGTTCAAGTCACGCTCGGGACCTCTGTGGGCTTGATGTTTAATCAAGTGTCTCTTAATGAAGCAGACAATTTATTTCTTTTACTATTGATGCTAGTTGTCTGTTTGGCTGTACAATTTTCATTTAGCTTTTTTTGGTTTTACCGCAAAGTTGGTTGGACAAAACAAGAAGCGATGCTTGGCTCTGTTCCCGGTGCTATGGCAGCTATTTTGGCATTAACTGACCATACTCATACACCACCTCAGAAAATTGTTATTTCCCATACAATTCGCTTAATTATTCTTATTTTATTAGCAGGAATTGTTGTGGGGAGCGACGGGGATCCTCAACCGATAATAGAATTTCCAGAATTGACATTAGTTGCAACGGGATGGCTAGTGCTCATTATTGCAGTTGGGGTAATTTCAGGGGCAATATTACAGCGTTTAAAAGTCCCCGCACCTTTTATGTTAACGTCATTAGCGGCGGCAACTCTTATTCAAGGTTGGGCGGATATCCCATTAAATTTCCCGTTGATGTTGACTGAACTCAGTATGGTATTGATTGGGATGAACATTGGTAACCATTTCATTGTGTTTCCACTTTCATCGTTGATTAAAAATATATACTCTTCGGCCCAAGTTGTGGTGGTTAATATCGTGCTGACTTTTCTTATCACGGTATTTGCCTCTTGGATTACAGGCTATGATATTTCGGTACTATTGTTAGCGTGGGCTCCAGGGAGTATGGAAGCGATGACATTCGCAGCAATCACCATGAATTTAGACGCGGGCTTTGTGATGTCAAACCATATTATCAGGATGGTAATTATTCAAAGTATTCCATCGATAGCGTTGTTTTGGCAAGAAAGAAGACAAAAAAGAAATAGCCATTTAGAATAAAGAAAGAAAACATGCAGGCGATATTTGGCATGTTTTCTTGATAGGTTTTTTCATCAGCTTATTTGACGTAAGCAAAGAGGCCTAGCGAATCGCGAGCAAGAGACTGGCATTTAAACTCGGTGGTGAGTGGTATCCCTTTTAGGTCACTATAACTTTCTTTGTTAAGAGCGGTCATTTTTTCCGCATTATAGTTACTAAGATCCCATTTGTTACTTTTCGCAAAGTAAACAATAGCACGTTCAATTTCTCTATCTGGGATTTGTGAATACCCGCAATCATATTTTAGATAAATAAAAACAGCCGTGAGATCAGCAAGATCTTCAGCTTCGTTGGTAGAAAGAGCTCTGGCAGAATTGGTTATCCCTAACAGAGTCATTAAGCATGACATCAATATAAATTTGCGCATTCGTTATTCTATCTGTTTTCTATGTCAAGTTACGTTAGCATAAGAATAGAATTGTTAGTCAACTATATTTTTCTTAAATCCATGTAATAAACCCACATTTACAGAGTGGTTTTATTGACCTTCCTGTAAGGGGAGGCTTTATCATACCTTCATTAAACCATGTTTTGCTTCGAAAGTGTAATTTGCCATAAATTACACCATTAATGATTATTGATTTGATAAATAAAAGGAAGGTTATCAATGCTACGTCGCGATTTTCTTAAATTAAGTGCTATCACGTATGCTGCAAGTGCGCTGCCTATTTGGAGCCGCATCGCGGTCGCAGCGGGAAATTACCCTACATTAGCGATCCCCCCCTTATTGGAGCCCGATGCACAAGGTAACATTCAGTTGGTTATCCAGCAGGGTGTTTCACAATTTGTTCCTGGAAAGCAAACGACGACATGGGGTTATAACGGCAATTTATTAGGCCCTGCAATTAGTTTGAAAAATGGACAGAATGTTAATATCAATATTGTTAACCAACTGGCAGAAGACACGACAGTTCATTGGCATGGTTTAGAAATTTCAGGTGAACAAGATGGCGGCCCCCAAGCAATAATCCAACCTAACGCAAGCCGAAAAGTGAATTTTACGGTAAACCAAAGTGAAGCGACATGTTGGTTCCATCCTCATACTCATGGAAAAACCGGCTATCAAGTGGCAATGGGATTAGCAGGCCTTGTATTAATTAAAGATGATGACAGCATAAAGCATGGCTTACCAAATGATTGGGGTGTTAATGATATTCCAGTCATTTTGCAAGATAAACGCCTAAAAGATGATGGGCAAATTGATTATCAACTTGATGTGATGAGTGCCGCAGTGGGTTGGTTTGGCAATATCATGCTAACGAATGGTGCTGTTTATCCTAAACATGTTGCCCCGAAAGGTTGGATACGATTAAGGTTATTAAATGGCTGTAATGCTAGAAGCTTAAATATTTCCACCAGTGATGGACGTAAAATGTATGTCGTTGCGAGTGATGGTGGTTTATTGGCTGAGCCGATTGCGCTAACCGAATTACCTATCTTGATGGGAGAGCGTTTTGAGGTATTAATTGACGCCTCCGATGGCCGCGCATTTGATTTGGTAACGCTACCTGTTGGGCAAATGGGAATGACGATTGCACCATTTGACCAGCCTTTGCCAGTACTGCGTATCGAAACAACGTTGACAAAAGGGAAAGGTGACTTACCATCAACACTTGCAGCCATACCCGCGATTCCTTCTCTTGCTGGCTTAAATCGCCGTCGTTTCCATTTAATGATGGATATGCGCTTAGATATGCAAGGCATGATGATGTTACGTGAAAAATATGGCGATCAGGCGATGGGGAATATGGGCGGTCATGGTGCAATGATGGGGAATATGAACCACGGCAACATGAATGCAGGTAATATGGATCATGGAAATATGAATCATGGAAATATGAATGGCAAAATGGGAAGTGGCGGCCATTGTGGCACAGGTTCTGATGGCTTGGATATTCATAATGCGAATACTATAAATGGGCAAGTTTTCTCAATGACGCATCCTGCATTCAACGCTCCTATGAATCAACAAGAAATTTGGGTCGTTTCAGGGCGTGGTGATATGATGTTGCATCCATTCCACGTTCATGGCACGCGTTTTCGTATCCTAAAAGAAAACGGCCAAGCCGTAGAGCCTCATCGTCAAGGTTGGAAAGATATTGTCAAAGTAGAAGGGCAGGTGAGTGAAATTTTAGTTGAATTTAAACACCCTGCAACACAACAGCACCCTTATATGGCTCATTGCCATCTC
This sequence comes from Providencia sp. PROV174, assembly GCF_028480685.1. Lineage (NCBI taxonomy): Bacteria > Pseudomonadati > Pseudomonadota > Gammaproteobacteria > Enterobacterales > Morganellaceae > Providencia > Providencia sp. PROV174. Next base: position 21,326 of record NZ_JAMPOT010000014.1, read on the forward strand.
TTAGAGCATGAAGATACGGGGATGATGTTAGGCTTCACTGTGAGTTAACAGCCACATTTACTTTCAGAGAAAATGCAGTGTGAAATTTTAGCACTGCATTTTCCTTTATTAGTATATGCGTGCTGCCTATGTTAAAATTACGCGCTTTCCATTCCCATAGATGCGTAATAGAAGATGAAACATACCCTTGAAGTGATGATCTCTGAAGAAGAGATTGCTCAACGAATCAGTGAATTAGCCGATAAAATTAGCGCTCATTATCAAAAGCTTGATGGTGAATTAGTCCTTGTTGGCTTACTAAAAGGTTCATTTATTTTTATGGCCGACTTATGCCGTAAGATTGATGTTCCCCATGAAGTCGATTTTATGACAGTTTCAAGTTACGGTAATGCGATGACATCAAGCCGTGATGTTAAAATTGTCAAAGACTTGGATGAAGATATTCGCGATAAACACGTCTTAATTGTTGAAGATATTATTGATTCAGGTAATACCTTAAATAAAGTACGTGAGATTTTCGAATTACGCGGCCCTAAATCTGTCGCTATTTGTACATTGCTGGATAAACCTTCACGTCGAGAAGTACAGGTTCCTGTTGAGTGGATTGGTTATTCTATCGAAGACAAATTTGTGGTGGGTTACGGTATTGACTATGCTCAACAATATCGCTATTTGCCTTATATTGGCCATGTAACGTTACTTGAAGATTAATATTTTCAGGTGAACTCGATGAAAAAGGACAGCAAAGCTGTCCTTTTTGTTTTATCACATTCCAACAATGTGTTAATGGGTATTAATGATCACATTACTACCCGTGATTTGCCCGTAGTTGTTTGATAGGCTAGGCGTTGTCACTGTAGTTATGTTTCTTGAGTTAATTTTTCCATTATAGTTATTAATAGAACGTGCTGCTTTAGCTGTTAAATCAAGGTCTGCATTCATTAAACCACTATAATTGGAAATTGTATCTGCGGTTGCTTTCAGATTTCCTGCACTTTTAATTTGAGCATAGTTATTAATGATTTCATTACCCATTGTAATATCAATATCAGCCTCCCCAGACGCAGGGAAAATAGCATTGGTTTGAATAATGCCAGAAGTATTATTCAATTGGGTACCTTTCATTTTGATACTACCATTTTCCGCAATAATTCCACCATTTTGCCTCACTAAGCCAAGGTAAGGTGCGTTTTTACTAAAGTTAGTTGCATTTATGTTACTAATATAATTGGCATTCATGACAATGTTATTGTCAGCTTTAATCAATCCATTAGCATTATTTAAATATTCAGAGATAAAGTTAAGGTTAAATCCTTTAATATAACCTGCGTTGTTAATTAAATTATCAACACGGAATGTTGATTTACCATTCCCAGAGGCAATAACCCCAGCATTGGTTAATTTAGGACTTGTGATATTTAATAGTTTTGCACTACTAATCGTTGACCTGTAATCATTCTGAATCTCTTTATTTGCAGTGATATCCATGCGACCAGTTTCAGTTTTAATGACAGAAGCATTATTAATAACTGAATCAGCATCAATATTGACTCGGCGGTTAGCACTGATCGTACTATTATCTCTGTTACTTAAAGAGCTTCCGGTAAAATTAAAATCTCGGCCAGCGGTAACTTTTGCACTCATAAAGGAAGCTAATGCGGCAGTTAAATTAATATCATTTGCAGCGATAAATCTATCATCTCCCCATTTGCTATAGTAACCACTTTGGGTAATAAGATTTCGTTCAACATTGATATTAATATCTCCAGTTTCAGCTTTAACTAAACCTCCACTAGCGTAGTAATCATTAAAGATATTCATATTCACATTTTTATTAGCGCTGATAAGTGCGCCATGCTGGCTGACGAATTGACCATTAGATGTCAAATTAATATCACCGGCACTAGAAATAATAGAGGCATTAATACCATTAGAAAATTGATAACCACCATTAGAAGCTATATAAATATCGCCAACAGATTGGATCACTGTGGCATTATTGACATTGTAGGCATTTATGTTTAAGCCAGAATTTCCTGCATTAATTAAGCCTTTATTGACTAGAGAACCACCAGAACCGACTAAGTTAATGTTTATTTTGTCAGCATTTAATTTACCAGTAGCCGCGATTGTTAACCCATTGGTTGAACTATTCGTGTTAGTCAGTGGCGATAATTCATTACCATTTGTATCAAACAGACTATTACCTGTAGCGATATTTAACTCTTTTGCTTTAACATCACCATTAATGAGTACTGAGCGAGCAATAAAATCCATGGCATCAGTCGATGTCATGGTTTTATTTATTGTCACTTGACCTTTATTAACGTTATAACCAATTAAATTACCGGCAACGACTAATGGTGTACCAGTAACGAATGCTCCACGTTCTGCATTAATAAAGCCACAGCTGTTACAAGTAATACCGGATGCATTAGCCACAATGACTTGAGCGGCACTACCAGCAACTTCCATCATTCCATTAATGGTACTGACGTTATTACCAACGACTTCATTTAGAATAACGCGAGCTTCACTTCCTGCGGTGATATTATTATTACCAGAAATATTGCCACCTAACTGTGTTGAAGTCATTGTACTACTATTATTAAAGATGGTTCCTTTATCTCTTACATTGAAGCTTTGATAAGTATTATGGGAAATCCCTTTATCAGTCGGTTTTTTGATATGAATAATATTTAGGCCATCTGGTCTATAGATAATTCCTGTCCCATCAAGGCTATAAGTATCATTTATATCATTAGTTGAAATGGAAGGGGCATAAAGTTCAGTGATACCTATTGATGACAATTTGCCATAAGTATTATTAATGTTATTTGTCGATTTAATGATTAATTTACTACCAGAGTTGATTTTTCCAGAGTAGTTATTGAGTGATTTAGTGTTGATAGCAATATTACTGTCGCTTGCTAGTTCACCATAAGTATTATTAAAATCACCCGTTAAATTAAACTCCATTCCACCAGGTGATGCAGCTCTTTCTTGAGCAGTACTTTTAAATAACCCATAATTATTAAATACGTTAGCACCAGTAACGGTAATTCCACCATCTAAAACTTCAATGCCACCAATTTTATTTGTTAACCCGAATTTATTGGCAACTCGGCTAAAGTTACTTGAATAGTAATTGTTTAATTGAGTAATATTTAATATCATATCGTTATATGAACGAATATATCCTGCATTATTACTTAATGATTTAGCATCAATATCCAGTTTTTTAGCATCAATGAAACCTTGATCATTGTTAATAGTATTAGATGTGATGCTTAGCTGATCACCCGCAATAAATCCGTTTCTATTATCAAGGTCGTTAACTTTGATATTTGATTCGTAAGTAGGAACTGGAACGGTATTCGGTACATTAGTTGGGGAAATAATTTTTCCCGCGTTCACAAGCTTTGCCGAAGTAATGTTTAAACCACGGCCACTGCTGATAACGGAATACGCATCATTGGTGATATAGTTTTTGGCATTTAAATCTGATTTTGCATTAGTTGTAATTATTGAGGATGACTTATTTACAATTGTATTAGCATCAACTTTTACTCTCCGCTTAGCCGTTATACTCGAGCTAGTATTTTGAAGGGAATCGATTAATTCTAAATTAATATCTCTGCCAGCTTCAATTTTTGATCTTTCATTTGTCATGTTTTTAGCTATGACATTAATATCCCTAGCTGCAAAAATTCCATTTCCAGTATTAGATGTATTATTTCCATGGTAAATTGAATTTCTTACATCAAGATTTACATCTGCAGTATCAGATTTAATTAACCCGTTACTGTTTTGAATACTCATGGATTTAATATCGACATTATTTTTAGCTTGAATAACCCCATTATTATTTGAAACAGTGTTATTGGTGCGTAAATTAATATCGCCAGCGGTTGAAACGAGTTTTCCTTTATCGTTATCGAAAACGACATAACCTGAACTAGTTTCATTTGTGACGATATTTAGGTTATTTTTGGCACTGACCAATGCTTTGTTATGAAAAGTATTTACATTTAGGTCAATATCACCAGTTGATTCTATTTTATTACTGTCATTAGCAAGGTACCATGCAGACTTTATGCCTAATCCACTATTTCCTGCTGATATAACCCCTTTATTCCTAACACCGACGCCACTTTCAGTAGAAACTAAAGTAATCTTATCTGCATACATGCCACCTAATGCCGAAACATCAATACCGACAGAAGGGCGGGTACCCACAGGTGTGACAGTAGAAACGACATTACCATTTGCGTCGACAAAGTTATTCCCAGTGACAACGTTGATTTCTTGTGCTTTTAATTGACCATTGATCATTGCTGAACGAGCAATAAGTTCTGTGGGGGAATCAGAGTTTAAATCTTTATTAATGATAATTTGTCCCTTAGCTACGTTATAACCAAGTAATTCCCCATTACCCACAATTGGTTTTCCCGTTGTGAGCGTTGTGCTTTCGGTATTAATAAAGCCACAGCTATTACAGGTAATCCCAGACGGGTTAGCAACAATCACTTGTGCTTTTTTACCCGCAACTTCGACCATACCATTTAAGGTTGTTGCGTTATTCGAGTTAACCTCATTAATAATAACGGAGGCTTCGCCACCTGATAAATTAAGGTTTCCATTAATCATCCCACCTAATTGAGTGTTAATATTGTCTTTACTATTATTTAGGATAACGCCCTTATTATCGACATCAAATTTATTGTATATATTGTGAGAAACACCTTTATCACTGGCTTTATTAATATGGACAATAGTTGGACCATTACTGTTGGTCATAACTCCTGCACCATTAGTATTAATTATTTCGGCATGAGCAATAGAAGTGACACCTAAAATTGCAGAAACACATAAAACGATTGGCTTTAGTTTTAACGTAGAGGTATAGGACCCAATTTTGATAGGTTGACTCATAGAAATATCCCTAAATATGATTTGAGATTAATGTTTATAAACTAATAATATTCCATTATAGCTAGTGAATTATGAGCCAAAATAAAAATAAGTATATTTAAAAATACTTATTTGAAAGTAATTTTTCTACCTTAATATTAAATATTATTAATGATGTTATTATAGATGAATATGTGACGGAGATATATAATTCTTTTGTAATCAAAGGGTAAGATTTACTCTGTATTAGAATAATTATGTGATAATACCTAGTGTTATATATTTAATTGCTTACTCATATTTGTTGTTAATGATAAATTTGCTTTAATTGAATTTTATTTTTATTTTCTTTTTTTTAGTCGATTGAAAGGAAAGTTTTTTATATTCTAATTACGCTGATTTAGGATTTAATAAGAAAGAAGCTCTTAGTTATAAGAGCTTCCAATTTATATTTTAAATTACTTTTTTTGAGTTAAAGTAGAAATGGCTTCACGGTAACACAATTCAAGTTTTTCTCGACTATCGGCAGTAATATGTAAGTCTTGTAACCGACCATTATTAATCCCATATACCCAACCGTGGATCATCACTTTTTGGCCACGTTTCCATGCAGATTGCATGATAGTTGAATGCCCTAAGTTATAAACTTGCTCAACGACATTTAATTCACATAAACGGTTCAGACGCTCACAAGGCTTTAATTCACCCAACATAGAGCTATGTCTGTACCAAATATCTCTTATGTGTAATAGCCAGTTATTAATTAAGCCAAGTTCGGTGTTATCAACCGCTGCTTCAATACCACCACAGCCATAGTGGCCACAAATAATGATGTGCTCAACTTGCAAGACATCAACGGCATATTGAATGACAGATAAACAGTTTAGGTCAGTATGAATAACTAAGTTGGCAACATTACGGTGGACAAAAAGGTCGCCAGGTGCCGCGTTAATGAGTTTTTCTGCAGGTACTCGGCTGTCAGAGCAGCCTATCCATAAGAATCTCGGCTTTTGCGCTTTTGATAATTCTTTGAAGAATTCGGGGTCTTGTTCATTGACTGATGCTGACCATGCTTCATTGTTAGCAAACAGCTCTTCGATTTTTCTCATCATGACTTATAGCCTAGTTGTGTTACTTTGCGATAAAATCTTATACAACATTTATTGATTAATTAATAATTAGTTATACTAATTTTAATGCCCTTATGATGAACCTGTCTTTTCGACAAGACAACCTTAAATTTATAACATATTGAATTATATTGTATAAACTAATTATCTCTTTTCTGCATAACATAGAGCAGAAAAAAGTGGCATCATGGTGATATATTGCCTTCAAACTGTCCTAAGAATAAAGGTTTTTTTTACATATGACATATGCACTTGAGTTATCGCAGTTAACCAAAACCTATCCAGGTGGTGTGAAAGCCCTGAAAGGGATTGATCTGAGCGTTGAAGACGGTGACTTTTACGCATTGTTGGGACCAAATGGCGCGGGTAAATCAACAACGATAGGGATTATTAGCTCGCTGGTAAACAAAACGAGCGGGTCTGTAAAAGTATTTGGTTATGATTTAGAAAAGCAAGTTGTGCAAGCAAAGCAGCAACTTGGCCTAGTGCCTCAAGAGTTCAATTTCAATCCATTTGAAACGGTATTACAAATTGTCCTTAACCAAGCCGGTTATTATGGGGTTACGCGCTCTGTTGCGGTACAACGAGCAGAACAGTACCTAACCCAGCTTGATTTATGGGAAAAGCGTGATGAGCGAGCGCGTAATTTGTCCGGTGGTATGAAACGCCGTTTAATGATAGCCCGTGCGCTGATGCACCAACCAAAACTATTAATTTTGGATGAACCCACAGCGGGTGTTGATATTGAGCTGCGTCGCTCAATGTGGACATTTTTAAAGAATCTTAACGCTCAGGGAACGACAATTATTTTAACAACTCACTATTTGGAAGAGGCTGAAATGTTGTGCCGTAATATTGGTATTATTCAACATGGTGAATTAGTTGAAAATACCAGCATGAAGCAATTATTGAGCCAATTAGAATCAGAAACCTTTATTTTTGATTTAATGCCAAAAAGTCCGATCCCTCAATTATTAGGGTATGAATCTCGTTTGATAGATACTTCAACACTTGAGGTTGATGTTAAAAGAGAGCAAGGTCTAAATAGTGTCTTTAGCCAATTTAGTGAGCAAGGTGTTCAAATTTTAAGTATGCGAAACAAAGCAAACCGATTAGAAGAGTTATTTGTTAACTTAGTTAAAAGAGAAAGTAATGCAACCGAGAAGGAGATTGCAAGATGATCTCATTATATTGGGTCGCATTAAAAACCATTTGGATAAAAGAAGTCACGCGGTTTGGTCGTATTTGGATACAAACATTATTACCACCGGTGATCACAATGTCGCTGTATTTTGTGATTTTTGGTAATTTAATTGGTTCAAGAATTGGTGATATGGGCGGTGTGGATTATATGCAATTCATTGTCCCTGGGTTGATCATGATGGCGGTGATCACTAATTCATATTCAAATGTTTGTTCTTCTTTCTTTGGTTCTAAATTTCAGAAAAATATCGAAGAATTACTGGTTGCCCCCGTTCCAACACATATTATTATCGCAGGTTTTGTCGGCGGTGGTGTTGCTAGAGGGATTTTAGTGGGTTTTCTTGTTACATTGGTATCGTTATTCTTTATTCCATTGCAAGTACATTCATGGGCAATGGTCGTCATAACGTTATTGCTAACCGCAATTGTATTTTCACTTGCTGGTTTACTAAATGCCATCTTCGCTAAGACATTTGATGATATTAGTATTGTTCCAACCTTTGTCTTAACACCATTAACGTATTTAGGCGGTGTGTTTTATTCACTATCGCTGTTACCACCGTTTTGGCAAGCTGTCTCTAAACTGAACCCAATTGTGTATATGATCAGCGGCTTTCGTTATGGTTTTTTAGGAATAGCTGATGTTTCTATCGCGATTACGTTAGGCGTCTTAATGATTTTCTTAGTCGTTTTTTATGCATTAACATGGATCTTAATTGAGCAAGGTAGAGGCTTAAGAAGTTAAATTTTTTGGCTGAAATTGTGTAAAAAAAAGCGGCTTTTGATACTTAATGTAATCAAAGGCCGCTTTTTATTGAGACAGATATAAATAGTGGTACTAATCAAGTTGTTGGATAAATAAAATCCAACATTATGCCACTTGAACAGGAACTGCTTTTGCGATGCGACTCATTTTATTATTTTCATCAAAGTAAGCCACTTTTGGCTTATGTAAGTGTGCATCGTCGTCTTCCATCTGAACATAAGAGCAAATAATCAGTTTATCACCAACCGCAGCGCGGCGTGCAGCAGCACCATTAACCGAGATAATTTTTGAGCCCCGTTCGCCTGAAATAGCGTAAGTCGAAAAACGTTCACCATTATCAACGTTGTAAATATCAATGGCCTCGTATTCAAGGATCCCAGCGGCATCCATAAAGTCCTGATCAATCGCGCATGAGCCTTCATAGTGTAGGTCTGCTTGTGTGACTGTGACGCGATGGAGTTTGCCTTGCAACATTCTTCTTAACATTTTTTCTTCCTCATTTGGCTCACAGCGTTGTTGGTGGCGTTCTCTCGCCCTAGTCACATACTTATGTATGCTCCTAGGGTCTCGTTTACTTACCGCCTAGCTGTGAATCAAATGAGTTTGAAAAATAAAAGTCATTCAGAGCACAGCATTTTAATTAACGCTATAAACACAGTAATTGCAATGTGTTATTTTATTTTTATAAGTGATTTATTTTTATGCAATATTACTTGGTAGGTCAACTTGTAAATTGTCAATAAGACGCGTTTGACCTAACCATGCCGCCATTAAAATAACCGCACGTTTACTGGACTCACCAAGTGGTAATAATGTATCTGCATCGCGAATAAATAGCTCATCAGGAGTAAAACCGACTTCTCGTAAGCTATTGTTCATCTCTTCAATAATAACTTCAGATGCATCAGGTTCAGCCACTAATTTTTCACCCGCTTGTTGCATAATTTGATACAGCTTAGGCGCTGTTTTTAGCTCTTCTGCTGACAAGTTGTTGTTGCGTGAGCTCAGTGCTAGGCCATTCTTAGCTCTAACCGTTGGAACGCTAACAATTTGTGTATCAAATGATAAGTCAGCAACTAACTTACGAATTAATTGTAATTGCTGGTAATCCTTCTCACCAAACAAGGCAATATCTGGCTGCACTAAGTTGAACAACTTAGTAATAACCGTTGCGACACCTTTAAAGTGCCCAGGGCGGCTAGCACCTTCTAACATAGTTGATAATTCAGGAACTTCGACAACAGTCTGTTTTTCCATACCTTCTGGATAGAATTCTTGAGTGGAAGGCGCAAAAACCACATTGATGTCACGACGTTTTAGTTTTTCGCAATCTTCTTGCAAGGTTCGTGGGTAATTGGCTAAATCAGATTGCCTATCAAATTGCATCGGGTTAACGAAGATACTGGCAATCACAACATCAGCCTGTTTTTTCGCTTGGTCAATGAGTGTTAAGTGACCATCATGTAAATTACCCATTGTTGGGACAAGTGCAATACGTTTGCCTTCTTGTTTCCAACGGCGGATTTCACGGCGTAAGATAAGTGCCGTTTCAACGATAAGCATACGTGTGTTCCTTATAATTTCTGGCATCAGTTAAGAAAAAGAATGGGCTTCACTCGGGTAAATGCCATCTTCTACTTCTTGGATATACATACGAATAGCATCATGAAGGTTGCCAGCTTGAGCTAAAAAGTTTTTTGCGAATTTAGGGGCTCGTGCGGTAATCCCCAGCGCATCATGCATAACAAGAATTTGCCCATCAGTCCCATTTCCCGCACCAATACCAATCACGGGCAATAGTAGCTCTTCCGTAACATGATTGGCTAAGGTGGTTGGAACACATTCGAGAACCAATAATTGGATACCTGCATTTTCTAGTGCAATTGCATCCTTGAGTAATTGATTGGCGGTGACTTCATCACGTCCTTGAACTTTATAACCACCAAGAACATTGACGGCTTGTGGTGTTAAACCTAGGTGGCCACACACAGGAACAGAGCGTTCTCCTAGCATTCTTACGGTATCACATAACCAACTGCCACCCTCAATTTTGACCATGTTTGCGCCTGCCTGCATTAAAATAGCCGCATTGGCGCAAGCTTGTTCTGGTGTGGCGTAACTCATAAATGGCATATCTGCAATAATGAAGGCATTTGGGGCACCTTTGCGAACGCATCGGGTATGGTAAGCAATTTGCTCGACAGTAACCGGTAAGGTGGAGGATTCACCTTGAATCGTCATTCCCAGTGAGTCTCCAACGAGCATCACTTGGATACCTTGCTCATAAAATAATTGAGCAAAGCTTGAGTCATAGGCTGTCATAGTTGCAAATTTGTGTTTGTCTTTTTTAAACTGACATAAATCAGCCAGAGAAATTGGTTTCATTATAATAACCTCCGGAAATGATCTCCCTGCGACCATACCTCATAAGAGGTTGAACATTTCAGGCTGGAATATCCCAAAACGTTAGGCCATTTCGAGGGACTTGTGTGAGTCTTTCTGAAAGCTTTTCGCCATCAGGAAAAACAAGGGAAGGGGCGATTTCACTAAGCGGATACAACATAAATTCACGCTCTTTTAGCCCATAATGTGGAACGATCAACCGTTCAGTATTGATGATACGGTTACCAAAAAGCATGATATCGAGGTCAAGCGTTCGTGGACCCCAACGTTCCTCTTTGCGTACACGGCCCAGCTCAAGTTCGATTTTTTGTGTATAGTTGAGAAGAACTTCGGGCTCAAGACTTGTTTCAAGTAGTACAGCCAGATTAAGAAAATCTGGCTGATTTTGCGGGCCTAGAGGCTTCGTTCGATAAACAGAAGAGGTTGAAACAACGCGGCTATTGGGAATCGCATCTAAAGCTGCAATAGCTTGCTGTGCCTGTAATAGTGGCTCACCAAGGTTACTTCCTACAGCAATATAGACTTGTTCCATTGTATTCTCTCTATCTATTATGACTTATTCGGCCGACGCGCCCCGGAACCACCTTGTGATGAACGTGGACGATGGCGACGGCGAGTGGGGGCATTGCCTAATTCCGAAATCATTTCACGCTGTTTGATATTATTTGCTTGCTGAAAATCAGTCCACCATAACGCTAGTTCTTGTAACTCGTTGCGGTGCTCGACATTAGCTCTTAATTCTAATAAATCAAACGCTGCACGGAATTTTGGGTGTTCCATTAATTTATTGGCACGACGACCTTGGCGACGAGGTAAGCGTAACTGCAATAACCAAATATCACGCATCGTGGTTGTAATGCGTTTTGGGATCGCAATCGAACGGCACTGCTCGTCTAGAATGTCATTCATTGCCAGCGCAAAGGCGTCGTAATAGGCCAGCCCACCTTCTTGAGATAACTTTTCAGCATGCTCTGTAACTGGGTACCATAACATAACAGCAAATAAAAACGCAGGGTTAACACGCTTATCATTTTTTAGTCTGAAGTCAGTATTTTTAAGAACTTGCTCAATGATTTTTTCCATTGGCGAATCACTGTTATCCGTAAAACGGCTTGCGACAACAGGGAAAAGTTGCTCAAACAAACCATACTTTTTGAGCATTTTGTAGGTAGCGTAACCTTGGCCTGCTTGGAGTAATTTGAGGGATTCTTCAAATAACCGAGCAGATGGAATTTCTCTCAATAAATGAGCAAGTTGGTAAATTGGCTCAGCGGTTTTTGGTTCGATGCTCATATTTAATTTGCAGGCAAAACGTACCGCTCTTAGCATTCTGACAGGGTCTTCACGATAGCGTGTTTCAGGGTCACCAATTAGACGTATAACGCCAGCTTTGAGGTCATTCAATCCATTAACGTAGTCACGTAATGTGAAGTCTTCAATATTGTAATATAGGCTATTAACGGTGAAGTCCCGACGAATCGCATCTTCTTCAATGGAGCCAAAGATGTTATCGCGTAATAACATGCCGTTTTGTGCTTGTGCAGATAAGTTTTTGTCATCTGATGCATTTTGGTCATGGTGGCCACGGAAAGTCGCAACTTCTATGATTTCGGGGCCAAACATAATATGTGCTAGACGAAAACGGCGACCCACTAAACGGCAATTACGGAACAATTTGCGGATCTGTTCAGGCGTTGCGTTCGTCGTAATATCGAAGTCTTTAGGTTTTTGACCTAAAAGCAAATCACGCACACCACCACCCACTAAGTAGGCTTCAAAGCCACTTTTGTTTAAGCGATACAGCACTTTTAATGCATTGTCACTAATATCACTGCGCGAAATAGGGTGTTCGGAACGCGGGATAACAGTAATGTTTTCGTCGTTTACGGTTGTCATTGTAGGGCGCTTCTCAGGTGTTGAATCGGCACGTTGAGATTGACGAACCGTTTTTTTAATAGGGGTTGTTTTATGGGGTTGAGCTGTGTTCTGCTCTTTAGATGCGGTTTGCGCATGAGCAGAATGAGTGACTGGCCTTTTACCGGCTGCCTGACTATCTCGCGAAGGATCACGATGTTGTACTGCATCTTCAGGGGATGCGTCTGTATTGCGAGATAAAATATTACGGCAGAAATTTGCTACTCGGTTAAAAATAGTACACCTCGATGTCATTACCAATATTCATTAAACAAAATAAGCGGCTAATCATAGCTCACAGAAGTTTCTTTGAGAATGGTTAAACGAATAAAAGTCACCTCTAATTATAAACGTTACCTATAAAATTTACGTAAAATAATAGCCCAAAAAGCGTTCTCGCTATAGGCGGATACGATTAGAAGCCTTATTTTAAGCGATTTTTTGTTGTCAGTTAATTATTTAACCTCAAACTGTGGAGCAAAAAAATAACATAATCTATTTGCGTAAAAAATTATGTGAAAGTAAATATTTATCTTATTTAAAGGCGAGTGATAGGCGATTGTGGGCATCAACTGGCAGAAAATAGGGAGTAGGATGAGAGTTACTTGATGGTTAATGTAAATCAAGAGTCAGGAGTGGAACATAATAGCATGAAGCGTTTCCCTTGTAACGGCGCAGTAATATGCGCCGTTCAGGACTCCATATAGACACTAGCCTGCCATTTGCTTTTCGCGAATTTCTGCTAATGTTTTACAGTCGATACATAAATCAGCGGTAGGACGGGCTTCCAAACGACGGATACCAATTTCTACACCACATGATTCACAATAGCCAAAGTCGTCATCTTCAACTTTTTTCAGCGTTTTTTCGATTTTCTTAATCAGTTTACGTTCACGGTCCCGGTTACGTAATTCAAGGCTGAATTCTTCTTCCTGAGCGGCTCTATCAACGGGGTCTGGAAAGTTAGCTGCCTCATCTTGCATATGAGTAACAGTCCGGTCCACTTCATCTCTGAGTTGATTGCGCCATGCTTCGAGAATGAGCTTAAAATGCGCCAACTGGGCCTCGTTCATGTACTCTTCGCCAGCTTTTTCATGATAGGGTTCAACCCCAGCAATGGCGAGAATGCTTAAGGACGATGTCTTACGTTTTTGCCCTTCTTGCATAATGCTTCTCCTACACACGCAAATTTTACAAAAACCCCAAGGGGGAAAAATTAAGGTCGCTATAAATAGCAGAAGACTGCTCTCTTGGCAATCGTTCCTGCAATGAGTTTTGTAATGCTGTGAGGGCGAGCGTGTTTATTCCCTTTTTAGCGCCCAGAACTCTGCGGCCTCGTATAAAAATCGGTTAAAAAAACTTTATTTAATAGAGTTAAAGTGAATCTGCTTACTTAACGCCATTTGTTGAACAGTTATATCAGCTTGATAACAAAGCACTTCAACGCCACTTTGTCTCGCTTCCTCTAATAATTGCGCATATTGCTTATCAATATGAGCCGCTGCTGATGCTACGTGAATACCCGTGTGCAAAGCAACAAACAATAGTATGGCTCTTTTTCCTTCTTTCGCAATATGCATGAGCTCTCTTAAATGCTTTTGGCCTCTAAGTGTCACTGCATCAGGAAAGAACCCTTGATTATTTTCGAGTAAAGTTACTGATTTTACTTCGATAAAGCAATCTGGTAATCCATTTTGCGTTAAAAAGAAATCGATTCGACTATTTTCTGTGCCATATTTAACTTCAGGTTTTATTACACCGTATTCGGATAATTCTGGAATGTGTTTTTCGGTTAAGGCTTGTGCAACTAACTGGTTCGCACGAAGGGTATTAATGCAAATAAAATGGCCGTGTGCGGTTTGGGTTAATTCCCAACTGTACGGGTATTTACGTTTGGTATTATTGGAAGTTGAATACCAAATGGTATCACCAGGGGTAGCACAACCTGTCATAGCGCCTGTATTTGCACAGTGAATGGTAATTTCTTCACCGCTCGGCAAAGTGACGTCAGCTAAAAAGCGCTTGTAACGCTTAATTAATGTAGCTGGTTGTAAGGCGGGTTCAAATTCCATGGGGTCTCCGCTATCGTTGTCGGTAATATGCTTACTGGCAAAAGAGGCTAATGCTACAATGTCTAACAGTAAAAGTTAAATACATGGAGTGATAACCCCAGTGTTACCGATATTTGGAGTTTGTGAGGACATACTTACCGCGTTAGTAGCTTCACCTCAAGTTTTGCTTCATGCACCGACAGGTGCTGGTAAATCAACAGTTTTACCGTTAGAAATATTAAAGAGTGGGGTTATTACCGGGCGGGTTATCATGTTAGAGCCTCGTCGCTTGGCAGCGCGCTCAGTGGCTGCTCGCCTTGCACAGCAACTTGGTGAAGAAGTTGGTCATACAATCGGTTTACGCATGCGCTCTGAAACTAAAGTTAGCCGCCACACTCGTCTTGAAGTGGTTACCGAAGGCGTACTCACTCGCTTACTGCAAAATGATCCCATGCTTGAAGGGGTTGGTTTAGTCATTTTAGATGAGTTCCATGAACGAAATTTACAGGCAGACCTTGGCCTCGCTTTGCTAATTGATTCACAGCAAGCCTTACGTGAAGATTTGCGTATTCTATTGATGTCTGCGACATTGGATAACCAAGGGCTGTCTCAGCTGTTTCCTGATGCTCCGGTTATCACTTCACAAGGGCGTACATACCCCGTAATGCGTGAATATCATCCGATTAACCCAAATAAACTCTTTCATAAAGAAGTCGCATTGGCGGCTTGGCAGTTATTGCAACAAGAAGATGGGTCTTTATTATTATTTCTTCCAGGTATGGGGGAAATCGAGAAAGTAAGAGCAGAGCTCGCTTTGATGGTTAGTGAGGACATACTTTTATGTCCTTTATACGGTGCATTATCCCTACAAGCCCAGCAACAGGCGATTCAACTAGCACCAGAAGGAGTGCGAAAGGTCGTATTAGCCACCAATATTGCAGAAACCAGCTTGACGATTGAAGGGATCCGCCTTGTGATAGACAGTGGTTTTGAGCGTGTGGGGCAATTCAATCCACGAACAGGACTAACAAAACTAGTTAAACAGCGAATTAGCCAAGCGTCGATGGCACAACGTGCAGGCCGCGCGGGCCGTTTGGAAGAAGGTGTTTGCTGGCATTTATTCAGTGAAGAGCAGGCTGAGCGTGCGGCACAATTTAGCGAGGCCGAAATTGCGCAAAGTGACTTGAGCAGCTTATGGTTATCTTTATTACAATGGGGTTGTCACGATGCCGCACAGCTGAACTGGCTGACTTTACCCCCTAAACCGGCAATATCAGCGGCAAAAAATTTACTTGGCAAATTAGGTGCTATTGATGCAGCAAACAAGTTAACGCCTTTTGGGCAGCAGATGGCGGAGTTAGGCAGTTCAGTACGAACAGCGGCAATGTTATGTAAAGCACAGCAAAGCCAAAATCAGTCTGTTATTCAATTAGCCGCACTGTTGGTGGCGATTATCGAGGAGCCTCCTCGTCAACAAGATGCAGACCTTCGCTATTGCATAGAAAGGCCAACAGAGGGGTGGTGTAAGAGAGCATCAGTGCTTTGTGAACAAAAAGTATCGAGTACCATTGGTAATCGAGATGCACTCATTAGCGAGTGGTTACCAACGTTGCTGGCCACAGCGTTTCCTGACTACATAGCGAAATCTCGAGATAACCAACAACGCTATCAACTGGCGAATGGTTTAGGGGCGATATTGAATGAATCGGATAGATTATCCGGTTCTCCATGGTTAATCGTCGTGGCTTTATGGCAACCCGAAAATATGGCAGATGCCCGTATTTCCTTGGCTTACCCTGTAGATATTGACAGACTACAAGCAGATTGCCCATCACTGTTTAACAAACAAGAAACGGTCGAATGGGATGAACAAAAAGGGACATTATTAGCTTGGAAACGCTTGCAATGCGGTCAATTAGTGGTGAAATCAGAACGTTTAAGCAACCCTGATAACACTGAAATTCGTTATGCGTTAGTTTATTGGTTGAAGCAAAATGGCTTGCAGCAATTAAACTGGCAGGAAGATGCACTACAACTGTGTATCCGCTGCACGTTAGCTAAGCAGTATTTTCCTGATATTGATTTGCCTGATTTTGATGAAGCGGCACTATTGGATTCGCTGGGTGAATGGTTAGAGCCTTATCTTGATGGCATAACAAATAAGCAAAAATTACAGCGGATTGATTTAGCCTCTTTATTGATTAATCGATTAGATTGGCAGCAGCAACAGTGGTTAGAACGCATGTTTCCGGTAACCTATCGAGCGCCATCTTCACATGATGTAAGTATTCACTACGCATTAGATAAGCCACCAGTCATAGCGATTCGTATGCAAGAAATGTACGGGGAAAAAGCGAACCCGACTGTTGCACAAGGAAAAATAACCGTAACAGTTTCTCTGTTGTCTCCTGCCATGCGGTCGTTACAGATCACGCAAGACCTTGGTGCATTTTGGCAAGGCAGCTATAAAGAGATACAAAAAGAGATGAAAGGGCGCTATCCAAAACATTTATGGC
The DNA here is from genome assembly GCF_028480685.1 of Providencia sp. PROV174. Lineage (NCBI taxonomy): Bacteria > Pseudomonadati > Pseudomonadota > Gammaproteobacteria > Enterobacterales > Morganellaceae > Providencia > Providencia sp. PROV174. The sequence goes on from NZ_JAMPOT010000014.1 coordinate 38,223, forward strand.
CAGATGACCCTGTAAATACTGCGCCAACAAGACAAACAAAAAAAGCGATGATGGGTGCGAAATAATCTATTTTTATGCTCTAATAGCGGGTTTCCTTATTGGCTCTATCAATGAGCCGACTGAGTAAGGAAATGTAATTAAGAGCTTTCTTTGGTGAAATCTCTGGGGTTCTAGGCCAAAATTAACCACTAAACTGACATTACTAGTGAGTTATTAAGTTATTTTGTAATGTGATATGGAGTGACCATGTCAGGTAAAGATTTTGAACCAATCGGCAGGCGTAACAAAAAAGCTGCCGGGAAAAAACAGTCTTCATCCCGCCGTCGTAGAGACCGCGATGACTATGACGATGAAGATTTATTCGAAGATGATGATATTGACGAACAATATCTCGATGATGAAGATGAAGAAGAGCAAATGGCTAAAAAAGGCTCAAAAAATAACAAACCTCGGAAGGTAAAAAGTAAATGGCGTTGGTTTTGGCTGCTAGTCAAACTGATGATCGTGTTTGCTGTTTTACTTGCGGCATATGGTTTTTATTTAAATCAACAAATTAAAGAACGCCTCGATGGTAAGGTGTGGGATTTACCCGCTGCAGTATACGGCAGAATGGTTAACCTTGAACCGGGTATGGACTACAGCCAAGCAGAAATGGTGCGCCTACTTGAGGGTATGCAATACCGTAAGGTGAGTAAGATAACGACATCGGGCGAATTTGTGGTGCGTGGTAATAGCATCGAAATCTTACGTAGACCGTTTAATTTCCCCGACCAAAAAGAAGGGCAAATCCTTGCGCGTATGGTGTTTGAAAATAACGCGTTGAGCAAGATTGAAAACATGGAAAACGGTCGCTCATTTGGCTTTTTCCGTTTAGACCCGAAACTGATCACGATGATGCAGTCGGCGAACAATGAGCAACGGTTAGTCTTACCGATATCTGATTTCCCTGAGTCTCTGGTTAAAATCTTACTAGAAACCGAAGATCGCAACTTTTATGAGCACGATGGCGTCAGTTTATACTCTATTGGCCGTGCAGTTGTTGCTAACTTAAGTGCAGGGCGCTCCGTTCAAGGGGGAAGTACTTTAACCCAACAGTTGGTCAAAAATCTGTTTTTGACCAATGAACGTACATTAAAGCGTAAAGCCAATGAAGCCTATATGGCCGTTTTACTGGACTACAACTACAGCAAAGAGCGCATTTTAGAGCTGTATTTGAACGAAGTCTTTTTAGGCCAAAACGGTAATGACGAAATTCGTGGTTTCCCATTAGCGAGCCTGTATTATTTCGGTCGACCAATCAATGAGTTAAGCTTTGACCAACAGGCTTTATTAGTGGGAATGGTGCAAGGGGCATCAACGTATAACCCTTGGACTAAGCCACAAAATGCGATTAAACGCCGAAATATCGTGCTGAAAATCTTGGAAACGCGTGGCGTGATTGACCAAGAAATGTATCAAGTGCTAAGCGCAAGGCCTCTCGGTGTGAAAAACAAAGAAGGGCTGGTGGCTTCTCAACCTGCCTTTATGCAAATGGTTCGTTTAGAACTCAATGAAAAATTGGGCGATAAAGTCAAAGAACTCTCCGGCGCGAAAATTTTTACCACTTTAGACCCAGTGGCTCAAACTGCGGCTGAAAATGCAGTTGAGAACGGTGTCGCTGATTTACGTAAATCTCGTAAATTAGATGATATTGAAGGTGCAATGGTAGTTGTTGATCGCATTAATGGGGAAGTGCGCGCGATGGTTGGCGGCTCTCAACCACAGTTTTCAGGGTTTAACCGTGCGTTAAATGCACGGCGTAGTATTGGTTCCCTAGCAAAACCACCGGTATACCTCGCTGCACTCAGTGAACCAGACCGTTTTCGTTTAAATACGTGGTTAAAAGATGAGCCATTAACAGTAAAAGTCGGGAATCAAAACTGGAGCCCAAGAAACTACAGCCGTAATTTCAACGGTCGTATGATGTTAGTTGATGCATTGGCAAAATCACAAAATATTCCAACGGTAAACTTAGGGCTAGAGGTCGGTTTAGACCAAGTGTTTAACACTTTTGTACGCTTAGGAGCTCCCGCAGCGGCGATGGAAAAAGTGCCCGCTATGTTCTTAGGGGCAGTTAACCTAACACCGGCAGAAGTCGCACAAGTTTTTCAAACTATTGGTGGTAACGGTAATCGTGCGAAATTATCGGCATTGCGTTCTGTTATTGATGGAGATGGTAATGAAATATACCAAAGTTACCCGTCAGCGGAACGAGCAGTACCTTCCCAAGCAGCATACCTCACATTGTATGGTATGCAGCAAGTGGTTAAACAAGGTACGGGGCGAGTGTTGTTGACCAAATATGCCAAGTATAATTTAGCGGGTAAAACAGGGACAACGAATGACTTGCGTGATAGCTGGTATGCAGGGATTGATGGTAAAGAGGTCGCAATTGTGTGGGTTGGTCGTGACAATAATGGCCCAACACAGTTATCAGGGGCAACAGGGGCACTAAAAGTGTACCAACGTTACTTAGATAACCAAGCGCCATTGGCACTCATCAACCGCGCGCCAGAGGGTATTGTTGAGATGCAAGTCACAGCTGACGGCCAATTAAGTTGCTCAAACTTTGGTGGAGGCAGAATGTTACCGATTTGGACAGATAACCCAGAAGGGTTATGCCAAGCGTCTGAAAACGAAGCCCCAGTTTGGGATTTAAATGGTAATAATGGCGAGCAGCAAGATGATGCACCGGATTGGGTGAAGGATATGTTTGGCAATAATCCCTAAATTCTCGTCATACTTCAACCTGTAGCGTTGTTGGTTGCACTCACTAGACCTAGTCACATACTATTGTATGCTCCTAGGCTCTAGCTCGCTGACCGCCTAGCTACAGGCTGAATTATTTAGAGAATTAATGGGCTAGAGAATTAGAGAATTAATGAGTTAGAAAATTGTGGTGTAAGGCTGCAACTGGTGGCTATCCAATCTTTCGTTACCGATGTAAAAGAATAGAGGTGAAAGTAGGTAACATTTCACCTCCGTAATTTCAATATGAATTAATTCTTTTTGATTTTCAGCAGCGCTGTTTCTGCCGCTTTAACTGTTTTCTCAATATCTTCATCACTGTGGGCGATAGACATAAAACCCGCTTCAAAAGCAGAAGGTGCGAGGTAAATGCCTTGCTCTAACATGTAGTGGAAAAATTTCTTAAAGCGCTCAACGTCGCATTGCATCACGTCTTGGTAGCAAGTCACTGTTGGTGCGTCGGTGAAGAAAATACCAAACATACCACCGACGTGATTGATAACCATCGGGATACCCTGTTCTTGGGAAACACGTTTTAAACCACGAGCTAACTTTTCTGTTAATTCATTTAAACGTGAGTGAACTCCCGGTTGAGAGACTTCTTTTAAACAAGCAAGACCCGCCGCCATCGCGACAGGATTACCAGATAAGGTTCCTGCTTGGTAAACTGGCCCAATTGGGGCTAGTTTTTCCATAATTTCAAGGCGGCCACCAAAGGCACCCACAGGCATACCACCACCGATGATTTTACCTAAACAGGTTAAATCAGGTTGAACATCATAGTAATCTTGTGCACCACCTAATGCGACGCGAAAGCCAGTCATAACTTCATCAATGATGAGTACGGCATTGAATTCATCACATAATGCACGTAAACCCGGTAAGAACTCATCCGTTGGTGGTACGCAATTCATATTTCCAGCAACAGGTTCAACAATCACACAGGCAATGTCTTCTGGATAATTTTCAAATGCTTGGCGAACTGAAGCTAGGTCATTATAGGTACAAGTTAATGTGTGTTTTACAAAATCTTCGGGGACGCCCGGAGAGTTTGGTTCACCCATCGTAAGCGCCCCAGAACCTGCTTTGACTAATAAGCAATCTGCATGGCCATGGTAGCAGCCTTCAAATTTGATGATTTTGTCGCGGCCAGTGTAACCTCGAGCCAGACGAATTGCACTCATGGTTGCCTCAGTACCTGAATTCACCATGCGTACCATATCCATAGATGGCACTAACTCACAAACTAATTCAGCCATTTCAACTTCGGCGGCAGTCGGTGCACCAAAACTTAACCCTTTATGGACCGCTTTAATCACAGCATCTCGGATCTCAGGGTGGTTATGGCCTAATACCATCGGTCCCCATGAGCCAACGTAATCCACATAGGCTTTACCATCAACGTCATAAATATAAGCGCCATCCGCTTTTTCAATAAATAATGGGGTTCCACCAACACCATTAAAAGCACGAACAGGGGAGTTTACACCACCAGGGATTTGTTCTTTTGCTTGTGCGTAAAGTTTTTCAGATTGTGACATCGCAGGGCTCCAGAAAGAGGCTAAGAAAAAAATTGCTCTCATTCTAAAGCACCACACCAATTAAACCAAATATTGATACGAAGATATGCACAATGTGTCTAATTGCGTAACAACACTTGAACCATTTAGTCAAGTGGCGGATAATTAGGTTAATTGATCTGAGTAGGTTTTAGCCTACGCATGAATTTACCGGTCACCGGTTTGGAGTAAAAAAATGAGTGATGATGCAGCTCTGCCTTTGCAATTTACTGATGCGGCAGCAATTAAAGTTAAAGATCTAGTCTCTGATGAGGACAACCCAAATCTGCGTCTGCGTGTTTATATCACTGGTGGCGGATGCAGCGGTTTCCAATATGGTTTCACATTTGATGACCAAATCAACGAAGGCGATATGACAATTGAAAAGCAAGGTGTTGCTCTTGTCGTAGACCCAATGAGCCTACAATATTTAGTCGGCGGAAGTGTTGATTATACCGAAGGTTTGGAAGGTTCACGTTTTATTGTGACTAACCCGAATGCTAAGTCTACTTGTGGGTGTGGTTCGTCCTTCAGCGTCTAATTTTCGTCATATTTCGAGCTGTGGCGGTGTTGGCTTCATTCAGCTACTCGGGTCACATACTTATGTATGCTCCCCGAGATACCTTCATTTGCAGCCTTGCCACACCTCGAACTATTTAGAAAATTTCTGTAATTCTTAATTCTTAATTCTTAATTCTTAATTCTTAATTCTTAATTCTTAATTATCAATTATCAATTGGATAGTGAGTTTAACTGTTTGCACAGTTGTTCGGTCGCGTTCACAATCCTTGGGCCTGCTCGATGAAACCAATCTTCGTTTAACCGAATAACTGGGACGTTGAGCTGGGAGTGCCAAAATTCTTTCACTGCTTTTTCCTGTTCTGCTGAGCCCGTCATGATTATTACATCTGGTTTGCGAGTGAGTACCTGTTCACGACTGACTTGTGGCCATTGAACTGAGCTATTAGCAAAAATATTTTCACTCCCACAAAATTCGACGACATCATTTTGCAGCGTGTGGTTACCCGCGCTAAATAAAGGCTGAGTGCCGAGCTGGATAAACACTCTCTTTGGTTTGTTATTAGAAATTTTTTTATTTTGATAAGGAGCTAGCTCAGCGCGCATTCTTTCCACATTTTGTTGTGCAAGCTCTGGGTTTGGACTGTATTGTGCCAACTCAGTGACTGAATTGATGACATCATCAATGGTTTGAGGGTCAAAATAAATAATTGGAATGCCGAGATTCGCAAGCTGATCAAGAGGGCGTTGAGGGTTGCCTCCTTGCCATGCGAGGATTAAATCAGGCCTAAGTGCGATAATACGCTCTACATTTAAACCTTGCCAATCAGATACTTGCTCTAGGTTTTTTGCTTGTTCTGGGTAATCGGAGTAAGCACTAACCGCAATTAAGCTATCCCCAAGTCCTGCTGCATAAGCAAGCTCAGTATTGGCAGGTGATAAGCTGATAACGCGTTGCTTTGCCGCTCCTAGAGCAGAAAAAGCCACCAATAAAGCACATAATAGAGTAATAGTAAGGGAGAAATAATGTGTTATTTTTTTCATAACAAAATTCATCGTGGCATTAAAAAGTATAACTAACAATTAGTTATACTTTTTATGAGGATTATTAAGCGAGTTTGGATAAAATTGCAGTGATCATTAATGACGATTGACGGGCAGCAACTGGTAAGAATTCATCGAAGCTTGTGTGGGATTCCTTATCAGCCACATCGGAAATGGCTCGGACGACGACAAACGGGATACCAAATTGGTGACACACTTGTCCAATCGCAGTGGCTTCCATTTCTACTGCCGCAACTTGCGGGAACATAGCCTTGATGCGAGCCAGTGGTTCAGCACCATTAATAAAAGCATCACCGCTACAAACTAAACCACGAACAGCGTTCATGTCCAATAACTGAATGCACTGCTCAGCAACTTCAATCAGTTTAGTATCTGCGACGAAAGCGGGTGGACATTGTGCCATTTGGCCAGGTTCATAACCGAATGCTGTCACATCTGCATCATGGTAACGAACCTCAGTAGAAACGACGATATCGCCGACGTTTAAACGAGGGTCTAAACCACCAGCAGAGCCAGTATTAATCACCACATCTGGTTGGCAATGCTCCAGTAATAGCGTTGTACCGATTGCGGCTGCAACTTTACCAATACCTGATTTTAATAACGCAACGTCAACACCATTAATTTGACCTGTATAAATTTCACAACCTGCACGGTTAATAGTTTGGCAATTTTCTATTTGCGAGCGCAAAATTGCCACTTCCTGTTCCATGGCACCAATTATTCCAACTTTCATTTTGTCTCCTTTTCCCTGCTCAATTTGCACTATTAGTGTCAATATTTTGACTAGGGACGATAATGTTTTATTGTGTTATTGCTGTATTCTTCGAGTGGGTTCGCAATTTTAATTGCAACAACTCAGATTTAGACAACGAAATTACAAAGATGCACGAAGTGTAACATTGAAAGGTGAGTCGTGAAGTTTTTTTCCTGTATTTAGGCTATATAATGAAGCATCAATCGAGATAGGGAAGGTGGCAGAGTGGGTGAGATTAATTTTGTTAAGAAGTTAAACTTTCAGCGCAACTACATGAGCAGTGCGAAAAACCAAAAAATTTCACCTAAAGATGAAGATGCGGTGAATCGCTTATTTGAAAGTGACCGTGGGCGAATTATTAATTCAGCTGCCATCCGCCGCTTACAACAAAAAACACAAGTTTTTCCCTTAGAGCAAAATGCAGCAGTGCGCAGTCGCTTAACTCACTCATTAGAAGTACAGCAGGTTGGCCGTTACATCAGTAAAACGGTTTTAGGCGAACTAAAAAAGAAAAAATTACTTGAACCTTATGGGCTAGATGAGCGGTGTGATGCTTTTGAGAGCTTAGTCGAAATGGCGTGCTTAATGCATGATATCGGCAATCCACCATTTGGGCACTTTGGTGAGGCTGCAATTCAACGGTGGTTTACTAAATTACTATCGCCAAGTTACTTATATACCCCCAATTCCCCTGATCCATGCCAAATACCTGCATTACAGTTAACTGGAAATGAAAAGCAAGATTTATTCCGTCGTCAATTAAAGCAGGATTTATGCTCATTTGAAGGTAATGCCCAAGGGTTACGTATGGCGCATCGCTTACTCAAATTAAATTTAACCTATGCGCAAGTGGGTTCTATTTTAAAGTATACGCGTGGAGCTTATGATTTGGCGCCAATTCCACCTGAGTTTGATTATTTGATGAAAAAACCAGGCTATTATTGGTCAGAAGTGGACTTTGTTAGTGAGCTAACTAAAAAGCTCGATATGGCAAAATATTGCCGTTTCCCGTTGTCCTATATTATGGAGGCGGCTGATGATATTTCATATTGTATTGCTGATTTGGATGATGCTGCGGAAAAAGGAATTTTTACTGTTGAGCAGTTGATTGAGTATTTAAAAGTAGAATGGGGAAATATTGAACAAAATGATTTATTCGATCAAACCATTATGCGAGCTTTCAATAATATCAGTGACAACCACACAAGGCGCATTCAGCAAGATCAATTCTTTATGTATTTGCGCGTAAATATCACAGGAAAATTGTCTCATTACAGCGCACAACAATTCATTAAGAATCTACCTGAAATTTATAACGGCACTTTTAACAGTGCTTTGTTAGAAGATAAGAGCCCAGAGCATAGGCTATTAAAAGTACTGAAAACAGTGGCTTTTAAACATGTATTTAATCACCATGAAGTTGAAGAGTTAGAGTTACAAGGCTATCGAATTATCAGTGGGTTATTAGATTTTTATAGTCCGCTATTGATGATGGATAGAGGTGATTTTGCTGACCTTGTGGACAAAAATTACCACAAGCATTTTTTCATTGAAACGAGGTTATTCCATAAGTTATCTAATAAGCATCGCTTATCTTACACGGAAGCACTTGAGAAAATTTCTGCAACGAATGAAGCAGATAAATCTATCCTTGAGTTTTATTATCGAGCTCGTTTGATTCAAGACTATATTAGCGGTATGACAGACCACTATGCCTATGAAGAATATCGTAAATTTATGGTTAGCAATTGATGCAATAACTGAAGAGCGGAATAAAAATAGAAAAGTAGTCAATCAAATGATAGGAAAACAGGTATAATAGCCTAGCCATTTTCCTTGATTAATTAGCGAAAAAAACAACGCATTAAAATTGAAAACTCGGCAATCATGATTTTTATAACTTAATACTCTGTAGTGACTACTTTATGGCTCAATTTTACTCTCCTAATCGCCGTACCACCCCACACCGTCAAATCACGGTTGTTGCTGATAGCCTTGATGCCGCAGGGCAAGGTGTTGCCCGTATCGAAGGAAAAACCATTTTTGTAACAGGCTTATTGCCTGGAGAAGAAGCCCAAATTGAATTGACGGAAGAGAAACGGCATTTTGCTAAAGGAAAGGTGATTAAACGCCTGAGTACGAGCCCCCAAAGAGTCAAGCCACGGTGTCGTTATTTTAACCAATGTGGAGGGTGCCAACAGCAACATGTTGACATTGCACTACAAAGAGAAAGCAAAGCTCATGCTTTAGCTTATCTGATGCGACGTGAAACATCGCAAGATATATCCTGTACCGAGGTGATTTATGGTGAGTCATATGGCTACCGTCGCAGAGCTCGGTTGGGGTTACAATATCAGCCTAAAAATAAAAATGTCGTTATGGGGTTTCGTCAATCTCAATCTAACACATTAGTTGATATAAAAAATTGCCCTATATTATCCCCTGATCTGGATATCTTATTAAAACCACTTTCTGAATGCATTAACCAGCTCAGTAATAAAGCAAAACTGGGCCACGTAGAACTTATTCATGCAGACAATAGCAAAATTGTATTGATTCGTTATTTAACGCCTCTTTCGTTATCAGATACTCAAAAGTTAAGCGATTTTGAAAATCAGCACGGAGTGTCTATCTGGTTAGCAGGTAATGATGAAAACTTACAGGCTCTATCACCAAATTCGCCACAACCTGAATATCAAGTTGCTGGGGAGATACTAAAATTTAACCCATTAAATTTTATTCAAGTGAACGGGCAAGTTAACCAGTTGATGGTAGAACAAGCTTTAGCATGGTTAGATCTAAACAGTGAAGATAGGGTATTAGACCTTTTTTGTGGAATGGGTAACTTTACGTTGCCTATCGCACGGCTAGTGAAATCCGTTGTGGGTGTTGAAGGTGTGGAAAATTTAGTCAAACAGGCACGAAATAACGCACAGCTCAATACTATTTGTAATGCGACATTCTATAATGAAAACTTAGAAACCCAGATACACACACAACCTTGGGCGGCTCATGGCTTTAATAAAGTATTATTAGACCCAGCTAGAGCCGGAGCCGCTGGTGTTATGGAACATTTAATTAAACTGATGCCAGAAAAAATTGTCTATGTTTCATGTAACCCCACAACATTGGCAAGAGATAGCAAAGTTTTACTTGATGGGGGCTATCAGTTATTACAGTTGCGGATGCTAGACATGTTTCCGCATACTAGCCATTTAGAATCAATGGCGTTATTTATCCGTCGCCCAGAGGTTTAATAGGTAGGGAGAATATATGGTTGCAGTAAGAAGTGCGCATCTTACCCCAGCAGGTGAGTTTGCCCCAGAAAAGTGGGTTAACGGTCTGGGATTGAGCAATAAACAATCAGAAGAAAAGCTCATCCATACCTGGCAATATTGTCACGATAAACTAGCCGGACAAGAAATCGCCCCTCTGTTGCTGTGGCGCGGTATTGAAATGACCGAAATCCTATCGACATTAAGTATGGATATCGGCAGCTTACAAGCAGCTTTACTTTTTCCCTTAGTGGAAGAGGGGAAGTTGGAAGAGCAAGAAGTTATTGATGAATTTGGTCAATCCATTCATGAGCTCGTTAAAGGCGTGCTGGAAATGGATGCGATTCGTCAACTCAAAGCCACGCAATCGAGTGAAACAAGTTCGACACAAGTCGATAATATTCGCCGTATGCTATTGTCGATGGTGGAAGATTTCCGCTGCGTTGTCATTAAATTAGCGGAACGAATTGCACATTTACGTGAAGTCAAAGATGCAACTGAAGATGAGCGCGTTTTAGCGGCTAAAGAGTGCTCAAATATTTATGCCCCCCTAGCAAATCGCTTAGGAATTGGGCAATTGAAATGGGAGTTAGAAGACTTCTGTTTCCGTTATTTGCATCCCGATGAATATAAGAAAATCGCAAAGCTTCTCCATGAACGTCGTATTGACCGTGAAGAGTATATAGATACTTTTGTTACAACCTTACGTAAATACATGTTAAAAGAGAGTATTCAAGCAGATATCTACGGCCGGCCTAAGCATATTTATAGCATTTGGCGTAAAATGCAGAAAAAATCATTGGCATTTGATGAACTGTTTGATGTGCGAGCAGTGCGTATTGTCGTTGAACGTTTGCAAGATTGTTATGCTGCGTTAGGGATTGTACATACCCATTTTCGCCATCTTCCTGATGAATTTGATGACTATGTGGCGAACCCGAAACCTAATGGTTATCAATCTATTCATACAGTAGTGTTAGGGCCAAACGGCAAAACGCTTGAAATTCAAATTCGCACCCGCCAAATGCATGAAGATGCAGAGCTGGGGGTCGCGGCCCATTGGAAATACAAAGAGGGCGCGACTGGCATTGGCAAAGGCAGTAGTTACGAAAACCGCATTGCATGGTTACGTAAGCTGATCGCATGGCAAGAAGAAATGGCAGATTCTGGCGAAATGCTAGATGAAGTTCGTAGCCAAGTGTTTGATGATAGAGTGTATGTCTTTACTCCAAAAGGGGATGTGGTGGATTTACCAGCAGGCTCGACACCACTTGATTTTGCTTATCATATTCACAGTGATGTCGGTCACCGTTGTATTGGTGCAAAAATAGGTGGGCGTATTGTCCCATTTAGCTATCAATTACAAATGGGCGATCAAATTGAAATTATTACTCAAAAGCATCCAAATCCAAGCCGCGACTGGTTAAACCCTAATTTAGGATATGTCACAACCAGCCGTGGGCGAGCTAAAATCCAAAATTGGTTCCGCAAACAAGATAGAGATAAAAACATCCTTGCAGGGCGTCAAATTTTAGATAGCGAACTATCACAGCTTGATATCAGCCTTCGTGAAGCAGAAAAACTACTAATCGCACGCTACAATGTTCATTCATTGGATGAGGTTTTGGCTGGAATTGGCGGCGGTGATATTCGTATCAACCAATTAGTGAATTTCCTGCAAAGCAAATTTAATAAAGCCACTGCCGAAGAAGAAGACCGTGCGGCAATGAAGACATTAGAAAGTAAGTCTTCACTCCCAAGAGCACCATCTCATGGTAGCGGTCGAGTGGTGGTTGAAGGGGTTGGTAACCTAATGCACCATATTGCACGCTGCTGCCAGCCAATTCCAGGGGATGAAATTGTCGGTTTTATCACGAAAGGACGAGGTATTTCTATTCACAGTGCAGACTGCGAACAATTAGCTGAGCTGCAAAGCCATGCACCAGAACGCGTAATAGATGCAGTCTGGGGAGAAAACTACTCGAGTGGTTATTCTCTCGTGGTTAGAGTTATAGCTAATGACCGTAGCGGCTTGCTGCGTGATATCACGACAATATTAGCAAATGAGAAAGTCAATGTGCTTGGTGTCAGTAGCCGCAGTGATGTAAAACAGCAATTGGCAACGATAGATATGACTATTGAGCTGTATAACATTGAGGTGCTGAGTCGGGTGTTAGCTAAGCTGAATCAGTTGCCGGATGTTATAGAAGCAAAACGTCATTCTCAGTGATTTTCTTCATATTTTGAGTTGTAGGGGTGTTGGCTGCGCTTAGTTACTCGGGTCACATACTTGTGTATGCTCCCCGAGATATCTTCGCTTGCCGCCTACCTACAATTCAAACTATTTTGAAAATCGGTATATTTATATTCTAAAAATCCCTCTCTTCATGTTTTTAATTATTCTTTTCTATACAACTTCTGTTTCTTCATGAGTTAGTTAGCAAAAATTTATTTTTTTGGGAAAAATTTGTCGATTGCTCATCAACTCTGATAAGTTTGGGATAAAGGACAACTAGAAACAAAAAAATTAAAGGTTAATACAATGAGTCAGGCAAATCTTCAAATCGAACGTTTATTATCAATTATGAAGCAGCTTCGAGATCCGCAAACAGGCTGTCCATGGGACAAAGTGCAAACGTTTAAAACGATTGCGCCTTATACACTTGAAGAAACCTATGAAGTGCTTGATGCGATAGAACGTGAAGATTTTGACGACTTAAAAGGTGAGTTGGGAGACCTGTTATTCCAAATCGTTTTCTATGCGCAAATGGCGAATGAAAATTCATTGTTTGATTTCAATGATATTTGCCAAGCGGTGAGTGACAAGCTCGAATATCGCCACCCTCATATTTTTGATGCCAATAATACATTGAGTAGTGCTGAAGTGATTGATGGTTGGGAAAAGCGCAAGTCGAAGGAACGAGCTGTAAAAGCCCAATTTTCGGTATTAGATGATATTCCAAATTCATTACCTGCCTTGATGAAAGCCTATAAAATTCAAAAGCGCTGTGCTTCCGTGGGTTTTGATTGGGATACCCTTGGTCCAGTGGTTGGGAAAGTCCAGGAAGAACTTGAAGAAGTGATGGAAGAAGCCACTCAGGTGGTTATTGATGGTGCGCGTCTTGAAGAGGAAATTGGTGATTTACTGTTTGCGACGGTTAACTTATCTCGCCATTTAGGCCACAAGCCCGAAATTGCCCTGCAAAAAGCATGCAGTAAATTTGAACGACGTTTTAGGCAAATAGAAAAAAGTTTATCTGAAAGTGGCAAGTCTACAGAAAGTGCTACACTTGAGGAGATGGAGGCGCTTTGGCAGCAAATTAAGAGCCAAGAGTGACTGTAGTTATATTTCCCTCATGGCTTATTAGTGACGTTAGCTTACTTATGTTTTAGCTAGTTACCAGAGTATAGCCATACTTGCCACCAAGCTGTAACTCGAATTAGTCAGGATATAGTTATAGTAATTCGAGTATCTCATTTTTACTTAGGTTTGTGCTTTCCATAATTAGCTCAAGAGGAACACCTGCCTTTAATAATTTAGAGGCAATTGCTAGTTGAGTTGCTTCACGACCTTCTTCCCTACCTTCCTCTCGACCTTCTATACGTCCTTGGTCTTTCAAGCGTTCTGCTATGTTCATAACAACTCCTTGATGACTATGAATTTGATTCGTTAGCTCTTTTACAATGCTAACAAAATCATGCGAATCAATAGTATAAAACCAGTAATAGAATATTTTGTCTATGTCATCTTCATCATTATAGTCTTGATTTATTGCTTGGGCTAGATGGGCGATTATCTGGTTAACGTCATCCCGCAAATTTTTATGTTTCATGGCTAGTTCCATCACGGCAATTTTGCGGTGCTTTAGCAGTTCGTTATCATCAATTACGGTCACATCAATTAAGGGAAGAGAATTAAAATAAAAATTATTCGCAAGTTCTGGATATTGGAAACAGTCTGTCCATAACTGAGAGTAAGGGTAAGGTGTGGTTTTTCCATTATAAAATAGCATTGGAATGACAAAAGGTAGTGTTTTGTGGCCTTGCTGTAAATGTTGGCTCATAGCCTGAAATGCATAGTGCATAAGACGCCAAGGCATCAGTTTATCAGGCACTGATTGATGTTCGACGAGAACATAAATATAGCTATCTCCATGAGTAGTCTCGACAGAGTACAGGACGTCAGATAAGCGAGAGCGCAGTTTAAGGTCAATGAATGATGAGTTAGTTAATTCTAATGTATCAAAATTACACAGTTATTTAATATTTACAGGCAAATGAACATCAAAAAAATCTCGTGCATTACTAATTTTTGACATGAAGCCTTTGAATACTGAATCATGTGGGGTGTTATGGTAATCATTCGTCATGTTGAAAGTTTTCCCATTTGTCCAATGACCCAATATTAACTAAATATTAGTGTAAATATAAAAAAGTTAATCCTAAAAACACAAGTGGTATTTAATGTAACATGTTGTAGTGGCTGATGTTTTTTCACTTAGGTATTAGTGCTTCAAGGCGATATCTATGCTGATACGTTTTTAGAAACACTCAGATTAAAGCTTCAAAAACAGTGAGTGAACTAGCATTTTTGGATGTTAAATGCTAGGTTGAAGAGTAAATAGTTATTCAAAATCAAAGTTAGTGCAGAATCGCATTTTTTATACTATACAATGAGCTGAAAGGATTTAGCTTTTGCATTTGAACTGTGTTAATCTATGAAAATAGACAAAGATGACTAATTTTGAAGCGATAAATAATTTTCGCTTTTAACTTGCTGATAATATTAGAGTATTGATGAAATTTAGCCTTATTATGCTTAGAACATTTGTAGCGAAATTAAGGTTCGGGTATACTGTTTTCCCGTCCTGTTATATCCATCATCTTTTAAACCTAAACTTTCAGGTTCAGCATGAAAACTAATTATATTTTTGTGACCGGCGGGGTCGTATCCTCTCTGGGTAAAGGCATTGCCGCAGCCTCTTTGGCGGCTATACTCGAAGCCCGTGGACTCAACGTGACTATTATGAAACTGGATCCCTACATCAACGTAGATCCAGGCACAATGAGCCCAACCCAACACGGGGAAGTTTTCGTTACAGAAGACGGCGCTGAAACTGACTTAGATTTGGGTCATTATGAGCGCTTCATCCGTACTAAAATGACTCGTCGTAATAACTTTACGACTGGGCGTGTTTACTCTGAAGTTCTGCGTAAAGAGCGCCGTGGCGACTACTTAGGCGCTACAATTCAAGTTATCCCTCATATCACTAATGAAATTAAAGACCGTATCATCCGTGGTGGCGAAGGCCATGACGTTGTTTTGGTTGAAGTTGGTGGTACAGTGGGTGATATTGAATCATTGCCATTCCTTGAAGCGATTCGTCAAATGGCTGCAGAAGTCGGCCGTGAGCGCACTTTATATTTGCACTTAACATTAGTGCCTTACCTTGCAGCTGCTGGTGAAGTGAAAACTAAGCCAACTCAACATTCTGTGAAAGAATTGCTGTCAATTGGTATCCAGCCAGACGTGTTAATCTGTCGCTCAGACAGAGTGATCCCTGCAAATGAACGTGCAAAAATCGCATTGTTCTGTAATGTGCCAGAGAAAGCGGTTATTTCTCTCAAAGACGTTGATTCAATTTATAAAATTCCAGCCTTGTTAAAATCACAAGGTTTGGATGAATACATCTGTAACCGCTTCCGCATTGATGCGCCAGAAGCTAATTTATCTGAGTGGGAACAAGTTATTTACGAAGAAGCTAATCCTGCAGGTGAAGTCACCATCGGAATGGTTGGTAAATATGTTGAGTTACCAGATGCGTATAAATCTGTAATTGAAGCATTAAAACACGGTGGCTTGAAAAACCGTTTAACTGTGAACATCAAATTGATTGATTCACAAGATATCGAAACGCGTGGTGTTGAGTTACTTAAAGATTTAGATGCTATTTTAGTACCAGGCGGTTTTGGTGAGCGTGGTGTTGAAGGTAAAATTCTGACTGCTCAATATGCACGTGAAAACAAGATTCCTTACTTAGGGATTTGTTTGGGTATGCAAGTTGCCTTGATTGAATTTGCACGTAATGTGGCCAATATGGCAGATGCAAATTCAACAGAATTTAAAGCGGATTGTAAATTCCCTGTTGTTGCGTTAATTACAGAATGGCGTGACGAAGAAGGAAACCTTGAAGTGCGTTCAGAAGAGAGCGACCTTGGTGGAACAATGCGTGTTGGTAGTCAACCATGCCACCTAGTGAATGGTAGTCTTGTACGTGAGATGTATGGTTCAGAAACCATTATTGAACGTCACCGTCACCGTTATGAAGTGAACAACTTACTGCTTAAACGCATTGAAGATGCGGGCCTGAAAATTGCAGGCCGTTCAGTAGATAACAAGCTGGTGGAAATTATTGAAAACCCAAATCATCCATGGTTTGTGGCTTGTCAGTTCCACCCAGAGTTCACCTCTACACCAAGAGATGGTCATCCGTTGTTTGCAGGTTTTGTTAAAGCCGCTGGTAAGTACCAGAAAGGTGAGTTGAAATAAGATATGGGGAAGTCGGCGCAGGTGCACCAACTTCCCAAAATTTAACTTGTACTGAGGAAAACCTAATGTCCAAAATTGTTAAAGTGATCGGTCGTGAAATCATTGACTCTCGTGGTAACCCAACTGTAGAAGCTGAAGTTCATTTAGAAGGTGGCTTTGTTGGTTTAGCTGCAGCACCATCAGGTGCGTCAACAGGTTCTCGTGAAGCTCTGGAACTGCGTGACGGTGATAAAGCACGTTTCCTGGGTAAAGGTGTTCTGAAAGCAGTTGCTGCTGTTAATGGTCCAATTGCAGAAGCACTGATCGGTAAAGATGCTAAAGACCAAGCTAATATCGATAAAATCATGATTGATCTCGATGGCACTGAGAACAAATCTAAATTTGGTGCAAACGCAATTCTGGCTGTATCTTTAGCAAATGCTAAAGCAGCTGCGGCAGCGAAAGGTATGCCTCTGTATGAGCACATTTCTGACCTGAATGGTACTCACGGCCAATACTCTATGCCTCTGCCTATGATGAACATCATCAATGGTGGTGAGCACGCAGATAACAACGTTGATATCCAAGAATTCATGATCCAGCCTGTTGGCGCACCAACGCTGAAAGAAGCTGTTCGTATGGGCTCTGAAATTTTCCATCACTTAGCAAAAGTACTGAAATCTAAAGGTATGAATACAGCTGTAGGCGATGAAGGTGGTTATGCACCTAACTTAGAGTCAAACGCAGCGGCATTAGCAGCAATTAAAGAAGCGGTTGAGCAAGCAGGTTATGTGTTAGGTAAAGACGTAACACTGGCAATGGACTGTGCAGCATCTGAGTTCTATAACGCAGAAACAGGCAATTATGAGCTGAAAGGCGAAGGCAAAACCTTCACTTCACAAGAGTTCACCCACTATTTAGAAGAACTGACTAAACAGTACCCAATCGTGTCTATCGAAGATGGTCTGAATGAGTCTGACTGGGATGGTTTCGCATACCAAACTAAAGTTCTTGGTGACAAAATCCAACTGGTTGGTGACGACCTGTTTGTAACGAACACTAAGATCTTGAAAGAAGGTATCGATAAAGGCATTGCTAACTCTATTCTGATCAAATTCAACCAAATTGGTTCTTTAACTGAAACTTTGGCTGCAATTAAAATGGCGAAAGATGCAGGCTATACAGCTGTTATCTCTCACCGTTCAGGCGAAACTGAAGATGCAACTATCGCAGATTTAGCAGTCGGTACAGCTGCAGGCCAAATCAAAACGGGTTCAATGAGCCGTTCTGACCGTGTTGCTAAATATAACCAACTGATTCGTATTGAAGAAGCATTAGGTAAAAATGCACCATTCAATGGCTTAAAAGAAGTTAAAGGCCAAGCGTAATTTTAGTTCGTTAACAAATTTATACTAAAGGAAGCCGATGGCTTCCTTTTTTTCGACTGAAATCTTTGCTGAGGACGCTATTTTTACTATATATTCCCAGTAATTTATGATTACCTCTAATGTATCGCAATAAATTTGGTTGGATTTTTAGTAAGCTTAATGATTGATTAGCCTTTTATTGCCCCTCCTTATATTTAATAATTAATTTAAAATCAATCTATTAGATAGATGATTGATATGCGTATTTTTAGAAATAATATGCTAATTTATAGTGACTATTTTAGTATTTAATTCTTCGTTTTTTACGAATGGATAGGTAGGTTTTTCGGAGTTTATATGGAAAACGATTAAATTATACGGTGTAGATCGCACTTTTACTTCCTCCACATTTTAATTTCATACAATTAACTTTATATTCCAGCTCTTGCAAAAAAACATTAACAATAATACTCGAAAATAATTTGCTTCCGAGCTAATGGAGTTTACATGGACGCTTCCGAATCCCTACAACCAGCGGTCAGCCCGACCCCATCCAATAAACGGGGTTGGATCATTTTAGCGGTTGATATTGTTCTTCTGATCTTACTTTTAAAATATTTACCTTTTGATGACAAGGCAAATGCAGGCCTTGCAATGATGGTTTTTATCGGTGTGCTTTGGCTAACTGAAGCTATCCATGTCACTATTACTGCACTTTGTATCCCTATCCTAGCGGTTGGGCTTGGATTAATGAATACTGGGGAAGCGCTTAAATCATTCGCAAACCCAATTATTTTCCTATTCTTCGGTGGTTTTGCTTTAGCGACGGCTTTGCATATTCAGGGCTTAGACCGTCTAATTGCTAACCGCTTATTAATGGCTGCACGTGGTCGTTTATCAGTCGCAGTATTACTGTTGTTTGGTGTTACCGCGCTGCTATCAATGTGGATTAGTAACACAGCAACTGCTGCAATGATGTTACCCCTTGTATTAGGTATTTTATCTAACCTCGATGTTCGTCATGAACGTAATACGTTTGTGTTTGTTTTATTAGGTGTTGCTTATAGTGCCAGTATTGGTGGTCTAGGAACTATTGTGGGTAGCCCACCAAACGCGATTGCCGCTGCTGCGTTAGGTTTAGATTTCTTATCGTGGATGAAATACGGTATTCCTATCATGGTCGTGTTACTGCCTATGATGTTTGTGTTGATGTACATGATGTTACGTCCGAATTTGAAGCACCGTTTTGAAATTGAATTAGAGCACGTTAAATGGAATGGCAAACGTATTACAGCAATGGGGATTTTCCTGTTTGCGGTAGTTTGCTGGATCACCAGTACGTTTATTAGTGAAGCACTTGGTGGTGTGAAGGATCTCGACACCATTATTGCTATGATTGCTGCAATTTTGATTGGTATAACAGGGGTTGCTAGTTGGTCACAAATCCAAAAAAATACCGAGTGGGGTGTATTGATGCTGTTCGGTGGGGGATTGACTCTCAGTGCAATTTTAAGTTCTTCAGGCGCAAGTAAAATTATGGCTGACTGGATGCAGATGACATTTGGGACAAGTCATTGGTTTGTGATTATCTTAGCGGTAACAACCTTTATTATTATCCTGACTGAATTCACTAGTAACACGGCAAGTGCTGCCCTGTTAGTGCCTATTTTTGCTACTGTAGCAGAAGCATTAGGTATGCCAGTTATTGTGTTAACGATGATTATTGGTATTGGTGCCTCTTGTGCGTTTATGTTACCTGTTGCGACTCCGCCAAATGCGATTGTATTCGGTTCTGGTTATATCAGGCAAATTGAAATGGTACGAGTTGGTGCAGTTCTGAACGTAGCGTGTATTATTGTTATCTCTCTATTTGCTTGGTTCTTTTGGCTATAAAGCAAACAAGAAAAATCACTAAATTGATTTTAGCTAAAAGTATAAAGTGAGAGAAACGCATTTTTACCTCACTTTCCCAACGACCTTACGGGCTCATTTTTAATGAGCCCGTTTTTCATTACTGTGCGACAAGCACTTGCTGGTTTTTCCCTATCTGTATTTTACCTGTGCCGTGCATTACAAAATCACTGTCGCCACGTAATGAAAAATTCATTGTTTGTATCAAACCTTTGACATCAATTGTATTTTGAGGGCAAAGAAAACTGTCTTTACATTGATATTGATGACTCTCAAATGAGATGATTCGGCCTAATAGCTTGGTATTTTCTCCCAGTTCTAATTGGCTGCCTTGGCTATAAGGGGTGTCTGTTTTAAATTTAGTACCTGAGTGAAGCACAGCTTCTCGTGGGGAAATTGAAGCACTTCCGGATGTACTCAGATAATTTTGAACTGCAGCTGTAATATTTAGTGCATTTTGTAGTTTTATACGATCGGCGAACACATTCAGTTTAGAAAGCTGCAACGGGCTGGCATGCTGTTGGCTGATGTTGATTTGGCTTGCGGGGCTAACTGAGAATTTTAATTGGCTGTATTCATCTAGTGCTTTTGCTTCAAGCTGCTTCGTTTCTTTATTTTTAACATATTGTTTTTCTAACTTACCTGCAATTAAAGATAAGCTATTAATATTACTTATGGAGCCATCAGCCCAAGAGATCCCATTGGGATTAGCGATAATAAGATTCGCAGCTTGTCCTTTAATACCGAGGACACCTTTAATTTTACTTTCTTCTGTTCCTGTTACTTCAGCCAATATCAGTTTTGCAGCTTTGTTTGCAAGCTGATCATTATCACTAATATCATTGTTAAAAATAAGACCATACTCATTAGAAGATAAACTTTCAAAAGTATTAAATGAAATATTGTTTTTTAGAGGGGCTTCTATATTAATAACTTTTGCTTTAGATACATCAGCTTGAGAAAGAGAGGAGATAGTGAAAATAGATAAAAAAGAACTTGTTAGAATGATAAATTGCATTTTTTTATTCATTACATTTCCTTGTAATAACAACCCTATAGATATGACATAATATAATCTATTTTATTTTTAATTAGCATATTAAAAAATATTATAGGAGTTATAAAAAATAATTATTTTAAATTTTAAGGGTTCATGATTTATTGCTAAATTGTATTTTACGAGGATTTAACTATTTTTATTTGTAATTAAAAGGAATTTATATGCTGAAATTAAAAGATATGGATAAAAGTCAATTTATTGAACAAGCAATTAATGATGCAAAATTAAAATTAGGAACGGTTAGTGGGGTAAGAGTAAAAAACAGAGTAGCAAGTGCAGATATTAAATCATTTAAGTCACACCCTTCAATATTTATGATGGAAAATGCAATTAGTGTTGATAGTTTTATTAGAACTGATGTTCAGACATCTAAAGGTGATGTTCAATTCGTTAAAGTTGGTAGTTATTCCTATGAACTAGAGATTGTGATTAATACGGCGGAAAAAGAGCCATCAATGATGATTGAGTCATATTTATTAGGATATAACGGCAATGATCAGAAAAATAAATCACCCGCCTTTATTGATATACCCAAGCACCCATCTAAGGCAAAATTTTTATTTACACATACACTTTCAGGCAGTTCTGTGATCGTTACTGAACTAAATGAAACAACCTACCGAGTCTATCATGATGGTAGAATCAATAGTTCGATTCTTTATGATAATGTAGTGATGGCTGTAGATTACAAAGATTACAGTATAAAAAATACTGATGAGACGCTTGGAATGGTCTATATGCAATATGAAAATGGCGCCTGGAAATTAATATTACAGAAACAGGAATATAAAATAATTGGAGGAGTACCAATAATTAGCTTGCGAGAAGATAAAATACCATTATTAGTACAAAATCCATTAATTAAAAACCAGAAAGAAAATATTAGAAAATTTAAACTAGAAAGAGATATAAAACATCAAAAATTAATTGAAGCAGCAGAGTTTCTTGGTATTAATACCGATGCAATGTCTAAAATTAAAGAACAAAGTGGTGATTTATCATCAGATGCTGCTGTGATAAAGTCTTGGATTAAATTTATTAGAAATATAAGGAAGGTGGTTGATGTTAAACTACGTGAAAAACGTATAAAGATTGATAATTTTAAAGAACAATTGAGTGGAATGAAGCCTAATTTACCTAGAAGAAGAGACGAGTATGATAAAATAAAGAAAAGTATAGCTGATATTGAAAAGGGAAGTGACTATTTAAAATTAAAATTTAATAAACTATTGTCTGATTCACTAATCATTGAAAGTAATGACCTCTGGTTGAAAATAAAAAATAGTGAAGGCATAAATTCAATTATAGAAAATAGATATGATAAGTCTATTGGAGCAGGTAAAGATGTGGACAAAATAACTACAATAGAACAGCGTTTTAGAAATTTACTTATGGAGGATTCTAACCGTAACAATAGCTTTTTTTTTCAGGGTTATAACAATTATAATAAAGTAATCATCCCTTATTCTCTAGAAGGATTATCATCATTAGAACTAAAAAAAATATATATAAATAATAATTTGTTAATGGAGCAAAAAGGTGCATTAAGCCATTATATAGAAATTGAATTTGAAAAAGAGATTATTGCAATTATTTTGAAAAAAAGTGATGATATTAAGGATTTTTTTTATCATTCAGGTAGCGAAAATATACGTTTAATTCCTCAAGATTTTTATTTATTATCTGTAAAAGATAATAGTGGTGGTCGTTGTTATCCATTGGTTAGAGCGATGGCTGTCGCATTGGCTAAAAAAGGAAGAATTGACTCAGATCATCTAATAGATAAGTTATTTTATGCGATGTCATCACCTAACGATGCCAGTTCTAAACAATTAAAATTGGGGCTAATTGCTTTACATTCCAATATATTTGCTAGCCAAGCATCTTCTTCAAATGGTGTGTTAAATTTAATAGAAATTCAACAAATATTTTCTGAGTCTGGTGAAACTTTAATGTGTTCGCTGAATACAATAAACCATGCAATGTTACTAGGTAAAACGATAAGTGAAGAAAGAACAGTATATTATTTTTATGATCCTAATTTTGGTATTTTTGAATTTAGTGATGAGGTAAAGCTATTTCATGCACTTAAAGAATATATGTTAAAAAATAAGCTGGATAATATCTATAATGCGATGGGAAATGAAAAAGAACCTAAATTTGAATTAATTACTATAGATATAGAAAAAATGGCTAATGTTCCTATTGGTGCAGGTTTAATTGTTGATGATTTACATAATCCAGAACAATTAAGTACTATCAGTGAGCGACGAGAAAAAGTAAGTTTATTCGCGGAGCATGAAAATAGAGTTACTGATGATTTACAGCTACAAGCCTCATTACAACTTATTGATGCTAAGCAGTGGGGAGAAAGAATTGACAAGGCTATAAAGCTGATTGGTGCTAAATATCAGCTTGATAATAAATGGTTAATAAATTTTTCTAACATTAGAAATACCTCGAAAGATAATTATCTAATACAATTTATTCACCAAGAAAAAGAAGTTGAATCTCGCTGGATAGAGACCTCAGATAATACATTTTTAGAATTCTCTAACTATTTTAATCAACAAATAGATGAACTGAAAAACTACCATAGTCTGCCAAAGTATGGGAAAGAGAGGAGCGATGAGGAGTACTCCATAGAAGGCTTAAATATGGGAATTGCAGTTCAAGTATTAATTCAATGGGCGGATAATAAAAAAAGAAATACCGTGCTAGGTGTTGAAGATAATTTAGGGGTTGCATTAAAAATACACTGTTATGTCAATTACGCGATGATAGTAGATGGCAATGCAAATGATATGTTTAAAATAGCCAATATTGTTAAGTCATTATGGCGAAATGAGGAAATTGCATATAAGAATAGTATGGATACTTTCACATCGAGTATTGCCCGTAGTGAAAATAACGGGATAGGAATTATGTTTAATGGTGTATTAGTTGGGCTGGATATTTATGAACTAACGCAGTCAGATACAGAAATGCAACAAGCGATTTTTGGAACACAATTGGCGTTTGATTCTGCATCACTGACACTTGGCCTTACATCAATATCGGCAGGAGCAGTTGGTGCAACCGGTATTGCTGCCTTTTGTAGTGCTGGTGGCGTGATAGTAGGGGGCTTAGCGATAGGTTTTAATGCACTTGCTGCCAATTTTGCGGTGATTGCAGAAGATGCTCAAGAGGTGGGGAGATATTTTTATCTGTTAGATAAAGCTTATCAAGGAAATGGGTTTGATTATATCACTGAAAGTAAGCTTTTAGTCGCTAGGCAAGGAGGAGTAGTAGAGCAGGTTGATTTTAAAAATAGTCAAGTGGTCTTTGGTAGTCAGTATATATACCGTTCAGGTGAGCATGAAGCAGGTGGGGGCTATAGAAATTATTTTTTTTGGCCATCATATGCAAATGTGATAAACCATGAACGTGAAAAATCCTTGAATATTCGTGAAGAAATGGGGTACACAGGAAAAAAACATGAGATAGACTTCAATAAGGCAAAAGTTATTATTTTACCTAGTACACCGAAATCTTATATTAATTATGAGCATAATATGTTACCCGGTGCGACTAGCCGGAATGATCGTGGGTTTGATATTTTGAGACGGTTGGAAAAAAGTCAGAAATTTGATTTTGATTATTACACCTTTCCATCTGAATATATTATATCGAAAATACAGCAAGAGTATGTTAAAACCAATATAGATATTATATTAGATAAAGCTGAAAGATATGTTGCTATACCAGTATTACCGAAGGAATGGTATGGGTTATTGAATTATGAGATGCAAGGAGGTGGGGGGATATATAATATCATACTCAATGATGGTGCAGAAATTACGCTATCGAATCAGGATGGTAATGATAATAACTCGAATTGGATTATTAACTCTAGTTTATTATCCAATGATTCAATTAGTTTCTATTCAGGTAAGATAAAAATTGGTGATGCAGTTGTTAATTTTTCGCCCAGTTACCCTATTAATTCGCTAGTTATCATTAGGAAAAATAATGAAATTTGTTCTTTGGATTTGAAGAACCGGAGGCTTGATATCATTTCAGAAGATGCAAGCCAGTGGATAAAAAATCAAGGCTCAGTTAAGGCTCATCTAAGCCAACTCGCGAGGGAAAATAAATTATATGAAAAATATATTACGATAGAAAATTATCAACATAATGGAGTTGATATCGGACGTGCATTTTATGATGTTGAAAAGGATAATATTTTTTATATCGAATCAGGTTATGCATCAGGAAAAACAGCTGTATTATCGGTAGTCGAAGATGGTCTGGCATATATAACCATACCTAATGAGTCGGTTGTTTTTATTATTGATGTTAATTTAAATAAAACATTGATTATGTACTGTTTTGATGATGGATTAAAGGAGGTTAAAAAAGATGTTAAGGTATGGAAAGTAAATAATGGTATTTATATGAGCTGTACCTCAAAAGAGAACGGTAATGAAACTAAGAGTGTATATCAATATATTAATAATACACTCTATCTAATAAGTTACTCAACAGATGACTTTATCCCGGATTTTTTTATTTCAATGGAAGTAATAGAGAAAAAGATAAGTATGTAGAGAGTGGGATAATACAAGTTTCTCCCAAAAAAATGATGCTTAATTATGAGTCCTATGGCGGTAAGTTGGAAAGTAATAATGTAAAGTTAGCCGATACTATTATGATTTATGGGAAGATGAAAAATGGAAAGAAAATACGGTTTTGGTTGAGAGAAAAAGATTGTAAATTAATTAGAGCAAATATAAAAGAAAGCATTATATATGAAATGGTTAATGCCGAAAGTCCAGAAATGAATAATAATAATAGTGGTCATAGAGGTGTATATGAAGATTTAATTTATGTTGGTAGCCAATACAATAATGAAGGTGAGGAGGTGTTTTATTTTTATAATTCGAATAGCCATTTGATATATTGGCAAAAAGGACTACTATCTAACATAATGGATGAAAATGGTCCGATAGCAGAACGAGTCGAGATCGAAGATGTTATTAATATGATTAACTGGGAAGGGCGTTGCATTGCAATAACTGATGAGGGGGGCGTTTATCGTATATCATCTAATGGGAACCCAACGATTATTGCTGTTAATGAACAGTGGTTAAAAAAATACAATAACTGGTTTAATAAATTAACTTCTCGTTTTGGTAATAATTCAATAATTTCAATTTTAGGCTTAACTGATAAGAAAAATGGTCACAGTCTTTATGCTTGGTACGCAGATGAAGGTCTTTTTATTTCCACAGAATTTTATTCGACTAAAGAAATTGTTTTTTTAGGTTATGACAAATCAACTGAATCAATATTTATTTTTGATAAGGGTAATGGGAAGCTATATCTACACAAAAAAATAGATGCTTCAATTGTTAATCAAGCATTTTCACATGATGGTGTTTTAAATTCCCCTGAGTTAATTAATAAACCTAATGATTTATATCCTGATTTTAAAATTAAAAATGCTGAAATAAGCGGGGGGAATTTAATTTTAAAAACAGAAGGCGATAATGTGATTGTTCATGCTATTAATGATTCTGCGATAGGTAACTGCATAGATAAAAAAAGTGCTGTGTTGATTAAATCGGGAAGTAACAATGATGACTTTTTGACGGTAGATGACAATAATAAAGTAAAAAAAATTATTTTTAATGGTAAAGATGGTCATGATACCTATATTGTTAGTGAGTCGATGTGGAAAGAAAATGAAGTAATAATAATTGACAATAATGCTACTGACCTTAAGGTCGATAACCTTATATGGTTACTCACTGATTTTGATGAAGTGGTTATTAATCGAAATAGAGATGATCTTGTTTTTACTGATATGAAATACCAGACCAAATTAATTTTGCGAGAAGTGTTTGGTTCCCGTGCAAAACAATATCAACACCTAAGTATAGCCTTACCAAGTAAAGTGGAAAATATTGAAATTGAAAAACTCATCATGCGGTATCAAGATTATGGGCCTTTTATGCCCTTATCTGCTTATTATGATGATGAGAATGTGACAGCATCTACTTTAGTTGGTTCTATGTCGCTAATTGGGGCTGATAAAGATACCATGCTAGCTAGTGGATTTAAAAAAACGGAATTGTTAAGTAATATAAACAATATGTTTAGTTCTGAAATGACTATATATTAGCGAGAAAAAAATGCCAGTCGAATGACTGGCAACATTTTAATTAGTTATAGAAAATAAAACAACTGGTTGTTTTATTTTCTATCGGTATTTTTCCTGTTTAGCCTATTATAAAATGGCTATCGCCACCTAATGATAAATTAATTTTTATATTTTGAGAGTAAATAAAATTGTTTTACATTGAAATTGATGACTCTCAAATGAGATGATTTGGCTTAATAGCTTGCTATTTTCTCCTATTTCTAATTGGCTACCTTGGCTATAAGGAGGATCTATTTTAAATTTAGTAACGGCATGAAGCACCGCTTCTCAAGGGGAAATAAAAGTACTTCTGGATGTACTCAGATAATTTTGAACTGCAGTCGAAATATTTAGCACATTTTGCACTTTTCTATTCATTACCTTTCCTTGTAATAATAGTTTTAATCTAAGGTTTAAATAATAGTGTGTTTTTTGGTTTTAATACAACAAAAAATATTATAAGTATAGTAAATATTGTTTTTTATTTAATGGATTCAACATATTTAAATTTTTATATTGGTTTCGTTTAGGTTCTAAATAATATAATGCATATTTTTATTTGTATTTAAAGGGGTTTATATGCATAAGGTAATAGATAATGTCCTATCAATAGAAATTCAATATAATTACTTCTTAAAAGAAAAAATAAATAAATGGTATTCAATAAATAATACTTTTATACAACAAGCAATTTTAGATAAGAATCTAAAATCCGGAGTTATCAGTGGAGTAAGAATCAGAAATAGAGAAGCAGATTCAAAAATTAAATTATTCAGGTCAAATCCCACTGAATTTTTAGTTAATAATTCAATTAGTACTGATAGCATTACTAAATCAGGGAGGCTGTCGCCCAAAATAGATATTCAATTTGTGAAAGTTGATCATAATTCCTATGAGGTAGAACCTGTACTGAATAGTTCAGTGAAAGCCCCTTCCATGCAAATTGAATCTTATTTATTAGGATATAATGGTGCTAATCAATCCAATATATCTCCAGCTTATATTGATATACCAAAACACCCATCAAAGGCGAAATTTTTATTTACAGGAACTCTCTCAGGTTGTTCCATTATTGTAACTGAGCTAGATGAAACTACATATCGAGTTTATCATGATGGTCGAGTTAATAGCTCTATTCTTTATGACAACGTTGTGATGGCAGTAAATTATAAAGATTATCAGTGCCAATATTCTGATGAAGGGCTTGGAATGGCATATATGCAATATGAAAATGGCTCTTGGCAATTAGTATTACAAAAACAGGAATATAAAATTATTGATGGCGTTCCAATCATCACACGAAGAGATGATAAAGCTTCACTTATGGTTCAGTTTCCTTTAGCTCAAGATTCACAAGATAATATTCAACAATTTATGTTGCTACGTGATGAAAAACACTATGAATTAATGAGGATAGCAAAGGAATGTGGAGTTAGTACCAATATTTTAAATGAAATTAAATATCAAAATAATGATTTTTCATCATATGCTGAAATAGCAAGGCCATGGAATGAATTAATTAAAAAAATAAGAGAGTCAATTCAATCTGAGCTTGATGAACAATTAATTAAACTAGATAAATTAAGGGGTGAAATTGTTGAGTTAAATAGTGAAAATGAAAAATATTCATTGGAATATAACACATTAAAAAATGAATTATCTAACATTGAATTTAGCCATGATTATTTAAAGATGAAATATAATAAATCATTATCTGAAATTCTTAATGTTGAGAGAAATTGGATTTGGCTAAAAATAAAAGAAAAGAAAGGTATAGATTCAGTTGTAGACCATGAATACGATAATTCAGTCAAACTCGGAGGGAAAAATAAATTAGACATACCTATAGAAAAAAGATTTAAATTGGTTGTTAGAAATGACAGTACATTAAATAATAGCTTATTTTTTAGTGGCTATAATAACTATGAGAGTATCAATTTTAATTTTTCTACGGAAAAATTATCGTCATTAGAGTTAAAAAAAATATATTTAAATGGAGAGTTAACAATTGAGCAAAAAGGGGCTTTAAGTCATTATATTGAGATTAAATTTGAAAGCGAATACAGTGCTTATGTTCTTAATAAAAGTAAGGAAATAAAAGATTTTTTCATTAAATTTGGTAGTATAAATGCACGTCTTATTCCTCAGGATTTTTATTTATTATCTGTAAAGGATAATAATGGAGGTCGATGTTATCCATTAGTTAGAGCTATGGCAGTCGCCTTAGCAAGAGAAGATAAAAAAGGGGCAGATAATCTGATTGATAAACTATTTTATGCAACATCTTCTCCCAAAGAACTCGATTCAGTATTGTTAAAGAAAAGCTTAATTGCATTACATTCAAATGTACCCGCAAACCAAGCATCTTCATCAAATGGAGTATTAAATTTAAAAGAAATTCAATATATGTTCTCTAAATATAACTCAACAGTAATGTATTCCCTCAATACAATGAGTCATGCCATGCTACTAGGTAAGATTGTGAAGGAAGAGGAGGTTAAATATTATTTTTATGATCCAAACTTTGGAATATTTGAATTTAATGACGAAGCCAAGTTATTTTCAAGTTTGAAAAAATATTTGTTAATAAAAAAAATGGCTGAATTTTATAATGCAATGGGAAGTGAAACAGAACCTAAATTTGAATTAGTGACTATTGATATCAAAAGAATGGCAGATGTTCCTATTGGTTATGGTTTAGTGGTTGGTGACTTACATAATAAAAATGAGTTAAGTGTAGTAAGTGAGCAACGAGTAAAGGTAGACTTATTTATTGAAAATGAAAATATTATTAATCATGATTTACAATTAAAAGTATCATTACAAATACTTGATGCAAAGCAGTGGGGAGAAAGAATTGATGCTGCAATCAGAAAAATTACTCAAGAATATCGATTGGATAATAAATGGTTAATTAATTTTTTTAATATTGTAAGGCTAGATGATAACAATTATCGCATACAATTTATTCACCAAGATCAAACTATAGAGCCTCGTTGGGTTGAGACATCAGATCATACATTTATGGAGTTCTCTCATTATTTTAACCAACAACTCGCTGAAGTGAAAAATAACGATATATTTTTTAAGCGGAATTTGTCAGCAGGGAAATATCCCGTAGATGTTGAATCTGCTGATGGCTTAAATTCGGGAATTGCTATTCAAACATTAATTCAATGGGCTAGTAATAAAAATCGTGCCTCTTTGCAAGGAGCTGAGTCTAATTTAAGCATTGCTTTAAAAATTCATAGCTACACTAATTATACGATGATGGCACATGGTATTGCGAATGATATGGCCAAAGTGACCAATGTGGTTAAATCATTATGGCAAGACGGTGCTGATATATTTAAAAATAATACGCATAGTTTTGCTAATACAGTTGCTCATACAGCAAATGAAGGCGTTGGGCTTGTTTTTAATGGCGCCTTAGTTGGGTTAGATATTTATGAACTAACACAATCTGAGACGGCATCGCAAAAGGCGATTTTTCGAACTCAGCTGGGATTCGACTCCACGGCATTAGCTCTGGGTATTACGTCTATATATACTGGTGCTATTGGGGCTACAGGTATAGCGGCGTTTTGTAGCAGTGGAGCTGTTATACTTGGGGGCTTGACTATAGGTTTTACTGCGCTAGCTAAAAATTTTGGGATTATTGCTGAAGATGCTCAAGAAGTTGGTCACTATTTTTATCTTTTGGATAAAGCTTATCAAGGGAATGGATTTGATTTTATCGAAAATGGCTCTCTTTTAGTTGCAAAGCAAGGCGCGGTAATAGAAAAAATTGATTTTCAAAATAACCAAATGGTTTTTGGGAGCCAGTATATATATCGTTCTGGAAAACATGAGGCAGGTGGTGGTTATCGGAATTACTTTTTCTGGGCATCATATGCAAATGTAATAAACCATGATCGCAAAGATGCACTAAATGTTCGTGAAATAATGGAATACATGGAAAGTATTCACAGTGTCGACTATGATAAAGCTGAAATTATTATTTTACCTGGGACACCTAAGTCTTATATTAACTATAATCATAGTATGTTACCAGGAGCAACGACTCGGGGAGATTCTGGTTTTAATGTACTTAGGCGTATGGAAAAAAGCAAAAAATTTGATTTTGATTATTATGTTTTTCCATCTGAATATATTATATCAAAATTAAAACAAGAGTATATCAAAACAAATATTGATGTTTTATTAGATGCTCATAAAAGAAAGATAGCCATTCCTAGAATTCCTAAAGAATGGTATGGGTTATTAAATTATACTATTGAAAGTGTTGGCGAGGATTATGAGATAATCCTCAATGAAGGAGTAGAGTTAACACTGAAAAATAAGTTTGTTAAAAATAAAAAATCTAATCTGGTTATCAATGCGACATTACTAAATAGTGATGTTACTCATATTTTAAATGATCAATTAATTATCGGAGGAATAACTATTCATATTGATTCAAGCTCTGAATATGGGGCAGTAACGATAGTTGGGAAAAATAATGAAATAAGATTGGTTGATTTTACTAATATGAGATCTGACATTATCCAAGAGGATGCTAACCAATGGGGTAATAGTCAGGGATCAATTGATGAGTATTTGGATGAATTAGCTAAAAAAAATGAATTACATGAAAAATACATTATTGTTGAAAATTATAAATTTAATGGAGTAGAAGTAGGGCGAGCCTTTTACGATGTTAAAAATAAAAGGATGATTTATCTTAAGTCTGGTTATGCTAAAGGAAGTCTAACATTATTAGAAGCCGTGATTGACGGCAAAGCTTATCTTAAATTACCTGATAAATTAGTTGTTGCTATTGTAGATATCAATACAAATAAAACTTTAGCGATGTATTCCTTTGGGACGAGTTTTGATGGCCGCACTAAAAATATTAAAGTGTGGCAGGTCGATAACCAGGTTTATATAAGTTGCACTACAATTAAAGATAAATTTAAAGTTGAGAGCGTTTATCAATGTAATAATAATAGCCTCTATTTGCTGAGTATATCTACGATTGGTTTTATACCATCTGATTTAGATATAAATAATAAAAATAAGTTGGTTGAAAGTATTAAGGAAAAGCTATCGCCTTTTTATTATTCTAATATAGATAATAACTATAGTTTTAATAGTCAAGTATTAACTAATAAAGAAATTAAACTAGCTGATATAATTATGTTTTCTGGTGAAATTCCAGGGGAAAAAAATATACGCTTTTGGTTAAGGAACAAGGATGGGGTTATAATTAATGCTAATATAAAGGAGAGTGGTTCATCTGAGGTAGGACATATAGGTCTAAACTTAGATGTAAGTAATTATAAAACTATGTCTAACTATTTGATTTATATTGGCGGTGAATATAATTCTAAAGGAATAGAAGTGTTTTATTTTTATAACACGGAGAGCCATATTCTTTATTGGCAAGAAGATGCCTTGCTAAATGAATCAGATAAAAATAATACAATTGCACACGCTGTTGAGCTTAAAAATATCATTAATGTAGTTAATAGGGATGGCCGTTGTATAGCAACAACCCAAGAAGGTGCTATTTATCACATATTACCTAACGGGAAACCAAACTTGATAGCAGTAAATAAACTATGGCTAAAAACACACAAGAATTGGTTTGCTGAATTAACAAATCGCATTGGTGATAACAGCGTTATTTCCATTTTAGGGCTAACAAATAAAGAAAATAACCAGAAAATATTTACTTGGTATATGAATGGAAATTTATTTGTTTCAATTAGATTTTCTTCAAATCAAAAATTGAAATTTTTAGGTTGTGACGAAAAAAAGGAATCTATATATTTATTTGATATGGATAGTGGGAAATTATACATGCAAGAAAAATTAAGAACTTCAACTATCAAACAAGCATTTACTAGCGAAGGTATTTTGATATCTCCGGAGTTAATCAATTCATCGCATCGTTTATATTCGGAATTTATTTATAAAGATGCAAATCGATGTGGGGATAATTTAATTTTAAAAACTGTAGATGATGATGTAGTTATTCACTCTATAAATAATTTGACTAACTATGAAAAAACAAACGAGGGAAAGTCAGTTCTGATTAAGTCAGGCGATGATGATGATAATATTTTATCTGTATATGAAAGCAGTGATATTAAGAAAATTATTTTTCATGGTGAAGAAGGTAATGATACTTACGTTATTAGTGCGGACATGTGGAAAGATAGCAGAGTTATCGTTATTGATAATCACTCAGTTGACCTTAAAATTGATGAGGCTATATTCTTAATCGATGACTTGGATAAAATATTAGTTAATCGAAATAATAATGATCTGGTGTTTACAGACAAGAGATACAATACAAAGTTAATTTTTAGGCAGGTTTTCGGTTTACATGCAAAGCAACATCAACATTTAAATATAATTGTTCCAAACAAAGTCGAAAATATTGCACTTGATAAGCTATTACAACGATATGAGCAATATGGTTCTTTTATGTCGCTGTCGACTTATTATAATTATGACGCTATTAATAACTCAAATTTGGGTGAATCTATAGTTTTTATGAAGGAAGATAAAAGCGTATATGGCCAAGGAATTATCGGCGATAAAAAAATGAGTCGAGCCGATAGGATTTTAGCTATAGAAATGGAGTAGTATTTATTAAAAAAATGCCAGTCATTAGACTGGCATTTTATAAGTAACAGTTAGCTGTTAGCTGTTGGCGGATGGCTGTGCTCAATGTCCTCTGATTTCTTCGAGAAACGGCGACGGATCACCACGAAGAATACTGGAACGAAGAAGATAGCCAGCGAGGTCGCTGCGAACATTCCCCCAAGAACACCAGTACCTACGGAGTTCTGGGATGCAGAACCTGCACCATTACTAAACACTAGTGGGATAACACCTAACATAAAGGCGAGTGATGTCATCAGAATGGGTCGTAAACGCATTTTAACTGCATTCAGTGTTGCTTCGACTAACCCTTTACCTTCTTTTTCCATCAAGTCTTTGGCAAATTCAACAATCAGTATTGCGTTTTTCGCCGAGAGACCAATGGTGGTTAAGAGTCCCACTTTAAAGTAAACGTCGTTGTCTAAACCGCGAACACTGGTGAACAATAACGCACCAATAATACCTAATGGAACCACTAACATAACTGAGAATGGAACAGACCAGCTTTCATATAGAGCAGCCAGACACAGGAATACCACTATCAAAGAGATCGCATACAGTGCAGGGGCTTGGTTACCTGCTAAACGTTCTTGATAAGACATACCCGTCCACTCGTAACCAATTCCTTCAGGCAGGTTTTCAGTGGTGAGTTTTTCCATTAACAGCATCGCATCACCTGTACTTTTCCCAGGCGCTGCTTGGCCTTGAATATTCATCGCAGGGACACCGTTATAACGTTCTAAACGTGGTGAGCCATACTTCCAAGGATCTTTGGATTCGTCCATAAATGCAGAGAACGGAACCATTTTACCTTGGTTATTACGAACATACAGGTTACTGATGTCAGAAGGTAACATACGGCTTTCTGCGTCACCTTGTACGTAAACTTTCTTCACACGACCGCGGTCGATAAAGTCATTCACGTAGCTTCCACCAAACATAGAACTCAATGTTGCGTTGATATCACTGATAGCGACACCTTGAGCCTGTGCTTTTTGTTGGTCAATATAAATACGGTATTGCGAAGTATCATCCTGACCATTTGGACGAACACCTTGAAGCATTTCTGGGTGCTGAGCTGCCAATCCAAGTAACTGGTTACGGGCTTGCATCAGTTTATCATGCCCCAAGTTACCTTTATCGACTAACTCAAAGTCAAACCCGTCTGCGGTACCTAACTCAACAATCGCTGGTAGGTTAAAGGCGTAAATCAAGGCCTCTTGTTTTTGTGACAGTGCGATATTCGCACGCTGCACAATCGCATCAACGTGGTTTTCATCGCCTTTACGTTCGCTCCAATTTTTCAGAACGACGAAGGCAAGACCCATATTTTGTCCTTGACCTGCGAAGCTAAAGCCTCCAACGGTAAAGACCGACTCAACGTTTTTAGCTTCTTCGGTATGGTAGTAGTTATTCACTTCATCCAGTACCGCTTGGGTTTGTTCTTGCGTTGAACCTGGTGGTAATTGGATCATTGACAAGAATACCCCTTGGTCTTCCGCAGGTAAGAAGGAAGACGGTAAGCGGACAAACATGAACGCCATACCAACCACTAACAGTAGGTAAATCACGAGATAACGGCCAGTACCGTTAAGCATGCGGCTTACACTATCAGTGTAGTGGTGTGCTTGTTTTTCAAATGTGCGGTTAAACCACCCAAAGAACCCTTTCTGGCTACCATGGCTGCCTTTTTCAATTGGCTTCAACATGGTGGCACACAGTGCTGGCGTTAAGATCATCGCAACCAGTACTGATAAGATCATGGAGGATACAATGGTAATTGAGAACTGACGGTAAATTGCCCCTGTAGAACCGCCAAAGAAGGCCATAGGAATAAATACCGCAGACAGCACCATTGCAATACCGACTAACGCACCTTGGATTTGACCCATTGATTTTTTGGTCGCTTCTTTTGGTGATAAGCCTTCTTCTTGCATAACACGCTCCACGTTCTCAACAACAACGATGGCGTCATCGACGAGAAGCCCGATGGCGAGTACCATCGCGAACATGGTCAAGGTGTTTATGGAATAACCAAATGCCGACAAGATAGCAAAGGTACCTAACAATACGACAGGTACTGCAATCGTTGGTATCAGTGTTGCACGGATGTTTTGTAGGAACAAATACATTACAACAACAACCAGCATGATTGCTTCTACTAACGTTTTAACCACTTCGTTAATTGAAATTTTAACGAATGGGGTTGTATCGTATGGATAAACAATCTCTAACCCTTGAGGGAAGAAAGGTTTCATTTCCTCAAGCGCAGCACGAACGTTATTAGACGTATCTAATGCGTTCGCTCCCGTTGCCAGTTTAATACCGATACCTGCTGCGGGCTTACCATTAAAGCGGGCAATCGTACTATAGTTTTCAGCACCTAATTGAACCTCAGCAACATCCTTAATACGTACTTGTGAACCATCTTGGTTTACACGTAATAAAATATTGCTAAATTCTTCAGGGCTATTTAGCCGTGTCTGCGCAATGATAGAAACGTTTAAACGCTGATTTGCTACAGATGGTGAACCACCGAGTTGTCCTGCTGCGACTTGGTTATTTTGAACTTTAATCGCATTAATGACATCCGTAGTGGTCATATTGTACTTAACGAGTTGCTCTGGTTTTAACCAAATACGCATCGCATATTGGGTACCGAACAGTTGAGTTTCACCTACACCGTTAACTCGGCTAAGTGGGTCTTTAATATTTGACCCTACATAGTCGGCAATATCATATTGCCCCATTGAGCCATCGTTAGAAACGAAACCCGCAACCATTAAGAATGAACTAGTTGATTTATCGACACTAATACCTTGTTGCTGAACTTCTTGTGGCAACAATGGCATCGCTAGTTGCAATTTGTTTTGCACCTGTACTTGCGCGATATCACCATCAGTTCCTGCTTCAAATGTCAGCGTAATGCTAGCAGAACCTGATGAATCACTGCTCGATGACATATATACCAAGTTATCGATACCGTTCATGTTCTGTTCGATAACCTGCGTTACTGTATTTTGTACCGTCTCAGCATCCGCTCCCGGATAGTTAGCTGAAATAGAAACAGCTGGTGGCGCGATGGTCGGGTACTGCGAAACAGGTAACTGGATAATTGCCAACAGACCAGCAAGCATGGTGATAATGGCAATTACCCACGCAAAAATTGGTCTTTCTATAAAAAACTTAGGCATTAATCAGCCGCTCCCTTATTTAGACTTTTCTTCAGGTTTTGCCTGATTGTCTATGGATTGCGTTTCTAAGTTTGCTTCCTTAGGATTCACAACAATTCCTGGTTTGATTTTTTGCAAGCCGATGACGATGACGCGATCACCTGCTTGTAGACCTTCAGTGACCAGCCATTTGTTGCCAATCGCTTGTCCAGCTTTAACTTTTCTGACTTCAACTTTATTCTCAGCGCCAACAACCATGACTTGAGAAGTACCTTGAGCCGTACGAGACAAGCCTTGTTGCGGAACTAGAATCGCATTGTCAATAACACCATCTTCTAATACAGCACGAACAAACATACCTGGAAGTAACTCTTTATTCGGGTTAGGGAACATGGCTCTCATTGTGATAGACCCTGTTGTTTCATCAACAGTGACATCAGAGAATTCCAGAACACCTTTTTGTGCGTATTCTTGACCGTTGTTGTTGATCAAGCTGACAGGCGCTTTTCCTGATTCTCGCTGTACAGCGCCTTTCGCTATCTCATTTTTGAGGCGTAAGAAATCGTCACTCGATTGCGTTACGTCAACATAGATAGGATCAAGTTGCTGAACACGCATTAATTCAGTGGTTTGCCCTGTTGATACTAAAGCCCCTTCAGTCACATTCGATTTGCCAGTACGGCCGCTAATCGGTGCAGTCACTTTGGTATAATTCAGGTTGATACGTGCAGTTTCAACCGCCGCTTCAGCCGCTTTGACGGCAGCGAGTGCTTGCGCATAGGTTGAAGTCGCTTGGTCGTATTCCTGACGACTAATGTAATTAGTCCCTAACAATGGTTTATAACGCTTCACCGTTAATGCAGCCAGATTCGCATTAGCTTGTGCTTTTGCTAGCTCCGCTTTTGCGCTGTCATAAGTTGCTTGGAATGGTGCCGGGTCAATTTGGTATAAAGATGTCCCTGCTTCTACGTCGCTACCTTCTTTATAGTTGCGCTTCAATATGATGCCACTAACCTGAGGACGAACCTCGGCAACACGAAATGCGGATGTACGGCCTGGTAACTCGGTTTTGAGCGTCAGAGGTTCGGCTTTAAGCGTAACAATTCCTACTTCAGGCGCCGGGCGTTCTCCGCCACCTTGTTGTTCATCGTTACAACCGGATAGAGCCAAGCCACCTGAAAGAACTAACAGAGCCAGAGGTAACACCCCTCTGTTTTTTCGCATAAGTTAACCTCAATTAATCAATATGAGTTCAAAACAAAAATAAGAAAAATGGTAAACAATATGATTTATCACTGTGCTATAGTACAAACATACACGAATGTATGTAAATCAGCTTTCGATAGAAACGGGTCACAATGGCACGAAAAACTAAACAACAGGCTGAAGAAACCCGTCAGGAAATATTAGATGCTGCCATCAAAACATTCTCTGAACGAGGAGTTTCTGCCACATCATTAGCCGATATTGCAAAAGCAGCGGGGGTTACCCGAGGTGCAATATATTGGCATTTCAAAAACAAAGTTGATCTCTTTTATCAAGCTTGTGAATTTGGTGATAACCAAATAGTACAAGCTGAAGAATATTATCATTCTAAATATACCAACGATCCACTTTCAATACTAAGAGAATTATTAGTTTATATTTTGACTGATTTTATTGAAAGCCCTAAAAACCGCGCTTTGATGGAAATTTTCTTTTTGAAGTGCGAATTAGTTGGCGAAATGGCAGAGTTAGTTGATTTTAAACGCGCTAATTACGTCGCAAGCCAATGCCGAATTGTGGATAACTTGACCGCCTGTATTGATGCGGGGCAGCTTCCTGCAGACCTTGATGTGGAGTGTGCCGCGATTATGATCCGCTCATTAATGTCTGGTTTGTTAGAAAACTGGCTACTCCAATCAGAAAATTTTAATATTAATCAACATACAATTACATTGGTTGATACACTATTAGAAACACTAAAATGTAATACCGCAATCCGGTTAAAACCCATTCAAACTGAATAAGTGGAGTCCGACATGACCTCTATCTTGATTATTGCCAACGGGGCACCTTACGGCAGTGAAACATTGTTCAACTCATTGCGATTAGCGATAACGTTAAAAGAGCAAGAGCCACAGTTAGATTTAAAAATTTTTCTGATGTCAGATGCAGTGACAGCAGGTTTAGCGGCTCAAAAGCCTAAAGAAGGCTATAACCTTCAACAAATGTTAGAAATTTTAACGGCACAAAATGTTCCCGTTAAATTATGTAAAACTTGTACAGATGCCCGTGGTGTGAGTGAATTAACCCTTGCTGATGGTGTTGAAGTTGGTACATTGGTCGAGCTTGCAAGCTGGACATTAACGGCTGATAAAGTATTAACTTTCTAATATTCTACGTAAAATGTGTTTGGTTAGGTAAAATTAGGTGCTGATAGGCTATTATCGGCACTTTGTTTAATTAAGCAACGTATTATTCGTATAAAGGAATGCCATTATGATGAAACAACAATGGAAGTGGCAGCAGTTAGTATCAATCATACTGTTCTTTTTCATCGCATCTTTTTCCAGCTCAATTACGGCATTAACGTCAAATAGCTTACCCAGCAAGAATGAAATAAAAAGTGCACTCAATGCATTGAATAAAAAAAGCTCACTCAGTGAGGAAGATAAACTTGTTCTCGCCGACCTGGAAAAAACCTCAGATTTTTATAACGAATTGGATAAACTCGAGCAACGAACGGCTGATCTGCAAAAAAAACTCAGTAGCGCGAGTGAAGAATCAAAACAAGCTGCGCAAGGTTTGTTGCAAATAAAAAATGAAAATGAGCAACTTACTGAAAATTTTCTACGAAAAATACAAGATAGCTCTCTTTCACAATTAGAAGCATTACAAACCTCCTACTTAGAAAATCTGCAAACAGAACAAAATGACCTCGCAACCTATAGTAGCCAATTAATTGGCTTACAAACGCAGCCTGAAAGGGCACAAGCGATGATGTTGGAAAATGCGAGGCGATTGCAGGAAATTCGTAATGAGCTAAATAGTTCATTAAATGAATCTGTGAATTTAAGGCCGACTCAAATCACAATGCTGCAAGTTGAACAGTATTTATTACAGCAGCAAAATGAATATCAAAAACGTATCCTACAGACGAATACCCAATTACAAGATGTGCTGCAAAAACAGCGTGATTATACCGCAGCATATATTGAACAATTGGAACATCATATTCAGCAAGTACAAAATGCGATAAGCCATCGCCGCTTAAATGACTCCCAATCAACGGTGCGTGAAGCATTAAGTACTTCTGAAACCGATATCAAAGCCCAACAAAATCCCCTTATTCAGAAAGAAATTGGGATTAATAATGCGCTGAGCGACCGGTTAATCGCAGTGACAGAAAATAGCAATAAATTGGTTCAAAATGGTATCCGTGTAAAAACCTGGCTCGAAAGAGCGACACAATCAGAACGAAATCTAAAAGAACAAATTAATGTATTACGCGGTAGCTTATTGCTTTCACGAATTTTGTTTCAACAACAAATTGACTTACCACCTGATATTCTAACGAAAAATTTACCCACAACGATCGCCGATTTGCGACTTGAACAATTTGATGTTAACCAACAGCGTGATGAGCTTTACCAACCTAATGATTATATTACGAAGTTGGAACAGCAATTTGAAATAAAAGCCGGGGATGAGTCTACAAACAGCACATTATTATCAACGGAAGATAAATCCACATTATTGAAATTATTAGAAGTTCGTCGTGGGTTATTAGATGAACTTAACCAGCAGCTTGGCGGGCAAATTTCCCAAGCAATTAACCTACAATTGGATCAAAACCAATTATTGAGTGTGGTGGGGTCGCTTGAAAATACCTTGGCGCAGCAAATATTTTGGGTGAATAGTAACAAACCGATTGATTTGGAATGGGTGAAAGCTTTCCCTGAAGCCGCAGCGACACAAATTAACAGCTTTGATTTTAGTTTATCAAACCGCAGCATTAAACGGGGTGTGAGTAATTCACTGTTAGTGGTTATTCCACTTGTTTTGGTTGCGCTACTGTTTATTTGGTTTAATCGTAAAATTAATAATCGATTGCAAGATATTGACCAACGGCTTTCCAGTTTACGCAATGATAGCGTGCTAAGTACACCATTTGCGATCCTGCTGACATTAATGCAAACATTGCCTATTTCACTGTTTTTACTCGCATTTGGTTACTGGTTTTTGAAAACAGGGAATGTACAAGGCCCATTTTTCTGGCAGTTCAGCCAACAGTTAGCGATATTTTGGGCGTTATTTGAGCTGACGTTTCGTGTGTTAAGGCCCCAAGGTATCGCACAAAAGCATTTTGGTATTGAAAAAGAGAAAATATCTCAGACACGACGTCGAATGATTAGGTTATCGATTCCTTTGGTGCCACTTATTTTCTTTTCTACTTATGGTGTTAGCAACCCACTAAAAGTGTCTGAGGACGTGATTGGCCAGTTAATTGTGCTGGTTTCCCTTATACTGTTGTGTATCTTTACAATCCCATTCTGTAAACAGGTTTGGCAAGAGAAAGGTAGCCACTTAACGCGCAGTATTGTCATGACATTACTGACTTTTTCGCCATTAATTTTAGTGGGCTTAATGATGGCGGGGTATTACTACACGACATTGCGTTTGGCTAATCGTTGGTTAGATAGCCTCTATCTTTTACTCCTGTGGTATATCACTTACAATGCTTGCTTAAGGGGACTAACACTGGTTGCTCGTAAGTTGGCATATCAACGTGCCATAGAACGTCGTGCGATGTTGAAGCAAGAAGATGTTGAAAACGAACCCATTAAAGAGCCACCAATGACCATCGAGTTGATTAGCCAGCAATCGCTACGCCTTACAACGATGGTATTGTTTATTATCTTTGCTTTAGCGTTTTATGCGATTTGGTCTGACTTCATCACCATTTTCTCTTTCTTAGATAGCGTGAATTTGTGGAGCTATACCACCACATCGGCAGAAGGGGGAAATATCTTACAATTCGTGACGTTAGCGAATTTAATATTGGCTCTTGTGATCATCATTGTGTCTTGGGTGATGACGCGAAATCTCCCTGGGCTATTGGAAGTATTGGTATTATCACGGTTAAAACTCCGTCAGGGTTCTACTTATGCGATTACGACAATATTAACCTATATTATCGTGGGGATTGGCGCGATAGCCTCGTTAGGGATGATCGGCGTGACATGGAATAAATTGCAATGGTTAGCCGCTGCTTTAACTGTCGGGTTAGGGTTTGGCTTACAGGAAATTTTTGCCAACTTTGTCTCAGGGATCATTTTACTATTCGAACGGCCGATCCGTATTGGGGATACAGT
Organism: Providencia sp. PROV174; assembly: GCF_028480685.1. Classification (NCBI taxonomy): domain Bacteria; kingdom Pseudomonadati; phylum Pseudomonadota; class Gammaproteobacteria; order Enterobacterales; family Morganellaceae; genus Providencia; species Providencia sp. PROV174. Next base: position 80,420 of record NZ_JAMPOT010000014.1, read on the forward strand.
GACTATTGGGACTTATTCAGGAACGGTTAGTAAAATTCGTATTCGTGCGACAACCATCGTCGATTTTGATCGTAAAGAAGTGATCATTCCGAATAAAGCTTTTGTGACTGAGCGGTTGATCAACTGGTCGTTATCAGACACCGTCACGCGTATCACGATTGCGATCGGCGTGGCATATGGTTCTGATCTAGATAAAGTGAAGCGGGTCTTATTATCCGCAGCAACCAATAATAACAAGGTGATGACCGAACCCGCTCCCAATGTCTATTTCACCAGTTTTGGCGCCAGTACGTTAGACCATGAATTACGTTTTTATGTACGGCAAATTGGTGACCGTGGCGTGACAAGTGATGAAGTGAATCGCGCGATAGACAAATTATGTCGAGAAAATGACATTGATATTGCATTCAACCAGTTAGAGGTTCATTTGCATAATAATAAAGGTGATGAAGTGCAAGAAGTGAAGCGAACACCTAAAGATAGTGATGGTGAAACGCACTAGGCCCGTTAAGTTTCTTTGGTGCAAGTAGCTTGTGCTGCTTGCACTTGTTTTGACATATAATCATTTTTCACAATTTCAAGTGCTTTGAGAACCACATCGGTGTCTATCTCAGCGGTTTCTAATAAGTAGATTAAATCAACAGCAAGTTGGACTTCTTGTGGCGCATCTTTGAGTGAACTCATACTGATTCCTTCCAATATTTAATCAAAATATTGATTTTCCTGATGTTCAATGGCTTTCTCAATACGTAAAAGTGCTTGGCGGCAACGGTACAAACGGCCAGCAAGTACAGCGAGTTCTTTTTGGCACTGGTGTTGTAGACGGTGGTCAGTTAGCTCACTTAAATGAAGCTCTTTTTCACTTACCATGGCTTGTAAGCGTCGTTCATAGTCTTGGTGTTGCGATAAACGTTCATATAAATCAATCTGTTCCTTTTTCTTAGTAAAGCTGGATTCTTTTTCACGTAAAGCTTGTGTAGAAATCTCCCGAGAAATGGCTTGTATTTGGTGGACAATTTTCTCCGTCAGGAAATTGACCTGCTCGCTGTGGTTTAACGTTACGCTATGGCACAATTGCTGATACAAGGTCTGTAATTCATTTTGGCAATCGCCTAAACGGGTAGATTTGCGGCTAAACAATTGCATGTCGAAGCGTGAATGTGAAAACTCAAGGTCTTTTATGGGGTCAACTCGAGTTTTCAATTCATCAATCTGCTTTTTTAACGCATCTAAAAGAGCGGGGATTTTCATTTTTTGTTCTCATTAAGTGTCAAAAATAGCGGAATATTGATATTCAGCAACAAAACTGATGCCAAATTGACGGCTTCTTATTGCATTTTTATGGTACTTTACATAGATTCTACACTTTCGTGTTTACTACATGGCTTTTATTATGACCGCTAAAGAGCAACAACTGCAATTGATTAAAGAAAGTATCGCATCTATCCAAGATTATCCAATCGAAGGTGTGATTTTTCGTGACATTACCACTTTATTAAATAACCCTGCTGCATACCAAGCAACAATTGATATGTTAGTCGAACATTATCAAAATAAAGGCGTCACTAAAATTGTAGGAACTGAAGCGCGTGGTTTTCTATTCGGCGCTCCAGTCGCATTACGTTTAGGCGTAGGTTTTGTCCCTGTGCGTAAAAAAGGGAAATTACCACGTGAAGTATTAAGTATGACTTACGACCTCGAATATGGCACCGATACGCTTGAAATCCATAAAGACAGCATCAACCCTGACGATAACGTCTTAGTTGTTGATGATCTACTCGCGACAGGTGGTACAGTGGAAGCAACGGTGAAAATGATCAAACAGCTTGGTGCTAATGTTGTGGATGCGGCATTTATCATCTGTTTACCTGATCTTGGCGGCGTTGAGCGTCTACAAAAAGAAGGTGTTTCTTCGTATAGCCTTGTTGAGTTCCCAGGCCACTAATCTTTATTTTCCCTCTATTTTTATCACAGCCTCGCTGTATAGGTTGAGGCTGTGGTAGCATGGTACTATGATTATATATATTCACGTACCATGTTAAATGACAGTGGAATCCATGAGCTATCAGGTACTTGCCCGTAAGTGGCGCCCCCAAAAATTTTCAGACGTTGTTGGTCAACAGCACGTTTTGACTGCACTCGCTAATGGGCTAACGCATCAGCGGCTTCATCATGCCTATCTTTTCTCCGGTACACGTGGCGTAGGAAAAACGACGATTGCTCGCCTGTTTGCCAAAGGCCTTAATTGCGAAACAGGGATAACTGCATCGCCTTGTGGGCAATGCGCCAATTGCCTTGAAATAGAGCAAGGGCGATTTGTCGATTTAATTGAAATTGACGCAGCCTCTCGTACTAAAGTCGAAGATACTCGTGAATTATTAGACAATGTCCAATATGCACCGGCACGTGGGCGCTTCAAAGTTTATTTAATTGACGAAGTACACATGTTGTCTCGTCATAGTTTCAATGCGTTATTAAAAACCCTTGAAGAACCACCTGAACATGTGAAGTTTTTGTTGGCGACGACTGACCCGCAAAAACTCCCTGTGACCATTTTGTCCCGCTGCTTGCAATTCCACTTAAAAGCGTTAGATGTCACGCAAATCAGTGAGCAACTTGAACTCATCCTGAATGCAGAAAATATTGAACATGATCAACGTGCTCGCCAGCTGATAGCAAGAGCGGCAGATGGCAGTTTACGTGATGCATTAAGCTTAACTGACCAAGCCATTGCTATGGGACAAGGGAAAGTTACGGCTGATATAGTTAGCCAAATGCTAGGAACCCTTGATGACGAACAGCCATTAGCCATTATTGAAGCACTAGTACGTGCTGATAGCATGGCGGTGATGGAACAGGTAGAGCAAGCTGCTAGTCGCGGTGCGGATTGGGAAAACTTGCTGGTGGAAATTCTGTCGCAATTACACCGTATAGCAATGATCCAACTGCTTCCTGCAGAACAAGAAACAGACCCATCATCGACAGAAGGACGGTTACGGCAGGTTGCAAGGGTAATTTCCCCTGCAGATCTCCAATTGTTTTACCAAACGTTATTAGTTGGAAGAAAAGAACTACCCTATGCCCCTGAGCGGCGTATGGGGGTTGAAATGGCACTATTACGTGCATTAGCTTTTCATCCTAAAAATGTGATTGCTGAAATTGAAGCACCGCCACAGGTTATTCCACAAGTAGCTACCCAGTCAGCGCCGCCAGTGGCATCAAATATGTCCCAAAGGGTGCCTCCGACACAAGCACGAGCGGAAAACCTGCCAGACAATAGCCCAACATTACAGTTATTGAAGGCGAGGCAGGCGTTACAATCTCCCCAAAGTGAGGATCCTAGCCCAAAAAAGGCTAAACCGGTGATGCCTGAAAGGGCTAAGCCGGCGGCATCAGCACTGGAAAGGCTGGCCGCCGTGACCAGCAAACATCAACAAAATGTGGAAAATAGAGCGGCTCAGGCAGCAAAACCACAAAAACCAAAGCAGTACCAATGGAAGCCGCAAAATGAAGAGGCGATGGCTCCAAAAGAAGCGGTAACAACGCCAAGCGGAATCAAAGAGGCGTTGGAATATGAAAAAACGCCTGAATTAGCCGTTAAAATCATTGAAGAAGGGCGAATTCGGGATAGCTGGTCAGGGAAAATCGCAAAATTAAATATTCCCAAACTGGTTGAACAATTAGCTTTGAATTCATATATAGAAGAATTAAGTGAGTCGCAAATTGTTTTACATTTGCGCTCGGCTCAGAAGCACCTCGATAAACCATCGGCACACAAAGTGTTGGAAGAAGCTCTGAGTGAACAATATGGTCGTACTGTTGAACTGAAAATCGTTCATGATGATAATAGCGAGGTGAAAACCCCGCTAGAATGGCGACAGGCGATTTATGAAGAAAAACTGGCACAAGCGCGCCAGTCTATTATTGCGGATAAAACGATTCAAAAACTGCGCTCAATGTTTGATGCGCAATTAGATGAAGAGAGTATTCGCCCCGTTTAACGCTACAGTCTCATTATTAAGCTGTAGCCTCAGTTGTGAGAGATAACTATGTTTGGTAAAGGTGGATTGGGTAACCTGATGAAACAGGCCCAGCAAATGCAAGATAAAATGCAAAAAGTTCAGGAAGAAATCGCTCAACTAGAAGCTACAGGCGAATCTGGTGCTGGGTTAGTTAAAGTGACGATTAATGGCTCACATAACTGCCGCCGTGTTGAGATTGACCCTAGCTTGCTCGAAGACGACAAAGAAATGTTAGAAGATTTGATTGCCGCAGCATTTAATGATGCTGCACGTCGTATCGAAGAAACTCAGAAAGAAAAAATGGCGAGTGTTTCCAGTGGTATGCAATTACCACCAGGCTTTAAGATGCCATTCTAATGCAAACAAGTCCGCTTCTTGAATCGTTGATGGAAGCTCTGCGCTGTCTTCCGGGGGTTGGCCCCAAGTCAGCGCAGCGAATGGCTTTTCATCTTTTACAGCGTGACCGCAGTGGTGGAATGCGTTTAGCGCAATCGCTCACTCGAGCCATGTCTGAAATAGGTCACTGCCGTGATTGCCGAACATTTACAGAACAAGATATCTGTAATATTTGCGATAACCCGCGTCGTCAACAAAATGGTTTGATTTGTATTGTTGAAAGTCCAGCAGATATCTATGCAATAGAACAAACCGGGCAATTTTCCGGGCGCTATTTTGTCCTTATGGGGCATTTATCACCACTTGATGGTATCGGCCCAATGGATATCGGCCTTGATAGACTCGAAGAGCGTTTGGCGTCCGAGACTATCACTGAAGTGATTTTAGCAACCAATCCAACGGTTGAAGGAGAAGCGACGGCAAACTATATTGGGCAAATGTGTGCTCAATATGGGGTAGCGGCGAGCCGAATTGCGCACGGGGTGCCTGTGGGTGGGGAGTTAGAGTTAGTCGATAGTACGACGTTGTCTCATTCGCTCTCCGGCCGCCTTAAACTTTGATATCCTCGTCATACTTTGCACTGTAGCGTTGTTGTCTTCATGCGTTAACCCTAGTCACATACTGGTGTATGCTCCTAGGGATTAACGTATTTGACGCCTAGCTACAGCACAAATTATTTAGAGGATGATATTGATTTCGTTTTTCTAAAATCCCCCTACAGAATTCAGTTACTAATTTGAGCCGTAGGGGGCTGCACTCGGTGACTCGGGTCACATACTAGTATGCTCCTAGGAATTAACGTATTTGACGCCTAGCTACAGTACAAATTATTTAGAGGGTAGACTGGGGAAAGGGAATGATTTTTTAATCTAACTCTCTAAAATATCTCATTGAGTTATTATTTTCTTTTTAATCATTGGCTTTTGACTTTGATTAGCTAAATTTTTTATCCCTTTCGCTTGAATTTCTGTTTTTCGCCCCCAACTAATCTGCATCGATAAGTCAAACCTATCCAATTAGATTGATGAAATAGAGGCGATTAATGAGTATGAAAGGACAGGAAACGCGTGGTTTCCAATCAGAAGTTAAACAACTCCTCCAATTAATGATCCACTCTCTTTATTCGAATAAAGAGATTTTCTTACGTGAATTGATCTCCAACGCATCAGATGCAGCCGATAAACTGCGTTTTCGAGCATTATCTAAACCAGAATTGTATGAAAACGATGGTGAGCTGCGTGTGCGTATTAGTGCCGATAAAGACCAAGGTACATTGACCATCAGCGATAACGGTATCGGTATGAGCCGTGAAGAGGTGATTGAAAACCTTGGGACTATCGCTAAATCAGGCACAAAAGCATTCTTAGAGTCATTAGGTAGCGACCAAGTCAAAGACAGCCAGATGATTGGCCAATTTGGTGTTGGTTTCTATTCCGCATTTATTGTGGCCGATAAAGTAACTGTACGTAGCCGTGCGGCGGGTGCTCCTGCCGATGAAGGTGTGTTCTGGGAATCTGCCGGTGAAGGTGAATACACCATTGCTGATATTGAAAAAGCGGAGCGCGGCACCGAAATTACCTTACATTTACGCGATGATGAAAAAGAATATCTCGATAACTGGCGCCTGCGTTCAGTGATTAGCAAATATTCTGACCATATTGCTTTACCCGTTGAAATCGAAGAAAAAAATGAAGAAGACGGTACGGTAACTTGGGAAAAAATTAACCAAGCGAAAGCATTATGGACTCGTAGTAAATCTGAAATTTCAGACGAAGAATACGCGGAATTCTATAAACATATCTCCCATGACTACGCAGACCCGCTGACATGGACACATAACCGCGTAGAAGGTAAGCAAGAATATACTAGCTTGCTGTATGTGCCGTCTAAAGCCCCGTTTGATCTATGGAATCGTGACCAACAGCATGGTTTGAAACTCTATGTTCAACGCGTATTTATTATGGATGACGCGGAACAGTTCATGCCGAATTACCTGCGCTTTATTCGTGGGGTGCTAGATTCCAATGATTTACCGTTGAACGTTTCGCGGGAAATACTGCAAGACAGCGCATTAACCCGTAGTTTGCGCAGTGCCTTAACCAAACGCGTTCTGCAAATGTTGGAAAAACTGGCCAAATCTGATGCAGAAAAATACCAAACCTTCTGGCAACAATTTGGTTTAGTGATGAAAGAAGGCCCCGCAGAGGATATGGCAAATAGCGAAACTATTGCTAAACTTCTGCGTTTTGCGACGACTCATACCGATAGCAGTGTACAGAACGTCTCTTTAGAAGAGTATGTTAGCCGCATGGTTGAAGGCCAAGATAAAATCTATTATATCACTGCAGATAGCTATGCAGCGGCAAAAGGTAGTCCACACCTTGAATTGTTCCGTAAAAAAGGTATTGAAGTCTTGCTGTTATCTGACCGTATTGACGAATGGATGATGAACTATCTGTCTGAATTCGACGGTAAACAGTTCCAATCCGTAAGCAAAGCAGACGAGTCATTAGATAAGCTAGCGGATGAAAACAAAGCGGAACAAGAGGAAGCGGATAAGCAACTAGAGCCATTTGTTGAACGCGTTAAGTCATTCCTTGGTGAGCGTGTTAAAGACGTTAAACTCACGCATCGCTTAACGGATACCCCGGCCATTGTCACGACAGACGTGGATGAAATGAGTACACAAATGGCGAAACTGTTTGCAGCAGCCGGGCAAGCCGCGCCAGAAGTAAAATATAACTTCGAATTGAACCCAACGCATCCATTGGTGAAAAAAGCTGCAGAAGTGTCAGATGAATCCGTGTTTGCTGATTGGGTGGATGTTTTGTTGGATCAAGCACTGTTAGCAGAACGTGGCACATTGGAAGATCCAAACCTATTTATACGTAAAATCAATGAATTACTTTTAAAGTAATTTGATTCGATATTTTCGATATTGAGCATAAACCACGCTTTTGCTTGTGCTTTAGCGTGGTTTTTTTCTTTTGCGAAAAAAGATAAATGCGAAATCGTTTACGTGTGTTCTTGAGTAAAGCAGCATGCTAATGGTATGGTAGCTTGTTTTCTTTTCAAATTATAAAAATCTAAATAGCAAGGGGTTTACGCAATGCGTATCATTCTGCTTGGCGCTCCAGGCGCTGGTAAGGGCACTCAAGCTCAATTTATTATGGAAAAGTTTGGGATCCCTCAAATTTCAACAGGTGACATGTTACGTGCCGCTGTTAAATCAGGGAGCGAACTCGGCTTACAAGCTAAAGAGCTGATGGATAACGGTAAATTAGTTACTGATGAATTAGTTATCGCATTAGTTAAAGAGCGTATCAAACAAGATGACTGCCGCAATGGCTTCTTGTTGGATGGGTTCCCTCGTACAATCCCACAAGCGGACGCGATGAAAGAAGCTGGCATCACTGTTGATAACGTACTGGAATTTGCTGTACCAGACGAAATCATTGTTGAGCGTATCATTGGCCGCCGTGTACATGCGCCATCAGGCCGTGTTTATCACATCAACTTTAACCCACCAAAGGTTGAAGGCAAAGACGATGTAACAGGTGAAGAACTAACCATCCGTAAAGATGACCAAGAAGACACCGTGCGTAAGCGTCTGGTTGAATATCATGCATTAACTGCACCTTTAATTGCGTATTACCAAAATGAAGCTAAACAAGGGAATACCAAGTACTTCAAATTAGATGGTACACGTAAAGTGGCAGAAGTTAGTGAAGAACTGGCGAAAATCTTAGGTTGATATTTGTACTTACTATGCTTTGTGTTGCAGTAATCGTAACTGCAATTCGAATTATTTTAAGTATAAAGGTATTATATGAGGGCAGCGATGATCGCTGCCTTTCTTTTTTATACCACTTGGTGACAAAAATCGTTAATTAACTGTGCTAAAGTTGGGAATAATTATCAATTAGGAGTTGTTTCATGTCAGAAAAAAAATACGGCATTTTGTTAGCAAACTTAGGAACCCCTGATGCCCCAACAACCTCAGCAGTGAAACGCTATTTAGCCGAATTTCTTAGTGATAAACGCGTTATTGATGTACCGCGCTTGATTTGGAAGCCAATTTTACATGGGGCGATTTTGCCTCTTCGCTCTTCTAAAGTGGCGAAGTTATATAAGTCTATTTGGTTAGAAGGCGGCTCGCCATTACTGGTTTATTCTTTGCGTCAAAAACAAAAGTTAGCAGAGTTATTGCCTAATATTGCTGTAGAGATAGGCATGAGCTATGGTTCTCCTTCAATTAAAAGTGCGGTGGATGGTTTGCTAGACCATGGTGTTACTGACTTAGTGGTTCTTCCGCTGTATCCACAATATTCCTGCACGACAACCGCAGCAGTTTATGATGCATTAACCAGAGCGTTTGAAAGTAGACGTACCATTCCAAGCGTGCAATTCATTCGTAGCTATGCGACACATCCTGCTTATATTCAAGCGTTAGTGGCCTCGATAGACGAAAGCTTTGCCCTGCATGGTGAACCCGATAGACTTATATTGTCGTTCCATGGTATTCCACAGCGTTATTGCGATACAGGTGATATTTACCAGCAAGAGTGCGAAAAAACGGCAGAGGCACTCCGTGAGGCGTTGAATTATCCAAGTGATAAAGTCATGCTCACCTATCAGTCACGGTTTGGACGTGAGCCTTGGTTGATGCCTTACATGGATAAAACTATGCATGAATTACCCTCCCAGGGTGTAAAATCCGTTCAGGTCATTTGTCCAGGGTTTTCAGTTGATTGCCTAGAAACATTAGAAGAAATTAGCGAACAAAATAAAGAATTTTTTATGAGTAGTGGCGGTAATAAATATAATTACATACCGGCTTTAAATGATAATCCAAATAGCATTCATATGATTAATTCAATAATTCAAGATGTACTAAAATAACTAATTCAGCAAATTAATGCAGAAAAGTTTGCTTATCGATATATCAATAGGCTCATTATGGACTATAATCACTTATCTGAAATTATAAATGATTGAATAAATGTTATGTCTTTTGGAATTAATATGAGCAATAAGCAGCCCCCACAAGGTAATATAGAGCAGAAGTCGTCTTCTGCTCATCAATTTCATATACAACAAAACGATGAAATTGATTTAATGGCCTTGTTTTCCATTTTGTTAAAACATAAATTTTTGATTCTTATATTTACGATTGTTTGTATTGCAGTAAGTGCTGGTGTTGTTAAACTCTTACCTCAAAAATGGAGCAGTACTGCTATTGTTATTCCCCCTGCATCTGAAGAGCTCAAAGAAGTTAATGCATTTAAAGCGCAATTGGATGTATTAGATGTTCCTGTTGATCTAAGTGCTCAACGTGTTTTTACTGCATTTATTGACCAATATCGTTCGAAAGTTAATCAAGAAAGTTATGTGAGAAGTACTGAGTATTACCATAACCTTGCAGAGAAAATTGACCCAAAAGATGATGTTATCGCTCAGCAAAGGCTAGTGAATTCAATCATTTCAAATGATATTAAAATTCAAGATCTGTCAAAAGAAAAAAACAGTACTTCAAATGATATTGTTTTAAGCTTTACTGCGCCGTTGCCGACAGAAGCCCAAGATTTACTTGAAGGCTATATTCGTTATAGTGCATCGAAAGTAAGGCAACAGCTAAAAGTTGAAATCGATAATATGATTTCAGAGAAACTTATTTATGCCAGTGAGTCACTAAAACGCGAAGTCAGCAAAATTCAAACTGAATACGATGTTAAGGTTGAAAGGCTTAAACGAGCCGTTGATATTGCAAAAGCCGCTGGAATTGAAAAACCGATTGCCAGCGAATCTGTTGCTATCAATGATGACCCTGATTACCCTATTGCGTTGGGGACTGAAGCTTTAGAGAAAAAATTACTGATTGAAACTCAAAATCGTGATTTAGCATTGATGAGCGAAAACCTACAAAACCGTAAGATTTATATTGATGATTTACAAGAGCTAACTAGTAAAGAGTTAGATTTTACGCCGGTTAAATTTATTTTAACGCCAGACTTACCATTGCATAAAGATTCACCTAAATCAGCGTTGATTGTTGCATTAAGCGCCATATTAGGTTTAATTTTGAGTTGTGCATTTGTGTTAAGTCGAGAGCTTTACCGCGATTATAAATATCAAAATCAGTAAAATTACCGCCAAATGACAAACAATGGAGCCAGTGCCTTCTTTGCAGGTGCTGGCTTTATTTTATCGTGCTAGAATAGGGCGATGTTCCATTGTTAATCTTCTAATTATGAAATTCCCCGGTCAGCGCAAATCAAAACACTATTTTCCTGTTAGTCTCAGAGATCCTTTATTACAGCCTTTAAAAGAAACATTGGCAGATGATGAGAATTGTAAGTCCTATATCGTTGGTATCGACCAAACATTAGTCGATATTGAAGCGAAAGTGGATGACGATTTCATTCAGCGCTACCAGTTGAGTAAGGGGCATTCACTAGTTATTGAAGATGATGCCGCCGAAGCTTTGTATAAAGAGCTCACAGATAATGCATTGATTACTCATGAGTTTGCTGGTGGAACGATTGGCAATACCTTGCACAATTATTCGGTATTAGCGGATGACAGGTCTGTTTTATTGGGCACAATGTGTAATAACATCCAAATTGGTAGCTATGCATATCGCTACCTGTGCCATACCTCAAGCCGTATGGATTTAAATTTTCTACAAGGCGTGGATGGGCCTATTGGGCGCTGTTTTACCTTGATCACTGAAAATGGCGAGCGAACTTTTGCTATCAGCCCTGGCCATATGAATCGCTTGCACCCAAATAGTATTCCAGAGGATATTATTGCGGGGGCTTCTGCATTGGTTTTAACCGCTTATTTAGTCCGTTGTAAACCCGGAGAAACCATGCCTGATGCGACTATGCAGGCTATTGCGTATGCGAAAAAGCACAATGTTCCCGTTGTGTTGACGCTTGGAACAAAATTTGTCATCGCTCAAGACCCTCAGTTCTGGCGTGATTTCTTAGCGGAACATATTTCAGTCGTTGCAATGAATGAGGACGAAGCGCAGGAACTGACAGGGCTGAGTGACCCATTACTCGCCTCTAATATGGCATTAGACTGGGTCGATTTAGTTTTATGTACAGCGGGTCCATCAGGCTTGTATATGGCCGGCTACACTGAGGACGCTTATAAACGTACGACGCAGCACCCACTATTACCAGGTGCGATTGCAGAATTTAACTTATACGAGTTTAGCCGAGCAATGCGCCAACAAGATTGCCAAGTTCCATTACGTATTTTCTCTCATATTGAGCCTTATATGGGCGGGCCTGAAAAAATAATGAACACGAATGGGGCGGGAGATGGGGCTTTATCGGCATTACTTCACGATATTACTGCCAATTCTTACCATCGTTCAAATGTACCGAATTCCAGTAAACATGAACGCCAATACTTAACATATTCCTCTTTAGCTCAAGTATGCAAATATGCTAACCGTGTGAGTTATCAAGTATTAACTCAGCATTCACCTCGTTTGAGTCGTGGCTTACCTGAAAAAGAAGATAGTTTAGAAGAGTCTTATTGGGAACGTTAAAACGAAATAATTCTTATTTGAATTAATGATGTCAATTTTAAGGCACTTCAATATAATTGTTATTGAGGTGCTTTTCTTTTTAAACAATTATTCTGATGAATTGTTGCTACTAAATTTTATTAATTGAGATCATTATTTACCTTCCGGTTATGTATCTATAAATAATGTAATGGTTAATGATGACTAATATAGATATCCATATGATGGGTATAATATTAATAATGGATGAGAGTTTGAGTTAATTTCAGACTAATAAATAAAAGCTGTATGCTACTTTATGAGTATTCATATTTGGCATACAGCTAATTATTTTTAAATATATAAGTATGGTTAATATTAATTAATGTTGTTTAGCAACAGCGAGCTCACTTTCTTCTTTGACTATTTCAGCTGCTTTTGTATCTTCAGCTTCATAACGCATCGCCTGTGGTACTGAGATTTTAATCGCAATAAATACTGCTAAGAAGCCGCCTACCAACTTGCCCAGTAAAATAGGTAAAACGAGAGTAGGTTGGAAGTTGGCGGTGAAGGCAAGATGATCCCCGATGGTCGCTTGTGCACAAACACCAAATGCCACACATAATACTTTATCCCTCGCTCGCATTTCTTTGAATAAGTGATAAGTAGCGATAATGTTTGCCATAACCATAATAAAACCTAAAGAACCCGTATCACTCAGTTTTAAACGGTTACTTAGTGCACGGACTAAAGGCTTGCAGTAGCGTTGGAACAGATAACAAATGGGGAATGTGCCCGCTAACATGATACCGATATAACCCGCAATTTCGATGGCACGGAATAGTTCATTTTGGTCAGCAAACAGTGGGTCAAAGCCCCATGCGCCGAACATTTTGGTAAATACACCAGTAAAGTGTTCAACAATGGAAAATGCTAAGACTAATTTGACGAATGCATCCATGATTTTACCGAAAATCAGGAAGCCCGTTACCATTAACATCGGGCGATATTTTAGCCCTGCGGCTAATAAAAAACAGAATACAAACAACGGCATCAGGTATTGCAACATGGTAAAGAAATCTAAGGTTAATTGGTGTGTCGCCGGTGAGTTTGTGGAAATAATGTCCCTTACAGGAATATTATTGAATGTAATTAGCAGTAATGAAGCCAATACGCCAAATGGTATGGAGATCAACCCTGCCATTGCACCAAGTGCAAGGTATTTATGATCTTTACGATTTAGCATTGTTAGCCCCACAGGGATCAGATAAACAATGGTGGCCCCAGAGGTGTAACCGATCAACATTGCAGTGATCCACATATCTCGATTAGTTGTTAGTGCATCGGCTAGTTGGTAACCGCCCATATCAACTGCAATAATTGATAAGGCTGCAATAGAAACGTCTGAGCCGACAGAGGAAAAGACCGGTCCAAGAATGTAAGAGATTAATTGCGAGAGTAACGGAACAGCAGCCATGATCCCGGCTTGAGCGAGAAACACGGGACCAATAGAAAAGATCCCGTTAACAAACTCTTTTCCAAGATCGCTGGCGGGTCTAACAATGGATGCGACAGCACCAATAATGGCGCCACACATAATTAAATAAATAATGTAATTTCCGAATTCAGCCATAGTAGGGTTTCCTTTTATTATTTTAGTGTCTTAATTGGCGAGAACGGGCAATGATGTCGCGATATTGTTCCATCACACCTTGCATATTCGTCCCATCAGGATGTGTCACGGTTGAATTGCGTCTTACCGCCATTTCATGAGTGATCCCGATACCTTTTCGAGCTAACAAGGCGGCGCCTAATGCGGTTACTTCACGGTTTGCTGGTGCTTCAATGTTTTTTTGTAATAAATTAGCTAAAAATTGCTTAAAATATTGATTTGAAGAGAGTCCTCCATCGACTGAGATTGACTGGCCTAGCGGTGAAATTTTTTCCATTGCAAAAATAACTTCAGCGGAGCGTGCGGCTATGCCTTCCAAAACCGATTGCATCATGTCTTTTTTGTCGGTATCTAATGAAAGCCCCGCCCAAAGGCCTGCAGCACTGCGATCCCAGTATGGACACCCTAAACCGGATAACGCAGGGACAAAGGCTAGGCCGCGTTTAATAGCGGATTCTGCCCTGAAATCCCCGAGCTCATCAAACGAGTCAAATAAACCGATTTTGCGAGCCCAATTGATGGCAGATGCTGCGTTGTAGACGCCGCCATCTAAGCCAAATACAGGGGGCTGATTGGGAAACTTCCAACAGAGTGTGGGCAATAAACCGCTGTCATGAGTTTGTGGAATATCGGTGCCAGTCAGTGCTTGCAAGAACGCGCCTGTACCGAAGGTGATTTTGGCATCACCTTTCTCACGACAACCATGGCCGAATGTGCCGGCAAATTGGTCAACAATAATGGCCGTGACTGGGGTAAGGTGCCCATCGAGATTGATAGCGCCAAAGTCACCAATGTTGTCTTTAATTGGCGGCAAGCAATGGATGGGGACTCCAAAAATGTCACATAGCTCTTGGTCCCATTCCAACGTATGAATATTGAGTAATGAAGTTCGAGACGCCGAGTTATAGTCGGTGACAAATACGCCACATATACGGTCAAGAAAAAAAGCATCCATTGTACCGATGCGTAATTTATTTTTATCCGCTAACGTTTTCGCACCGACAACATTGTCAATAATCCAGCCCATTTTGCTGGCAGAAAAATAAGGGTCGAGAGGTAAGCCTGACTTAGATTGTACCAGCGGCTCTAACCCAGCCTCCTTGAGCATTGAGATGGTTTTTTCTGTTCGCAAGTCTTGCCAAACAATCGCGTTGTATAAAGGGCGCTTGCTGTCCGCGTCCCATGCGACAATGCTTTCACCTTGGTGACAAAGCCCAATAGCATCAACGACTTCACAGCTATGTAAGCATTTAATGATGTTTGCCAGTATTTCCTCTGGGTCGTGTTCAACCCAACCACTATTCAGCGTGATTTGTTTATGAGGAATGCTCATAGGGGAGTGGTAATGGCCGCCTTCTTCAAAGACAACGACCCGGGTTCCCGTTGTTCCCTGGTCGATAGCCGCATAACGTTGATTGAGCATCACAGTATTCCCAGTGTTATAAATGTTGTAAATAGGTCTGTTTTTTTGCTTACTATCGTTTAATCGGAAATAAAATCCACAAAAAACTCACAGTAAGTTTCACTAATGTGACAAAAATCACAATAAAGTAACAATGTGAGTAAATTTTTGGTTACTGTTGTGCTTTGTGTTGTTTTAATTATTGTGATTGTGGGAATTATGTGGTTTTATGTGTGCAAGTTTTAAGTTAAGGATCTCAGCCATGGATATTAATAATAAAAAAATTTGGGATGTCATTGTCATCGGCGGTGGTGTCATTGGCTGTGCTGTGACACGTAAATTCACACTAATGGGAGCCAACACGTTGTTACTTGAACGTGGTGGTGACATCCTTTCGGGAGCAAGTAAGGCAAATAGTGCGCTATTACATACCGGTTTTGACGCCACACCAGGGAGTCTAGAACTTGAGTGCATGCAAGAGGGGTATCGTGAATTCATTGCAATCAGAGAAAAAATGAATTTACCTCTTCTTGAAACGGGGGCATTAGTGGTTGCATGGAATGATGAGCAACTCAGTAAATTGCCGGCGATAGTAGAACAAGCACACACTAACAATGTATTAGATGTGGCAATTATTGATAAAGAAGAGCTATATCGCAGAGAACCCCATTTAGCACCAGGGGCACTTGCGGCTGTTTCTGTGCCAGGTGAAGCGGTTATTGACCCATGGAGTACGCCACTTTCGTATTTAACCCAAGCAGTAAAACATGGGGCTGAATACCGTTTTCATTGTGAGGTCAGCAATGGAACACTCAATGATGGAGTATGGCGTTTAACCACATCAAAAGGTGAGTTTTCTGCCCGTTTAGTCATTAACTGCGCAGGAATTAATGGGGATATTGTCGAATCAATTTGCCACCCATCACCGTTCCAAATAAAACCACGTAAAGGGCAATTTCTTGTTTATGACAAAGCGGCAGCAGCGGATATCAATGCGATTATCCTACCAGTGCCGACCGCTATCACAAAAGGTGTATTGCTATCGAAAACCATCTTCGGCAACCTCTTGCTTGGCCCTACAGCGGAAGAACAAGATGACCGTTGGAAAGCAGAGGTAAAACAAGAAGTGCTTGAGGACTTAATTGCCCAAGGTTCTCGTATGTTACCTTCATTGCACAATTACAGTGTGACCGCAACCTATGCGGGGTTACGCCCTGCAACAGAAGAAAAATATTACCGCATTAATGGTTACCCAGAAAAACAGTGGATATGTGCAGGGGGAATTCGTTCCACAGGTTTAACCTCGGCCTTAGGGGTGGCAAGCTATCTTGGTAAATTGTACCAAGAAAATTTCACACCGCTTTTTGAACTATCACCACCAGAAGCGCTGATTTGGCCAACTATGCCAATGATTTCTGAATATCATCAACGGGATTACCAATGCAAAAGTAATGGCGGTATTGTTTGCCATTGTGAATTAGTGACTCAACGGGAGATTGAAGCCGCATTTGATTCGGACATTCCTCCTGAGTGTTTAGGGGCTTTACGCCGCAGAACGCGAGTAATGATGGGACGCTGTAATGGGTTTTATTGTAGTAGTCAGGTGGCTGAAATTATTAATGGTCGCTTCGACCACACATTGGCAGTGGAGGCCGTAAAATGAGTGTAAATTATGATGTTATTATCATTGGCTCGGGCCCTACCGGTGCAGCTGCGGCACAAGCACTACGTCGCCGTGGTGTACAAAATATCGCCATTATTGAACGTGAAGCCCATGCTGGTGGCGTTCCACGTCACTGCCAGCATCCAACTTTTGGCATTTTAGCCTTTAAACGGCCGATGAAAGGCAACCAGTTTGCTGAAAAAATTGTCAATCAACTGGGAAACACACCGATTTTCACCCGTAGTACAGTGACCGCGTTACAACCTAATGGGAAATTAACCGTTTCAACACCAGAAGGTCTTGTTGAAATGCAAGCTAAACGAGTTTTGATAGCGACGGGGGTAAGAGAAACACCTCGCCATCCGCGCTTAGTTTCAGGCTTGCGGCCACAAGGAATTTTAACCGCAGGGGCATTACAGCAATTTGTTTATTTAAATGGTAAGAAGCCTTGCCGTAATCCCGTGATTGTAGGCAGTGAATTAGTGAGTTTTTCTGCGCTATGGACACTAAAAAACGCAGGCGTTAAAGCCCAAGCGATGATTGAAAGTGGTGAGCGGATTTTAGCTTTTAAACCCGCGACTTTATTTGCTAAAGCGATGGGAACCCCCGTTTATTTGAATAGTAAAATTACTGAAATTGGCGGTTTAGATCGCGTGGAATATGTGGTTGTTGAAACCGAAGGTAAAAGCCACAAAATTATGTGTGATTCGGTCATTTTTACGGGGCAATTTGTTGGTGAAAATACGTTAATCCGTAAAAGCCATTTGAACTTTGATGCGGCGACAGGAAAACCGGTAACAGACCAGTATGGGCGTTGCTCTGATACTCGCTACTATGCCGCTGGCAATATGTTGCACCCGGCCGATATGGGTGATCAATGCTATCAAGAAGGCTTGGTGATCGGAGAACGGATAGCAGATGATTTACTAGCGAATCATCATCAACAACAATTGAAAGTGGCTCAATGTATTCCTGTGCAGTTTGACCCGAAAATTTGTTTTAGTGTTCCAGCGTGTATTGATATGGATAATTTATCAGTGCGACAAATTGATTTTAATATCAAAGTTGAACAGCCAGTGAACGGAACTATTCGTGTTATGGCAGGGAATACCCTGTTATATGAAAAACGCCATCGCTGTTTACCAACACGACGTATTTTACTGAAAAATATTGATTTAACAAAAATACAGCAGGAAGCTACTGAAATTAGTATCACTGTTGTATAGTGCTGGAAAGTTAAATGGTTAAGAAGGATTAAACTATGTGTGAGGGACGTTCCTCAAAAGTACGTCATCAAACTATCATTGAGCTGCTTTCTACTCAAGGGCAGGTTTACGTACAGGATCTTGCTAAGCATTTTAATGTCGCGCAAGAAACCATCCGTCGTGACCTTAGTAAGCTTGAAACACAGAAGTTACTGAAAAAAGTCCATGGTGGGGCTGTCAATATTCAATCAAAATTTGAGCGTAATTTTACGGAAAGAGCACAAGCCGCGGTTGATGAGAAAAAAGCGATTGCGGCGAAAGCGGCTGAGCTGATTAAACCTGGAGACACATTATTTATTGATTTTGGCACAACCACCTTTGAATTTAGCCAAAGAATCAAATTGATTGATAACTTAACCGTTATTACAAATTCGCCGTTATTGGCAAATACGTTACAAGAAAACTCAACTATCGAAACGATTTTGATTGGTGGGCAATTTAATGCAGCGCAAAATGCGTGCTTAGGCGCTATTGCACTAAAAAATATTGCTGAATTTTTTGCTGATTACGCAGTGATTGGGGCAGGGGCGATACACGCATTACATGGTGTGATGGATCAACATGTCGATGAAGCGGCAATCGCACAAAAGATGATGGAAAACAGCGATAAATTAATGGTGTTAGCGGATGGCACGAAAGCGAATAAACATGCGATTAATTTTGTGACAAGTTGGGAAAATATTGATTATTTAGTGACAACCAGCAAAGAATTTAAATTACCTGAAGGTAAAAAACATCCTAAAACGAAAATTATTGTTGCGGACGTTGAATAAGTCTTTAATTCTATAAATTAAACTTTAACTCTCCCTGTGGAAAATAATTAATTATTTTTCATGGGGTTACTTTAACTAAAAAATGTTCATTGAAAATTAACAGCACCTAGGAAAGATTATGAGCCTTTATTTTATTGCTTGTCCTTATTCAGACCCCGATAGCAATGTTGTAGAAATGCGCTTTGCTGAATGCACAAAATTTGCAGCAGAACTGGCGCTTAAAGGTATCGCTACCTATAGCCAAATCACGATGACCCACCCAATTAACCAATACCTTGCTTCTCAAGGACAAAAAGTCGCATGGTCTTCTATTGATATGGAATTTCTAAAGCGGTGTGATGGTTTAATTGTGCTGACATTACCTGGCTGGGAAAAAAGCGGTGGTGTTGCAGCTGAAATTCAGTTTTTTAAAGACCAAGGGTTGCCAGTTTGGACTGGGGATGAGTTTATCGCTCACTCGTCATAATTCACGTTGATGCGTTGTTGGCTTCGCTCAGTTCCTCTAGGCACATACTTGTGTATGTTCTTAGGGATATCTTCTCTTGCCGCCTAGCTTCAGCGCGAATTATTTAGAGTGAACGATGAGGGAAAGTAAAACTGAAGATAAACTATCTAGAGTGGATAGAAATAATAAGCGTATAAATTTCAATGTAATAAAAAAGGAAGCAATTGCTTCCTTTTCGTATTAATGGAAATAGAGGTTAATGAGCGGGTTTTAGATAATCATCTAAACTTTTGCCTTCACCTTTTTTATCATTGTCACCATCAATCATATCATCGATAGAACAACCGAACTCTTCCACATCATTGCACATTAATGTCGCCATTGATTTTGCGATTTCATGTTCGCCAATAATGATATGGTCTGCACCTCGTTCTTTAATAAAGCTGACTTCATCATCATAATGGGCACGAACAATCACAGTGACATCTGGGTTCATTTCTTTCGCGGTTGCGACAATTTCACCGGCTTCATAACCATTAGGGATAGTTAAGAGCAATGTTTTGGCGCATTCAATACGGGCAAGGCTAATAATTTCTCTATTGGCACCATTACCTAAGATTGCGCTAAAGCCATTTTCAGCAAGTTCTTCAAACCGAGAGCGGGTATCTTCAACAACGACAACCGGGATTTCCCTTCTACGCAGTTTATCTGCAAGCATGCCTCCCACGCGACCATAACCGACGATGATGGCGTGACCGCAGATATCGACAGGAACTTGGGTTTCTTCTTCCAGAGTTTCCTCCAGCAGTTGTTCTTCGATAGTTTCAGTTTTCTCAAGGTACTTATCTAATAAGCTAAATAACACAGGATTCAGCATAATAGAGACAATTGCACCCGCTAACACCAGGTTTTGCGCGTCTTTATCCATGACGCCTAGGGTTAACCCCATTCCGGCTAAGATAAAGGCAAACTCACCAATTTGCGCAAGACTAACAGAAATGGTTAACGCGGTTCGCCGTGAATGGCCAAACATCCTAACAAGTACCAAGGCAGCTGCGGATTTACCAATAATAATAATGGCGAGAACAGCTAAAATTCCCAGAGGCTGCTCAATTAATACGACTGGGTCGAACAGCATCCCAACTGATACAAAGAACAGTACGGCAAAGGCATCACGTAATGGCAGTGTATCTTGTGCGGCACGATGGCTGAGCTCAGACTCGTTTAATACCATCCCTGCGAAGAATGCACCAAGGGCAAATGAAGCATCAAAAATAGCCACAGCAGCATAGGCAATGCCTAATGCGAGTGCGAGAACAGCAAGAGTGAATAGCTCACGAGAACCTGTTGATGCGGTACGCGATAAAATCCATGGGATCACTTTACGACCCACAACAATCATAATGAATATGAATAGAACAACTTTACCAATTGTCCATGCAAGGCCTAATGCGAGCTCACTGAAGCTAGCATCATCCGTATTCATAATAGCTGCCGCCGCAGGCAGTAGAACGAGTGTTAAGACCATCGCTAAGTCTTCAACAATCAGCCAGCCTATCGCAATTTGCCCACGCTGACTTTCAATCAATTGACGCTCTTCTAATGCACGAAGTAATACGACGGTACTGGCTGTTGATAAACACAGGCCAAATACAACACCTGTAAATATTCCCCAGCCAAATAACATCGACAGGCCAAGACCCAGTAAGGTTGCTACTGCGATTTGAGCAATAGCTCCGGGAATTGCGATAGCTTTAACAGCAAGTAAATCTTTTAATGAGAAATGTAGGCCTACCCCAAACATCAGTAAGATAACACCGATTTCAGCAAGTTCAGGTGCCAGTGCTGCATCAGCAACAAACCCAGGGGTAAATGGGCCTGCTAGGACACCGGCTGCAAGATAGCCAACTAAAGGGGAAATTTTTAATCGCTGTGCAATCATTCCCAACAAATATGCAAGGGCGAGACCACCAACAATGGTTGTGATTAAGGGCGTTGAATGCTCCATTTAGTCTCCTCTGGTTAGTATAAAAATAGAAAGGTGGGTACATGCCGTTGACTTTTAAAATGAGGCCTTCATTTTAAAATGCAAATTGCATGTTTTTATATTCTAACTTTTTTTGAGATAAATTTCCTTAAAAAAATGAAATGTTTTTAAAAAAAATGCAGGGTAAAGGAGCTAAATCGTTACAAGCTTTGTGTTTGTGAGATTTTTATCTGAAATTTATCGAGATTATGGAAGGAAAGACCCATACTTATTTTTAGGTAAGTATGGGTAAAATAAGAAAATAAATCTATTTGTTGCCAATATTTGGTAGCAATACTGTAAAAATCCCAAGTAATGGTAAGAAAGCACAATAATGATAAACCTGTTCAATACTGGTCTGGTCTGCGATATGGCCTAAAACTGCCGCACCAACACCTCCCATACCGAATGCTAATCCGAAGAACAACCCTGATACCATGCCGGTTTTACCGGGGATCAGCTCTTGTGCGTAGACTAAAATAGCCGAAAATGCGGAGGCTAAAATCATACCAATGATGACGGTAAGTACCCCAGTCCAATAGAGGGATGCATAGGGTAAAATTAAGGTAAATGGTGCAACTCCAAGGATTGAGAACCAAATAACGTATTTACGTCCTATTTTGTCACCTATTGGTCCGCCAATCATAGTACCAGCAGCAACTGCAAATAAAAAAACAAACAAATGAATTTGCGCATTTTGCACAGAAACACCAAACTTATCTATCAAATAAAAGGTGTAATAGCTGCTGATGCTCGCCAAATAAAAGTATTTTGAAAAAATCAGAATTAACAGTACTGCCAAAGAGCCAATAATTGTCTTTCGTGGTAAGACTTTAACATTCCCTGCATCGATTGGTTTCTTACTTGCAGCACGGTGTTGTTGTTTGTACCAGCTGCTGACTTGCAACAAAATAACAATCGCAAGCAGGGCTGCAAGCGAGAACCAACCAATGTTGCCTTTTCCATATGGTTCAATAATCAGTGCTGCAAGTAGTGGCCCAAGGGAGGCGCCTAAGTTACCACCGACTTGGAAAAAGGATTGCGCCAGACCATGACGACCGCCTGAAGCCATACGTGCCACACGAGAGGATTCAGGATGGAAGACAGAAGAACCGGTTCCAACCAATGCGGCTGCAAGTAATATGGTCGGGAAGGTTTCTGCCATCGCTAACAAGATTAGCCCCGTTAGCGTGAAGCTCATTCCTATTGGCAAGGAATAAGGTTGTGGATGTTTGTCTGTATAGTAGCCAATAATTGGTTGTAACAATGATGCGGTAATCTGATAAGTAAGGGTTATCATCCCGATTTGGGCAAAACTCAGTGAAAAATCAGATTGTAATAAAGGATAAATCGCTAAGATTAGTGACTGGATCATGTCATTAAGTAAATGAGAGACACTGATCGCCGTTAGGATACTAAAGACCGTTTTCCCTGTTTTATTTAATGGCTTTGACGGGCTTGGGTTGTTGGGTGTTGTGGTTTGCTCACTCATGTCATTATCAACTTTCTGTGTTACATAATTGTTATCAATATAACTGAAATACAATTTATTTAAATGAATAAATAAATCACGTGAATAACTAGTGTTCGTAAATTATTTGATGGTGATCTCATTTTTATGAAACGAATTTCTTATTCTGCAATAGGTATCAAATCCTGCTCATATTTTTATGCTATAAGACAGCAGGTAGTGACAAACTATAATCTAATATGACTGTATAAAAATTCCTATACCAGCAGGGAGAAATGTATGAAGTTTGCATTTAAGGCATGCGCATTAACGGTATCGTTAGCGTTAATACCCGCAACTATGGCAAATGCGTGGGAAAAAGACAAAACATACAATATTACCATTTTGCATACCAATGACCATCACGGCCACTTCTGGCATAACGACCATGGCGAATATGGTTTAGCGGCGCAAAAAACGGTAGTTGATGAAATTCGTGACGAAGTCGCTAAACAAGGCGGCAGTGTTTTACTGCTCTCTGGTGGTGATATTAATACCGGTGTACCAGAGTCTGATTTACAAGATGCAGAACCCGATTTTAAAGGAATGAACTTAGTCGGTTACGATGCAATGGCATTAGGGAACCATGAGTTTGATAACCCACTTGAGACTTTGCGTCAGCAAGAAAAATGGGCAACTTTTCCGTTCTTATCTGCCAATATTTATCAAAGCAGCACAGGTAAACGCCTTTTCAAACCTTACCAAATCTTTGATAAACAAGGTGTGAAAATTGCGGTTATGGGGCTGACAACCGACGACACAGTGCGTATCGGTAACCCTGCCAATTTCCCTGATGTCGAATTCCGTGTGCCTGCGGACGAAGCCAAAAAAGTGGTTGAAGAGCTTCGTGCAACAGAAAAACCAGACATTATCATCGCAGCCACTCATATGGGGCACTATGATGATGGTAATCATGGTTCGAATGCTCCGGGCGATGTAGAAATGGCGCGCAGCTTACCGGCTGGCTATTTAGATATGATAGTGGGTGGTCACTCACAAGACCCTGTTTGTATGTCTCAAGAAAAGAAAAACTACAAACAAGAAGACTATGTACCAGGTACACCGTGTGCGCCAGATAACCAAAATGGAACTTGGATTGTGCAAGCCCATGAATGGGGTAAATATGTTGGTCGTGCAGATTTTGAATTTAAAAACGGCAAGTTTACGCTGAAACACTACCAGTTAATCCCAATTAACTTGAAGAAAAAAGTGACAAAAGAAGATGGGACTAGCGAGCGTGTTTACTATACACAAGAAATTGCTCATAACCCTGACATGATGAAATTATTGACACCTTATCAAGAAAAAGGTGACAAGCAATTGAGTGTTAAAGTGGGCTCAGTTGAAGGTAAACTTGAAGGTGATCGCAGTAAAGTGCGTTTTGTGCAAACAAATATGGGGCATCTTCTGTTAGCCGCACAAAAAGAACGTGCTGGGGCTGATTTTGCAATTATGAGCGGCGGTGGTGTTCGTGACTCTATCGAAAGTGGCGATATCACTTATAAAGATGTGCTCAAGGTTCAACCGTTTGCTAATGAGTTAGTTTATGTTGATTTCAAAGGGGATGAAGTTATCCCATACTTGACCGCAGTTGCGAATATGAAACCGGATGCAGGTGCGTATGGCCAGTTCTACAACGTGAACTTAACGCTGAATAAAGATGGCACGATTAGTGATGTCAAAATTGATGGTAAGCCTGTTGACCCGGCTAAAACGTATCGTATGGCAACGTTGAATTTCAATGCGATTGGTGGTGACGGTTACCCGAAAATTGACAACCATCCTAACTACGTTAATACCGGTTTTGTCGATGCGGAAGTGCTCAAAGGGTATATTGAAAAACATTCCCCGCTGAAAGCGGCAGATTATGAGCCAAAAGGTGAGATTATTTATAATAATAAATAATTAAATCATTATTACCTTGAAAGCCTCACTGCTCGCGGTGGGGCTTTTTATCGTCATTATTTAGAGCAAAAAAACATGAGCGACTAAATGAGGGCCTTCATAAATATCAAATGAATGATAATGTAATAAATATTCATGAGGCGCATGTTCAACAAGAAAACGCACAGTTCCTCGGCTTATTTGTCGATTATGGCTATTGCGTAAATGAAACGCTAGCTGGAATATCACACTCCAAGATTCATCGGGTTTGAGGCTGAAACGAGCAACAGCATAATAAGGCCCAATTGCTGGCGGCTGTTGCCTACCACCTTCTTGAGCCGATAACCATTCAATCGTTGCTGCGACTGTCACGGGTTTAATATCATTTACGTATTTCAGCGAAGGTTGCATTCAGTACTTTGGCGAGATCGTTAGGAGCAAGTTCAATATCTAAACCACGTTTTCCACCTGAAACGAACATACTGGCATATTGCTGAGCTTGGTCGTCAATGACTGTTGGTAAGCGCTTTTTTTGACCTAATGGGCTAATACCCCCAAGCAAATATCCCGTTGTTTTTTGAGCGATTTGTGGGTCCGCCATTTCAACTTTTTTGACTTTAAACACTTTGGCAACCTGTTTTAAATCTAATTGCCCTGAAACAGGTGTTACGGCTACGGCTAATGTTTTTTGATCGCCATTGAGTGCGACTAATAAGGTTTTAAACACTTGCTTGGCATCTAACCCAAGTTTTCGTACTGCTTCATCACCAAAGTTACTTTCATTTGGGTCGTGATCGTAGGGGTGTAATGTGAAGGAAATTTTTTGTTTTTCGAGTAATTTTACGGCTGGGGTCATTTTGAGCCTTCTATTTATAACTTAGTTTCGCAAATATTCTACCAGACTATTTTCACCAAACAGGTGTAACGCACCAACGGCGACCACATAGTTACCATCAGGGAGTGATCTAAGCTGCTCGTTCCAATTCGCATTTCGTTGCTTCATCAATACCTGATAAATGTCTTCGCTAAAGGTATTGGGTAAAGCGGTACGATTATTGGGTTGGTAGTCTAACCACCAGCCTATCATCGTTTGTAGCGAGCGTGCATTTGCACGCCAGTGGTTCAGCGAGTCTTGTAATAACGCTAACCCATTATTAGGCAAAGAAAGCAGCAATTCAACTTGGGAGGCGGTGCCTTCTAGTTCAATAATTGGTTTGAGTTGTGATTGCGCATTACGGATAAGTTGGTAGTCAATGCCGTAGTGGCCTCTTAGCCCGAGTTCTTGGGCTTGGGTTGCTTGCAAAATCAGGGCAATTTGCCATGAGGGTAAGGTATCAAAGCGTTCGGGGGATTGGCGGAGCTCTAAACAATATTGTTGAAAAAGATGATATTCATCACGAGTTAGCCGTTGCTCGACAGGGAGAAACTCAGTGATATCATCATTAGGAAATGGAGAGTGAGTTTCAGTGATATCCGCCTCAACAATCAAGGCATCTGCGAGATTAAGTTTGTCTAATAATGTGGCAGACAAAGGAAACATCGTTTCTGTTCCCATGTGAATGCTACCCACAATGTGCAATTTCAGCTTTTTTGATAGCCGAATATCAACAGCAGGGTAAGGGTAAACCGGAGCGGTTTCTGTATGAAGCCAATTCTTTAAATTTTCAAACAAGTTACCCACGATTTCGTCCCTGCGTTATTTCTCATTTTATTAGGGTAAACAATCTTACTGTAATTTGCGAATGCTCATCGTTGATTACGCATTTTTTAGCCGATTGGTGTCATCGTGGAGGCGAAGTAAAGTAGAAAAGTGCCCCTATTAAGGGGCACGATGGGGTTAATTATTTTTACTAATACCTTTAAATACACTGAGTAACGTGAATAAGCTAAAGGAACTAAACACCATTTCGATGCCAATTAAGGTTGTCAGTAAGGTAATTGATGTAATTGGGCCATTACCGATGAGTAAATAGGCAATAAAGAAATCTAATAGGCCAATAATGATTTGTAGCCAGCCGCCAGCTGAGCTAATTTGTTGGAAGCCGACATACAACCGAATAACCCCGCCGACGATAAATAAAGCCGCGACTAAAATAGCCAACGCGACCAGGCTCTGCAACGGGTCTTTAATGAAAGAGTAGCCGACAATAATATAAATAAGACCAATGATAAAACCAAATAGCCGAGACCAACCGGTATAGATCACGGTACTTAGAATGCTTACTATCGCGCCAACACCACCAATAATCAGGAGCACACCCAGTACGGTACTGACAGCGATACCTGATATCATTGGGTTGATGATACAAAAAATTCCGCCCGCTAATAATAAAATGGATAATATCACCAAAAATGTACGTTGTTTTTTAAACTCTTCACCCGCAAGTTTGGCAAGTTTCTCACGATCAATATTAAGCATTTTGCTCTCCAAATATGAAATAACTAACTATTTACTAGTATAGGCTTAGCTTGATATTAATGACATATAAGATAATGCGATTTTTACTTAGTATGAAAATGAAGTGTTGCAGCGAGAAGGTTTAGAGATAAACAGTATCTATCATTAAAAAGAGGGAGGAACATGGGTTTCTCCCTCTTTTTGGTTATTATTTTTCAGGTTTAAACCGTAACAAGCGGTTTGCGTTACTGACCACAGTAATTGATGATAAGGCCATTGCGGCACCAGCAACGACAGGGTTTAGTAATGTTCCCGTTATTGGGTACAAAATACCAGCGGCAATCGGGATACCTAACGTATTGTAAACAAAGGCACCAAACAGATTCTGCTTCATATTACGCAGTGTTCCTTTTGAAATAGATACCGCATCGGCAACACCATGTAAGCTTTGGCGCATCAAGGTAATCGATGCAGTTTCAATAGCTATATCACTGCCGCCACCCATCGCAATACCAACGTCAGCTCGGGCTAGAGCAGGGGCATCATTGATGCCATCACCCACCATTGCAACTTTGTGCCCTTTGGCTTGCAAGGCTTCAATTGCGGCAGATTTACCATCTGGCATAACGCCTGCAATCACTTCATCAATACCTGCTTCTTTGGCTATCGCGTTAGCGGTTACTGGGTTATCTCCGGTTAACATGACTAAACGGAAACCTTGTTTGTGCAACCGTGCCAGCGCACTTATGCTGTCTTCACGTAATGGGTCACGGATAGATAACAGTGCGGCAACTTTACCATCAACAGCCAGTAAGACGGGAGTGACACCTTGAGTGGCTTGTTGGTGTAAGATTTCTTCAATATCACGGGTATCAATATTATTTTGTGATAACAGTTTTTGGTTACCTAATAAAATAGTTTTCCCATCAATTATTGCGCTAATACCTAACCCTGCTAAGGTTCTAAACTGCTCATTAGCAGGTAGTGTTAAGCCTTTTGCGCGATTTAAAACAGCGCGAGCCAGTGGGTGATTAGAACCATTTTCTAATGAAGCGGCAAACTGTAAGGCGGTGTCTTGTTCGAACCCATTAAATACATGGATATCAGTAACTTGTGGCATACCTTCAGTCAATGTGCCTGTTTTATCAAAGACAATGGTATCTAACTCACTTGCTTGCTGTAATGCATCTGCATCGCGCACTAACACGCCAAATTCAGCCGCACGGCCCACGCCAGAAATAATCGACATTGGCGTTGCAAGGCCTAGTGCACAAGGACACGCAATAATTAAAACGGTTGTGGTAATAACAAGTGCGTAAGTAATTTGTGGTGCAGGCCCAACAAAGTACCAAATCGCACCTGAAATTAAGGCGATAGCCACAACTACCGGTACAAATACGGCAGAAATACGGTCAGCAAGTTGGCCAATTTGTGGCTTACTACTTTGTGCTTGGCGAACAAGGTGAATAATGCGCGCTAAAGTCGTTTGGCTGCCAACAGCAGCGGCACGAAATAGCACGGTACCATCTTGTACCACAGTTCCCGCATGGACTTGATCCCCTTTACTTTTTTGCTGCGGGATCGGCTCACCTGTTAGCATGGCTTCGTCTAACCAAACCTCTCCTTCGACAATTTCACCATCAACAGGGACACGGTCACCCGTTGCTAAGCGTAAAATCATTCCTTTTTTGACTTGCTCGAGCGGCATATCCACTTCGCCTTGTTCTGTGACAACACGGGCCGTTGGCGGTGTCAGGTCTAGTAAGCGTTCAAGGGCTTTGGATGAGCGTTGGCGAGCTCGTTGTTCTAAGGCATGACCTAGGTTAATAAGACCGATGATCATGGCACTGGCTTCATAATAAAGGTGTCTGGCTTGGTCTGGGAACCATTCAGGCCAAAGATTCACCACAATAGAATAGAGCCAAGCCGCCCCGGTTCCTAGCGCGACTAAGGTGTCCATGGTCGCACTGCCATTTTTTAGGCTTTGCCATGCATTTCGATAAAAGTGCCCACCTGCAAATACCATGACCGCAAGGGTTAATACACCAATGGTAAGCCAAATGGTATGGTTTTGCTCAGTCAGCACCATGTTATCGCCCATCATCCCCCACACCATCACAGGGATACCAAGGGCAAGTGCTAATGCTGATTGCCAGCGGAAGCGGCGCATATTGGCTTGCGCAACCTCCTGTTGGCGCTCACGGCGTTTAGCTTCATCTTGAATGATTTCAGCACCATAACCTGCTTTAACAACCGCAGCGATTAAATCATTTGGTTCAGCGCTTCCGGTGACTAACGCGCTACGCTCAGCTAAGTTGACACGTGCATTTTCAACGCCCGGTACGCTATTTAAGGCTTTCTGGACTTTGTTGACACAACTAGCACAGGTCATGCCATCAAGCAGTAACTGTACACTGTCATCTATTGGGCTAATTTCAGGTTGTTCACCTAAATCAGACTCTTGTGCCGGGATCTCACAGATTGCCGCTGAATCAGCTTCCGGCTGTTCAGTTGTAGTACTCAGCGGCTCAGCTTTTGGGTGAGATTCACCCACAGTTGCTTGGTAGCCAACCGCTTGAACCGCAGCAATTAGGGATTCTGCGGATGCCGTACCTTGGACAACAGCGGTTTGGGTATCGACAGTTGCACTTTGAGCACCATCAACTGCTTCTAGCGCTTGCTGTGTTTTAACGGCACATTTCATGCAACTTAGACCCGAAAGGGCTAAAGAGATCGCTTTTGTTTGGGCGAGTTCTGCGTTGTAACCCGCTTGTTGAACAGCGGCGATTAACGTTTGTGCATCAGCAGAACCGTACACTTTGGCGCTGGTGGTATCGACAACGGCAGCGGCAACGCCATCAACCTCTTCGAGTGCTTTTTGTGTTTTACCCGCACATTTCATACAATTGAGGCCTGAAAGCTGTAACTCGACATCAGGAGCTGTAGCCACTTCAGCTTCATAGCCTGCATCAACGATGGTTTTAATTAAATCAGCCACATTGGTATCACTTTCCATCACGGCATAATCGATACTCACTTTTAAGTTAGTGACATCACCACGTCCTTCGAGCGCTTTAGTGACTGAACCGACACAGTGCATGCAGCTTAGTCCCTGTAATTTTAAAATAATCATGTTACTCATTTTGCAGCCTCCAAACCCGTTTGATGTATTGGGTCTATAACTTTATCTACAATTAGGTCTATAATTCGACAATATGTAAAGGTTACACCTTCCAGCAAGGTTAAGGTCAAGAGGAATTATGAATATTAGTGAAATTGCCAAAAAAACGGGCCTAACTGCAAAAGCAATCCGTTTTTATGAGGATAAAGGTTTAATTACGCCACCTGAAAGAGGGGAGAACAGCTACCGCTATTATCAGGAGCGCCATCTAAACGAACTCGTGTTGCTCAAACAGGCAAAAGATGTGGGTTTTACCTTGGATGAATGTGGCGAATTATTAGGTTTATTTCGCAACCCTACCAGACATAGTGCTGATGTAAAAACGACAACGATAGCCAAGATAAATGAAATAGAGCAGACAATCGTTAAATTGTCTGCTATTCGAGATACATTACAAGAGCTCGTGGACGTATGTCCTGGGGATGATGGTGCGGATTGCCCGATTATTGACCACTTGGCGCGTGGATGTTGTCATCATGAGAAGGCTTAACCTGCAAGGTGATACCGTCTACTGCGATGACGACCACTTCTGTATTGGCGCTTAATGGCGTGTCGCTATACACGCGCCAACTACCATCGGCAAGGCGTACTCGGCTAAAGCCTTCTTCGGTATCTGACAACAAACGGCCTTTCACACCGATGAGTTGATGACTGATTTGATTGACGTTATCTGCCTTGTTTTTTTGCTTGTTCCTCAACCAGTTGCGCCATAATACAGCAGAGACAACGGTAAAAATGGCAAACAAGATCCCTTGCCACTCCCAACCGATGAATGGCAGAGCCCAAACGATAACGCCAACAAGCACCGCAGCAATACCCGACCATAAAAGATAGCCTGCGGTACCAAGAAGTTCACCAATCAGCAATAGCCCACCAAGACATAGCCAAAACCATGCGGGTTGAGCACTGATAAGCTCTATCATTCTTTTACCTGTTTTTTTATGGCACCGGTTTTCTTGCTTTCACCGATTAGCTCAGTAATCCCACCAATTGCGCCCATTAAGTTACTGGCTTCTAATGGCATCATGATGACTTTGCTGTTTTCGGCAGAACCAATACTAGTCAGTGCATCAGTGTATTTTTGCGCCACAAAGTAGTTAATCGCCTGCATATCACCAGCGGCAATCGCTTCAGATACCATTTGTGTTGCTTTTGCTTCCGCTTCTGCTGCTCTTTCGCGTGCTTCGGCTTGTAAAAATGCGGATTGGCGTTCACCTTCAGCTTTGAGAATTTGTGACTGTTTTTCACCTTCAGCTTTTAAAATTGCTGCTTGGCGGATACCTTCAGCTTCAAGAATATCAGCCCGTTTGGTACGTTCAGCTTTCATCTGCGCATTCATCGCACTAATTAATTCTTTTGGTGGCTTCACGTCACGAATTTCGATACGGGTAATTTTGACACCCCAAGGGTTAGTTGCTTCATCCACCACGTGTAATAAACGGCTATTAATGGAATCACGTTGTGATAACATTTCGTCCAGTTCCATAGAACCTAATACGGTACGAATATTTGTCATGGTTAAATTTAGTACGGAAAGCTCAAGGTTGCTGACCTCATAGGCCGCACGTACTGGGTCAACGACTTGAATAAAGCAGACCGCATCAATAGTGACGTTGGCATTATCGCGAGAAATAACTTCTTGAGATGGGATATCGAGGACTTGTTCCATCATATTGATGCGACGGCCAATTTTGTCCATAAATGGCACAATAATATGCAAGCCTGGTTGTAGCGTACGGGTATAGCGGCCGAAACGCTCAACTGTCCATTGAAAGCCTTGCGGTACTGTTTTAACACAGGTAAAAACAATAACGACAGCGACAAAAATGATAATCGGTATTGCACCAAAGGCGAACAAGTCCATATTTAACCCTTAATTAGTAAAGTAGTGAATATACTTGGCGACGGTATTTACTGGCAATGGCATCACCGGTTCCCATGGCAGACATAATATCCATCATGGTTTTTCTCACTGCGCCGTCACCTGCACCCAAATCGGTACGTAAAAAGCCGAATAACATTTCTAGCGCTTCTTCGTTGCGGTTCACTTCATGCAGTTTTAGGGCTAATTGAACAGCTAACGTTGTATTTTGCGGATCTTGATTGAATTCATCTTGCAATTGCTGAATTTCAGGGGTGTCCGCAGCTTGTTTTAATAATTCAATTTGTGCAATTAAACCTTGGTAGCGGCTGTCTTTATCCTGTAATGGGACAGCTTCTAAAGTAGCTTGTGCGTCATCAACAAGATTTAAACCGATTTGGGTTTCTGCCAATAATAATGTGATTTCGCTATTTTTGGGGTTCAGCTGATGCGCTTCTTTTAACAATGGCAGTGCTTCTTGCGCTTTACCTTCTGCAATTAATTCAGCAGCTTGTGCTGCTTTCATTTCTTCTGGGCTTGGCAGCACGCGAGATAAAATTTCCAGCACGACCTCTTCGGGTTGTGGCCCTTCAAAGCCATCAACAGGACGACCATTTTGCAATACATATACGGTAGGGATCGCTTTTAAGCCAAACTGACTGGCGATCATTTGTTCTTCATCACAATTAACTTTAGCTAAAATAAATGACCCTGCGTAGTCGTTGGCAATTTTTTCCAACATAGTACCGAAATCTTGGCAATGAGGGCTACGCGGTGACCAAAAGTAAAACATGACAGGTAAGTTCATTGATTGTTCAATGACTTGGTGTAGGTTGGTTTCGTTAATATCAATTATCTGAGCGTTAGCAAACATAAGAAGTCTCTTTTGAATTTGTTATCAATAGAATTTTTGAGCGATAGTAATAAAATGGGGCTGATTTTGCTTTTTTCAAGCTTTTTTTCCCTGATTTGCCAGTATTTTATCCATTATTTTGTCAGGTAAAATACGCTTTAAGATACGTACAGCGACAGTTAATAACGTGACAGAGTAGCGTACTTTTGGGCGCGGGCTTTCTAACGCATGGATCAGTTTTTCTACCACATGTTCCGGTGTTAAGGTAAAACGTGAGGCAATACCTGGGTTTTTAACAGGTTTATCTTTTTGAGTTTGTTCAACATTTTGAGTAAAAGCGGTATGAATAGGGCCTGGCTCAATTAAGCTCACTTTTATACCTGTTCCAGCTAACTCTAAGCGTAGGGCATCAGACCATGCTTCCAGTGCGTATTTACTGGCAGCATAAGCGCCACGGCCGGGAGTTGAAATCACCCCCATTACCGAACTGGTCTGGATAATTCGGCCTTCATGGTGCGCGCTCATGGCGGGTAATAGCAAGAAAGTTAATTGGTGAACACCAAAAAAATTAGTGGAAAATTGCGCTTCGAGTTGCTCGCGGTTGACGCTATTTAACGGCCCATACACCCCAAAACCGGCGTTGTTGAATAACCCGTAAAGGCGATGATTACAGAGTGTTAGCACCGTTTGAGCCGCTGTTTCTATGCTATTTTTATCATCGAGGTCAAGTGAGACGGTGTCATAACCCAGTTCTTTCAGGCGTAAAATATCACTTTCTTTACGGCAGGCAACAATAACATGATAGCCACGCTGGCGAAGTGTTTGTGCAGCACAAAAGCCAATACCGCTTGATGCACCTGTGACCAGGACTGATTTTTTGTTTCGTGCTGATGTTTGCATAACTTTACCTTGGTTTCATGCAACTGAATCTATTTCGGGTATAAAAGAGCGTTTTAATTCTCTTGTTTAACGTCTGTTTTATTTATTAGACGGTAAAATATGTTCAGAAAGCTGTTTTTCCATAAAATCAGCAATGGATGGCTGGGCTTCAACCGTCGGGTGAATACCGTCTTGTTGTATCCATTCAGGCTTAGTTATCACAGTTTCCATATAAAATGGCAGTAATGGAATTTGATTACTTTGCGCCAATTTCGGATAGACTTTTTCGAAACTTGTCGTATAACGTTTTCCATAGTTAGGTGGAATACGAATTTGCATTAAGAGCGGTTTCGCACCGGATTGCACGATTTGCTTAATAATCTGTTGTAAATTAGCTTCAAGTTGTTCTACTGGGAGACCTTGTAAGCCGTCATTTGCACCTAACTCGATCAATACCCAGTTAGGTTTGTTTTGTTCGAGTAACATGGAAAGTCGTTCTAACCCCTGTGCAGAGGTATTCCCACTAATACTACCGTTAATAATAGCAACGGGTGGGGAAAGTTTCTGCCAACGTTCGGCAAGCAAAGAGGCCCAAGCCTGCTCAGCCGGTAGACGGTAGCCTGCACTTAGGCTATCACCTAAGATTAATAGCTTAGTTGACGCAAGTGCGTGCCCACTTGCAGTCAGTAACAGGAGAAATACCAATATATGTCGGCGAATAATATTCTTGAAGTTCATCATCTCATTAAACGTGTTGGCCAAGGTGAACATGAACTGACTATATTGCAAGGTGTTGAGCTAATTGTCGAGTCCGGGCAAACAATTGCTTTAATTGGGGAGTCTGGTTCGGGGAAATCAACCTTGTTAGGGATTATCGCGGGGTTGGATGACGGCTCCAGTGGAACGGTTAATTTATTAGGTCAAGACCTCACTAAAATGGATGAAGAGCAACGGGCACATTTACGGGCACAAAGTGTCGGTTTTGTGTTTCAATCCTTTATGTTGATTCCAACCTTAAATGCTATTGAAAATGTGCAGCTTCCTTCTTTGCTACGTGGCGAATCTGAGTCTGAAAGTTATCAACATGCGGCGGGTTTACTGACTGATTTAGGCTTAAAAGATCGCTTAAAACATATGCCAGCACAGTTGTCAGGAGGGGAACAACAACGCGTTGCACTTGCTCGAGCTTTTAATGGTCGCCCTCAAATTTTATTTGCTGATGAACCAACGGGTAACCTCGATCGCCACACCGGGGATAAAATTGCAGATTTATTATTTGCGATGAACAAAGAGCATGGAACAACCTTGATTTTGGTTACTCACGATAACGAGCTAGCTGCGCGTTGCCAACGTCGCTTGCGTTTGGTTGATGGGCAGTTGAGGGAAGAAGCATGATTTGGCGTTGGTTTTGGCGTGAATGGAAAACACCCTCGTTATTGATTGTTTGGCTTGCACTTACCCTTGCAGTAGCTTGTGTATTGGCTTTAGGGCGAATTAGCGATCGTATTGAAAATAGTATGAGCTACCAAAGCCGTGAGTTGTTAGCGGGGGACTTAGTTTTACGTTCTTCTCATCCAAGCGAACCTACATGGTTACAAGAAGCCCAAAAAGAGGGCTTAGCGCTCAGCCAGCAAATATCATTTTCTACCATGGCTTATGCGACAGAAGATGAAGACGCTCGGCCACAATTGGTGTTAGTGAAAGCCGCAGATAAGGCATATCCATTATATGGCGAGCTTATCACTGAACCCGCTGGGTTAACCCCAACAAAAGGGCAAATACTAGTCGCTCCGCGGCTATTAGAATTATTGAACCTCAATGTAGGGGATAACCTTGATATCGGAGATGCAACGCTAAAAGTCTCGGGTAAATTAATTCAAGAGCCCGACAGCGGATTTAACCCGTTCCAGATTGCTCCAAGAGTATTAATAGCGATTGAAGATGCGCCATTAACAGGGGCTATTCAAGTAGGCAGCCGATTAACGTATCGCGACATGTTTGCCGGTGATCGTCAGCTGATTGATGCATTTCAACAAAAATATGAGCAAGATCTGCGAAATGATCAACGTTGGTATACATTAAGCGAAGATAACGGCGCAGTAGGGAAAACGTTTCAACGTGCTCAACAATTTTTATTGTTATCAGTGTTATTAACACTGCTGCTAGCCATTGCTGCGGTCGTGGTTTCAATGACGCATTATTGCCGCAGCCGTCATCAACTAATCGCAGTATTAAAAACTCTAGGAGCAGGGCGTAGCGCATTACGTCAGTGGATTATTGGGCAGTGGTTAGTGATTTTAATCGCTGCGGCTTTACTCGGCTCATTATTAGGTTTGGTTTTTGAAGGCATTTTAATGCAAATCTTAGGGGCTATGTTGCCGAAGGAATTGCCACCTGCGAGTTTAATGCCTTGGGTTTGGGCGATCAGTACATTATTCATTATTGCTATTATTGTTGGCAGTCGCCCTTATTACCAACTGATGGCAACCCAGCCTTCAAGGGTATTGCGTGAAGATGCTAAATCACCCGTTTGGCCCCTGTATTATTATCTGCCAATTGTTATTTTAATTGTGGTTGGTGGGTTATTTATTTTTGCTGGCGTCAATCCTCTGTTGTGGTCAATTTTGGCGGGTATTGTCGTGGTGGCCATTCTACTTGCGCTGATTGGTTGGGTAGGCTTATGGGGGCTACGCCATATTAAGTTCCGCCAATTAAGTTTGCGTTTATCCGTTAGTCGCCTATTGCGCCAGCCGTTACAGACCATCACACAAATGAGTGCATTTTCGCTGTCATTTATGTTGTTGGCGCTGCTAATTTTAGTGCGTGGTGATTTACTTGACCGCTGGCAGCAGCAATTACCCGCAGATAGCCCGAACTATTTCTTGATTAATATGAACCAGTCACAGCTTGAGCCTGTTACCAAGCTCTTGGCTGAGTTTGACGTCAAACCAACAGAGTTCAACCCTGTGGTGTTAGCGCGCTTAACCGATATTAATGACCAGTCAGCGGTTGAATGGGCAGATCAACGTGATCCAAATAATAATACGGTGCGACGTGAATTGAGTTTAACTTGGCAATCTGATTTAGCGCCAGCTAATGTGGTTGACGAAGGGACATGGCCACCGAAAGCGGGAGAAGTTTCGATTGAACAAACGGTCGTTAAAGAGCTCGGATTGAAATTAGGCGATAAACTAACATTTAACGCAGGGGCTCAGGTCTTTAGTGCAACAGTCAGTAGTATTCGTACGGTTGATTGGGAGAGCCTGCGACCGAACTTCTATTTTATTTTCTCTGAAGAAAGTCTTTCTCAAATGCCGGCCACTTGGTTGAGCAGCTTCCACTATGAAGGCGATGGGCAGTTATTGACGCAACTTAGCCGCCATTACCCGACAATTAATGTGCTCGACACTGGTGCAATTATTACCCAAATCCAGCAAATTCTTCAGCAGGTTAGCCAAGCCCTTGAAGTGATGGTGGTACTGGTTATTTTCTGTGGGTTATTGCTATTATTGGCTCAAATTCAAGTGGGTATGAGCCAACGAGAGCGAGAGCTCGTAGTATATAGAACGCTAGGCGCCAGTAAAAAGTTAATGCGTAGAACGCTATGGAGCGAATTTGCATTACTTGGCTTAATGGCCGGGCTTGCCGCAGCTTTTGGAGCAGAAATTGCATTATGGCTGTTACAAAGTAAAGTGTTTGATTTCCCATGGCAACCTGAATGGCGTATGTGGGTATTATTGCCTTTGTGCGCGGCAATTTTATTGTCTATTTGCGGTGGGTGGTTAGGACTGCGTTTATTAGGGACGGGTAATCAGCACCGTCGTTTACCTAATAGTTAAATACTCGTCATACTTCGAGTTGCAGCGTTGTTGACTGCGTTCAGATAGCCGGATCATAGACTTTTGTATGCTCATCGGTCTATCTTCGTTTGTCGCCTAGCTGCAACTCGAATTATTTAGAGTATATCGGTATTAGGGAAATATCTTAATACCAATATTTATTGAACATGATAAAAAACAACCTGTTTTTCAGTAAAATAACTGTCTTCAATCCTTCATAAAAGCTTCATTCATCGACGTTATGATTCCGCCATCAATTATTGATAGCCTTAAAATGGAAACATAACAATGCAGAATAACTATTCTATTAAACGTAAACTGGGCTCGTTATCTTTATTGGCTAGTTTAATTTCATTTAGCATCACTGGGTTTGCTCAACAAGAGGTGCCAGCAACATTAGCGGGTCACTCCATTCTTCCAGTTAATTCCACTGTTGCTACACCTGAAAATGCACCTTCAGATATGCAAGTGAGTGGTAAATTTACCACTGGCGTTCGTGTAGATAGCTTAGGGAAAGTGGAAGGTAAATCTGCAGATCGCCCAACAGGAATGCACATTCCAATTAAAGGCCAACCACGTCAAGGGCACTCGGGTATCAAACGCATGGCGGATGGTACTTACTGGGTTTTAACTGATAATGGATTTGGCAACAAAGTAAACTCCCCTGACTCTATGTTGTATGTCACTCAATATGATATTGATTTTCAAACGGGTAATACGACACCATTAAAAACGGTTTTCTTCCAGGACCCCGATAAAATTATCCCTTTTCATAT
The DNA here is from genome assembly GCF_028480685.1 of Providencia sp. PROV174. Taxonomy (NCBI): domain Bacteria; kingdom Pseudomonadati; phylum Pseudomonadota; class Gammaproteobacteria; order Enterobacterales; family Morganellaceae; genus Providencia; species Providencia sp. PROV174. The sequence continues at coordinate 118,787 of NZ_JAMPOT010000014.1, forward strand.
TACGAATGAAAGTACAAAAGAGCGCTATTTAACAGGCAGTGATTTTGATCCTGAAAGCTTTCAATTTGCGGATGGTGCTTTATGGGTTGGTGATGAGTTTGGCCCTTACTTAATCAAAATGGATTTGGATGGCAAGGTATTAGCCTTGTTTGAAACGCAAGTAGATGGAAAGAACGTCGTTTCTCCTGATCACTACCAAATCACCACACCGGGTAAACCTACAGATAAAGTGACTTTCCAAGTCAATCGTTCGAAAGGTTTTGAAGGTATGGCATCATCGCCAGATGGTTCTAAGCTCTACCCAATGCTAGAAGGTGCTATTTGGCTTGATGAAAAACAAGATTATGAAAATATCGATGGTAAACGTGCTGCCCGTATTCTTGAATTTGATGTGAAAAAGCAGGATTGGACTGGCAGAAGTTGGTTATATGTCTTTGAAGATAACCAAAACGCCATTGGTGATTTTAATCTTATTGATGATACTCACGGCTTAATCATTGAGCGTGATAATGGTGAAGGCACTGCAGATAAAGCCTGCACGGCGGGAAGCAGTAATACTGAAAATTGTTTTAGTCATTCAGCTAAATTCAAGCGTGTTTATCGTATTGAGTTTTCAGATAATAACGTTGGAAAAGCGGTGGATAAACAGGCTTATATTGATTTAATGAATATAAAAGACCCGAATAATATGGCAAGAAAACCCTTAAATGACGGGGTGTTTACCTTCCCATTCTTCACGATAGAGAACGTTGATGTGGTTGATAGCGAACACATTATTGTTGGCAATGACAATAATTACCCGTTCTCATCCAGTCGTGAACCAAATAAAGCGGATGATAACGAATTTATTTTATTAAAAGTCCCTGAGCTGTTAAAACCGTAATTGATTTTTCGCCTGATTTTGATTTTTTCGGTGGCGCAAATAAGCGGTATGTTTTGATCCAATATCTGGTCTTAAACTTGTTTTCCCTTTGGTTTTAATTTTTCCCGAGCTAAGCACTCGGGATTTTTTATTTGTGATTGAGTGCAGGGGGCTTCATCATCAATGTAAGACCTAAAATCACGACCACAGGCGCGGCAATAACCAAAAATGCAGGGGTGAAACTCCCTGTGAAATCTTTTATTGCACCAGCAATAAAAGGTGCTAAACATGCAACGGTTGAAATTAAATTCACCACAGAGAAAAGTTCTAGGTATGGGCCTCGACCAAAATAATTTGAAAGCAAAACACTTGATGCCAAAAAAGTCATGCCATAGCCAATACCAACGCATAACACAAACAAGATTAGCCATAGCCATGATGTGGCAATACTGAGGAAAATAACACCTAATACCATGGTAATTAGGCTACCAATTAATAGTCTCTTTGGTTCTAGCCATTCCCCAGCAGCCCCACCAATAAGTCTTGAGAATGCATTAACAAATGCCATTGTGCTTAACAATGAAACCGCCACAGTCATGCCAAAACCACGCTCTTCAATATGGGCAACAGCAAAGCTATTAACGGTAATACCACACCATAAAAATGAGGTATAGGTTGCAGCAATTAAGTAAAACTGCCATGTGCGCAGTGCTCTGCCGACTGTCCAAACCTCTGCAGTACGATAAATAGGTTTACTCGCATCACTCACTTGTTTTTGCATCACTTTTATTGCGTGTTCTTGTTCTTGTTTTCCTTCACGCAGCATAAAAATAGTGATTAACGTGACAATGCTAAGATAAACGGCACATAGAACCCAATGCATACGCCAAGAGCCTAATTGGTTTGAGGCGTAAAAGTAAATCCAAGGGCCTGCAACCCCTCCCAAGCCCCCGATGGTGAAATATAACCCAAAGGCAAGGGATTGTTTTTCAAATAGCCGCGAAAGAACGTAAGTCCCAGGAACTGTGGCGAGTAAGGTGAAACCAATACCAATTAATGCGGTGCCTAAAAAATAGGTGCTGATGGCTTGTGTGGAATAAAGACTATAAAAGCCCGCAACAAAGACACTGGTACCTAGCAATAAAGTGGCCCGTACACCGACTTTACGGATCAGTAGAGAAGGGAGAAAACTCGCAAGCCCGCAAGTTAAGCCCAGTAGCGTAAAACCAAATCCAGCCTCACTCCAACTCCATTTGAGCTCACTTATCATCTCAGGTAAAACCACACCAAGAGATGTAAAGGTGGTTGCAGTGGCTAAAAAATAAACCAGTCCTAATAGAACAAGAATGCACCACTGATAAAACAGACTAAAAGGCTGCGAGGACATATTGACTCCAGTAATGCCGCACACCTTAAATCAGGATATTTGTTTTCTGGATGACGGCGAAAATAGCATAATGCCCGAAAATAGGTTCGGGCATCGAATAGGGCTATTTTCCCTATTTATTGATGAGAGTACCAGTCTAATTTTGCATTTGCCCACTCAATGCCACTTTTGTACTCATTTGGTAAAAGTGGAACTAAAGCAGTAAGTGTTGCAGATAATTGATTGCAGTCGCGATGAGAAAGGTTTAAATGACCCACTTTACGAGCAGGGCGCACCTCTTTTTCATACCAGTGAAGGTGAACTAGGGGTAAATTTAACCAGTTTATATTTACATCCGTACCAATTAAATTGACCATAACAGCAGGGCTATACACTTCAGGAGATGGCATTGGCAGGTTTAAAATGGCACGTAGATGTAACTCAAATTGGCTAATGGATGCGCCATTTTGCGTCCAATGGCCGCTATTATGGACGCGAGGCGCAATTTCGTTAATCAGTAGGTTATCGCCCACGACAAAACATTCCATTGCCATCACACCAGTATAACCTAACTCATCCATGACTGCGCTGAGCATGGCTTGAGCTTGTTCCTGCTGCGGGTTAGTTGACTTAGGGAAGGCTACACTTGTCCGCAAAATACCTTCTTGGTGTAAATTATGGGTAATCGGGTAAAAAACGGATTTCCCTTCTGCATTTCGGGCACCAATGACAGACACTTCCGCGTCAAAAGGGATGCCTTGTTCAACGATGCACTCGCCGTAAATTTCAGCGGGCAAATCTTTTTCATCACCAGGGCGAACACGCCATTGACCACGCCCGTCATAGCCGCCAGTTCTGCGTTTTACAATGAGGAAATCACCTAAAGTTGCAAATAATTCAGGCCATTGTTCAGGAGATTCTAATAATGCCCAAGGTGCAGTGGAAAGTTGCAAGCTATCAAATAAGCTTTTTTGTGGGAACCTATCCGCTAAACGTGGAAAAATATCACGGTTAATAAAGGCATTATGGCGAGCTAATTCTTTTGTCAGAGGGGTTTCTGGCCAGCGTTCAATTTCAGCGGTGATAACGCTTTGCTGATAAGGAACCGCTTCCGGCTCTGCATCAAGCCCAACAGGAAAAACGGCGATACCTAATGGCTCACCCGCTTGACGCAGCATGCGGCCTAGTTGGCCATTACCAAGCACACAAACGGGTTTCATTATGCATCCCTCGGGTCAGGGTTGTTCAGCACATCATTGGTTTGTGCTTCACGCCATGCGGCAAGGCGGTTGAAAATAGCAGTATCGCTTATTGCTAATACCTGAGCGGCTAACAGCGCTGCGTTTGCTGCACCCGCTTTACCGATTGCTAGTGTGCCGACAGGGATGCCTTTAGGCATTTGAACGATGGAGTATAGGCTGTCGACACCACTGAGAGCAGCGCTTTGTACTGGTACACCAAAGACAGGCACTAAGGTTTTCGCAGCTAGCATACCTGGTAAATGCGCTGCGCCACCTGCACCCGCAATAATCACATCAAACCCATTCTTTTTTGCATTTTCAGCAAAGGAAAATAACTTATCAGGGGTACGGTGTGCAGAGACGATTTCGACATGGAAAGGGAGTTGCAGTTCAGTCAACACATCAGCGGCATGCTGCATGGTTGCCCAGTCACTTTTTGAACCCATAACAATGGCGATTTTTGCCGCAGATTGAACAGTCATTTAGTGCTTTCCTGTAGTGAAAAAAACATGACCCGAAGATGGGGGAAATTGAATTGCGGTGATCATATCATGGTAATGCAGCAAGGAAAACGTTTGCGTGGTTAATAAGTAAGCAAACGGTCGTATTTGCGACCAAGAACTTTTACGGAGTTATTCGAAGGGAAAGAAAATTAGCTCAACGCCTTGTTCATTAATGACAAAGGCTGAACCTTCATGGTGCCATGCCCCTAGTACGCCACGATAATGCAACTTACCATTGATATTTATTTCGTGAATTGCAGGGCGGTGGGTGTGACCATGGATAAGCCATTGAGCTTGGTGTTTTTTCATCACGTTACTTACCGCTTGGGGATTCACATCCATGATGGATTCAGTTTTCATGCTGCTAGCATATTGGCTGTTCTTGCGCATCTTTTGCGCTATTCTACGGCGAATAAACAGCGGCAGCAAAAGGAATACCCGTTGGATCCATGGGGTATGAACTTTTTTGCGATAATTTTGATAGGCGGCATCATCTGTACATAAGGTATCACCGTGCATGATGAGAATGCGTTTGTTATTCAGCTTTAGCAATGTTTCTTGCGGTAAAATGGTCATGCCACACTGTTTAGCATAGCGTTTGCCAATCAAAAAATCGCGATTGCCATGGATGAAATAACAGGGAATACCAAGATTGGTGAGTTGTTTTAGTTCGTTTGCCACAAGCTGATGAAGTGGATTGTCATCATCATCGCCCACCCAATAATTGAAAAAATCACCGAGAATGTACAGGCTTTCGGCATGGATGGCTTGCTGTTGAATAAAGTTGATAAAACCGGCGGTGATCGCCGGTTCATCTTCACTTAAATGCAAATCTGCAATGATGTAAGTGGACATGCGTCAGGTTTACTCGCTGACAGTCACTTTTTCAATGATAACGTCTTCACGTGGAACGTCTTGGTGGAAACCGCTACGACCAGTTGAGACGCCTTTGATTTTGTCAACAACGTCCATGCCTTCAACCACTTCAGCAAATACGCAGTAGCCCCAGCCATCTGGACGCTCTGAACGGAAGTTTAAGAAGTCGTTGTCAGCAACGTTGATAAAGAACTGTGCTGTTGCTGAATGAGGGTCGTTAGTACGCGCCATCGCTAAGGTACCGCGGCTGTTTTTTAAACCGTTGTTAGCTTCGTTTTTGATAGGTGCTTTAGTGTCTTTTTGTTCCATGCCTGGCTCAAAACCACCGCCTTGGATCATGAAACCATTAATAACACGATGGAAAATGGTATTATTGTAAAAACCTTCACGGCAGTAAGTTAAAAAGTTTTCGACTGTAACGGGTGCTTTATCGTCAAACGTTTTGATAACAATGTCACCGTGATTGGTATGAAATGTAACCATAATAGCTATCCTGAATAATTGTTTTTTGTGCGCTAACTTGCGAAAGCGTTGAGATCAGCACGTTTATATCACAGATAAAACCTGACTTGAAGCGGAAGGAAGCTTAGTCGGTAGTTTATAGCATAATAGGTGTGTATTAAACCTAATGAATAAACTGAAAAGGAAGCGGGGTAAACCCTTGCATTCTTAAGGTGATCGGGGTTCAATAACATGATATTTTATCGGTAGAAATCGATAATCATTTTTCAAATAAATGGAAAAGTTCAGATGCTACAAATTTTTAATACACTAAGTCGTCAAAAAGAAGAGTTTAAGCCCATCCACGCAGGGAAGATTGGGATGTATGTGTGTGGCATCACTATCTACGACTTGTGTCATATCGGCCACGGCCGTACATTTGTGGCATTTGATGCAATTAGCCGCTATTTGCGTTATTTGGGTTACGACTTAAATTATGTGCGCAACGTCACCGATATTGACGATAAAATCATTAAACGTGCAGCAGAAAATAATGAAAGTGTTGAGGAGCTAACAACGCGTATGCTGGCTGAAATGCATAAAGATTTCGATGCATTGAATATTTTACGCCCTGATAGCGAACCACGAGCAACCCGTCATATTGGTGAAATTATTGAATTAACCCAAAGCTTGATTCAGCGTGGTCATGCTTATGTCGCTGCGAATGGCGATGTCATGTTTGAGGTGAAAACCGACCCAAATTATGGCCTGTTATCCCGCCAAGATTTAGAGCAGTTGCAAGCAGGTGCTCGTGTCGAAGTGGCTGATGTAAAGCGCAACCCAATGGACTTCGTCTTGTGGAAAATGTCTAAAGAAGGCGAACCAAGCTGGGAATCCCCATGGGGCTTAGGCCGCCCAGGTTGGCATATTGAATGTTCGGCAATGAACAGTAAAACGTTAGGCAACCATTTTGATATTCACGGTGGCGGCTCAGATTTAATGTTTCCACACCATGAAAATGAAATTGCACAATCTACCTGTGCTCATGATGGCCCTTATGTGAATTACTGGATGCACTCCGGTATGGTCATGGTTGATAGAGAAAAAATGTCTAAGTCTCTCAATAATTTCTTCACTATTCGTGACGTACTTGAGTATTACGATGCAGAAACAGTGCGTTATTTTCTGTTATCAGGCCATTACCGTAGTCAACTTAACTATACAGAAGAAAACTTGAAACAGGCGCGCACCGCACTTGAGCGCATGTATACGGCACTACGTGGTACTGATAAATCGGCAGTTCCTGCTGGTGGTGATGAATTTAAAGCACGTTTCATTGAAGCGATGAATGACGACTTTAACACACCAGAAGCTTATTCCGTGTTGTTTGACATGGTACGTGAAGTTAACCGTCTGAAATCAGAAGATATGTCAGCGGCCAATGCGATGGCGGCACAACTTCGTGAACTGGCTGGCGTTCTTGGTTTGTTAGAACAAGACCCAGAAAGCTTCTTAAAAGGCGGTGCACAGACTGAAGGTGATGCGGAAGTGGCAAAAATCGAGGCATTAATTCAACAACGCCTAGATGCGCGGCAAAATAAAGATTGGGCGCAAGCGGATGCGGCTCGTGATGAGCTGACAGCTATGGGGATTGTGCTTGAAGACGGGGCTCAGGGGACCACTTGGCGTCGTAAGTAAATTTTACATTTAAAAATTAGCCCGTTAACAGTACTTAGCGCTGTCAGCACTAGGTAATGTTAGCGGGTTTTTTATTGGTGTTAGCTAAATTTGAAAGAACTCGCATAATGGGTCAGCAATAATCGGGGTACGTAATATGTAATTCAAACCGATTGATTAGCTTGTTAACTGCTAGCTAAGGAAAAAGAAAATGAAATCTGAATGCAGAGAGATACCACCTACCCCCCCAATCCGAACAACGAGTCTTGAGTCAGTCGCTAATACTGAATGTAAATCTGCAAGGGCTAGAACATCGGATAGTATGAGTCACATTAAAAATACCACCGTACCTATGCCTCAGAATACGTCATCTATCAGAGCGCGCATTATTAATACGATTATTTCTATTCGTGATCGGATTACTGGGATTTTTTCGAGGCAAATAGTCAGCATACAACAAGATGGGACTTTAGCCCCTCGTTATGCCTTTAATTCTAAAACTGTTGATTTAAATTCAGTCGCAAAATTAAAGACACCTACTTCATCACTAACGCCTAGTAGCATTTTGGTTAATAATACAGTGCCAGTATCGCTTCCTAAGTTAATAAATACCAAGTCAGTAAAAGATATTGATAATTTTCATGACTTAGCAGAATTCACGAAACTGCAAAATTTCCAATATTGTGACCAACAAGAAGTTAAAGGCGCTCGCTTTTCTGACATTAAAACAGCTAAGGAAACCCAAATTCGTATTACTAATAGTCACGGTATTCAGATTGGTTTACCAGCGAATAGGGTAAGAGTAGGTGATAATAATTTATTTATTCGTTCGCAAAGCCCTATTAATGCAACTGAAAGTATAGAAAACCATTTGCAGATGTTATATGAGAATAGAACCCCTATGCTATGCGTTCTCGCATCTGATGGGGATATTAAACAACGAAACTTGCCGGCTTATTTCAGGACGAGCGGTACGTACGGTAGAATGATTGCTGAAGTAAAAGAATACGAAGGCTTTGATAAACCAAATAAATTTGGAGGCCTAAATGCAAAACACTATAGTATGCGGCTGAGTGATGGTAAGAAAGCCATTGATATTCCAGTTGTTCATATTGAAAATTGGACGGATCAAACAACCGCTGGCACTGTAGAATTAATAAAATTAGCTGAGTATATGGAAGACAGTGTTATGAAAAAAAGAACATTTTATGAATCGGTTGTTAGTCGAGCAATTCATGATGAAAATAAATTATTGCCAGTTATTCACTGTGCCGCTGGTATTGGTCGAACGGGGCAAGTTGCAACGGTAATGCAGTTAATTAAACCTAATAATAAACTGTGTGTATCGGAAATTATTATGGAATTGCGTAAAACTGGTTGCGATAAAATGGTTCAAAATAAAGAACAATTTAATAAATTACTTGAGCTTGAAACATTATTAAATGTAAGTAAATTGACACAATAAAAGCCCCCCAAGTTAAGGGGGGGGGAATAAGACTACCAACAGGGACTAGGAATGGAACTTAAATCTGAGTGCTTAAGCGGTACTTGCCATTTCTTGTTGAGCTTCTTTGGGCGTTGCTTTTTTGACAATGGCATAAAGCACACCAGAAACTACCGTACCAGCTACTATCGCGAATAAATACATCAATACATGATTAATCGCTCCGGGTATTAACAGCACAAATAAACCACCGTGAGGTGCCATCAACTGAATACCAAAGTACATGGATAGCGCCCCAGTTATTGCACCACCAATGATACAAACAGGAAGAACACGTATAGGGTCTTTGGCGGCAAACGGAATTGCGCCTTCTGAAATAAAACATAAACCGAGAACAAAAGAGGCTTTACCTGCTTCGCGTTCAGCGGGAACAAATTTATGTCTCGCTATTAATGTGGCAATCCCCATTGCCAGTGGCGGCACCATACCTGCAGCCATAATTGCTGCCATTGGTGCGTAGGTTTGTGAACTTAATAGGCCGACACCAAAGGCGTAAGCCGCTTTGTTGACCGGGCCTCCCATATCCGTACACATCATGGCACCTAGTATTGCGCCTAAGATCACTGCATTGGTGGTTCCCATGGTATTTAGCCAGTTGGTTAACCAGTCCATCAACCAAGCTACAGGGTGACCAATCACATAGATCATGGCTAAACCGGTAAATAAAGTCGAAATCAATGGCACGATTAAAATCGGTTTTAACGCTTCCATTGTTTGCGGTAATTTTAATCGAGTGCTAATAAAGTGAGCACTGTAGCCCGCAAGGAAACCGGAAATGATCCCGCCTAAAAAACCCGCACCTAAAGTGGTTGCAAGTACCCCACCGACTAAACCTGGGGTTAGCCCCGTTCTGTCAGCAATAGAATAAGCGATATAACCTGATAGTACAGGCACCATTAACGCAAGGGCTGTTTGCCCACCAATTAGGCTAAGCGCCCAGGCCAGAGAGCCTTCTACATTGGATGCATCTAAACCAAAAGCAAATGAAAGTGCAGTACACAATCCGCCTGCGACAACCATCGGGAGCATATAAGACACACCTGTGAGTAAGTGCTTATAGACTCCGCGCTTTTCGTTGGATTGGCTTAATTGTGATGAGTTTTTGCCATTTTGTGGCGAAAATGTACTCGCCTCCTTTATCGCTCTATCTAATTCCTGTGCTGTTTTCTTCAATGCTGCACTGGTAGAGGTGCGGTACATTGGCTTCCCCGCAAATTTATCCACATTAACTTCGATATCAGCAGCGACAATGACTAAATCAGCTTGTGCAATTTCTTCAGGTGTAATTTCATTTCCAACCCCTACAGAACCACGAGTTTCTACTTTGATATTCCAGCCTCGTTTTTTTGCTTCAGCTTCAAGTGCTTCTGCGGACATGTAGGTATGCGCGACCCCTGTAGGGCAAGCTGTAACGGCTAATATAGAGAAGGTTTTTGTGTGCTGCGGTTCGGCAATTTGTTGTTCACAAAGCGTGGCTTCATTAATTGCTGATGTCAAGAATTCAGCAGGTTGCCTAACAGCGACATCGGGGTGGCCGAAATAGATTTTTTTGTCTGCACAATTGAAATCTTCAGGCAACTGAGTGTCAAAACAAATCACAATGTCAGCATCAGTAAGCTGTTCAGTGAAGGTGATATTTTGTAAGGCAGATACATTCTTTAAGGCATCGATGGCTAGCCAGCAAATAGCAGGGCCTTGCTGGTGGCTTGGAGCGATTATTATTTTCATGTTTTTCATCCTCATTGAGCCGTAAACGGTTGTAAGTCAACCTTTGTCATCATATGTGCAAGTTGCGCTCGGTCTGTGATACCGACATTGGGTTGGGAGACTGCAAGTGCAGAAATGGCAGTAGCTAAGCGTAGTGTGTGCTCACTTGTCTGCCTCATCATTAGCCCGTAAATTAACCCTCCTACCATTGAGTCCCCTGCGCCAACGGTGCTGATAACGTCACATTCAGGTGGTTTAGCAAACCAAGCGCCTGATGAATTGACCCACATGGCACCTTTTTCGCCTAAAGAAACCACCACATGGGCAATACCTTGTTGGCGAAGTTGATTTGCGGCATCAACAATATCTTGATGAGTCGGAAGAGATTTTCCTGCCCAAATTTCAAGCTCACGATGATTAGGTTTTACTAACCAAGGAGAAGCTTTGAGTCCAGCAACAAAAGCTTCACGGCTACTATCAAAAATGACACACATGCATTGTTCTCTAAGGCGTAACATCCATTGAGTAAAATCTTTTAAATCAACGCCTTGAGGTAAGCTTCCACTGACGCAAATCATATCAAACTGACCCGCCCAGCTGAGTGAGTCGGTGACGAAACGTTGCCAATCCGCTTTAGTGACACTGAAGCCTGAAAAGTTAAAATCGGTAACTGCACCGGTGTGCTCTGTCAGTTTTACATTGATACGGGTGCGGCCTTCGACAACCTGAAAGCGGTTAGCAATTCCTGTTTCGCTGAACGCTTTTTGGAAACCATCTTGGTTTTCTTTGCCTAAAAAACCACCAACAGTGACATCAATCCCTAAATTTTTAAGCACTTTGGCCACATTTATGCCTTTTCCAGCGGCATGAAGCCCAGCAGTTTTGACTAAATTCACATCACCTCGATGAATATCAGGTAAAAGCCCAACCAAATCATAGGCGGGGTTTAACGTGATGGTTGCGACTCTTCTGCTCATGCGATTTCTTCTCCAAGTCCTGAGTTAATTGCCTCGCCAATGGTAACGATAGCTTCTTGTGCATCTGTACCTTCTGCGTGAATTTGTAAACGGTGCCCACATTTAGCGCCTAAACTGACGATTTTCATTAAGCTGCGACCATTTACGGGAGTCGCAGTACCATCAAGATTACTCACAGTAATAGTGCTTTCGAACTGCTTAATGGTGGTGACTAACTGGGTGCTCGGGCGCGTATGTAGCCCATGTGGATTAAGAACGGTGAAGTCCTGAGTGATTCCGGATGTACTTGATGATTCACTTTCCGTATGTGAATCATCACTACGCAATAAATTAACTAAATTGTTAACGTTACCATCATTGTCAATTAGATTTAATTCTTTATTTTTCAAAAAATTATTTATTTTAAGTAAAAAAGTCTCTATCTGATAATTAGCGTAAGAGAGAGTGATTAGGACATTGACTGGGTTACCTTGAAAGCGAAATGGTTTTTTTACGGTCGTTATCGCAATCGCATTCTGAATATTTCCAATAGGGCTATCACTTAACCAAATACCTTGACCTAAATACGAAGGTGTTTGGGTGAGAGCTTGGGTAATAAAGTCGGTACTAACAGCTTGGGCGTTTTGTAAGTTAATAATATTTTGTATTTTTAATGTGTTTATATTATCAACCTGAGCGTTAACTGTGACCATTGAGTCATCAAGTTTCACTGGTTGAGTTTGACGTTCACCCATTAGAAGTTGTTTTAAGGCTTCAGGGGTGTCAGCTTTGGCCATCGCGTCAGCCGTGTGCTCATCACTGATAATGTGGGTTAACTGGCGAAGTAATTCGAGATGTTCATTGGATTGAGCCGCAATGCCAATAACAATATAAGCAGTTTGGTTATCACCCCAGTCAATACCATTAGGGAATTGGAAAACCGCAAAACCTGTTTTCAACACTTGGTCTCGTGTCTGCGTTGTCCCGTGTGGGATAGCGATGCCATTTCCTAAAAAGGTAGGAGCTTGGGTTTCTCGGTTAAGCATTCCTTGTGCGTAACCGCTTTTTGCATAACCTGCATTTTCGAGAGCCTTAGCGACTTGTTCTATTGCATTTTTTTTATCAGATGCAGCAGCTGCAAGGTGGATATCGCTTATTGGTAAGTTAAACATAATTTCTCCTGATTATTATTTATTGCCGGATCAGCCAGAAGACTTGCAAGCGGATCTGATTGTTTGTTAATCATGTTATCGTTAACAAGGTTAGCTGAATCGTTTAGTCTTGTCTATGTCGCTAAGGTACGAAATACAAAAAATGAGAGCTAAGTTAAATTTTTTAAGGAAGGAAACTGAGTGTGTTTTATCTGCTTTATGGCAAAGCTGAAGTAATTGCTGAAGTTTTTTATATATGTAAAACAATAAATTAAGTTATCAATATGTTTGATTATTTGCATGCTTAATACACTAAATATGGCTAAAGAAAAATCTTCTAAAACGTCAAAATAGCTTTGATCGTCTTACAATAAATCGGGTTATTTTGAACAAAGGGGGATAGGGAGGTGGTTATTTATTATGTAAAGGGAGGTAAGCTGAAATTTTTCAGCTTACCTAAATGTATTATTCTACAACTTTGATTTTTTGGCTGCCCATTGAAACGATTTTACCCGCTACAATTTTACAGCGTTTGCGTGTTTCGACCACACCATCAACTTCAACTAAGCCATCTGCAATCATGGCTTTTGCCATTGCACCGCTTTCCGCCCAGCCTTCAATTTTTAGCAAATCACACAGTTCGACGTGTGGGTGCCCATTTAAATTGAATATATCCATGATTACTCCAAAATTACATTAAATATCGTGGTACTCTTCACATGCCTGAAGGGTGTTTTGAATTAAAGTCGCAACAGTCATTGGGCCAACACCACCAGGCACAGGGGTGATCCAAGCGGCATTTTTCGCGGCTTCGTCAAAATCGACATCTCCTGTGACTTTACCGCTATCTAAGCGGTTGATACCGACATCGACCACAATCGCGCCAGGTTTAATCCATTCACCAGGAATAAAATTGGGTTTCCCCACTGCGACAACAACTAAATCAGCATGGCGAACGTGGTGTTCTAAATCTTTGGTAAAGCGATGCGTTACTGTTGTAGTGCAACCTGCTAACAGAAGTTCTAAGCTCATTGGACGACCAACAATATTGGATGCGCCAATAATTACAGCGTTTAAACCATAAGTGTTGATACCGCAGCGCTCAAGTAAAGTAACAATTCCTTTAGGGGTGCATGGGCGAAGGCGTGGCGCACGTTGGCACAAGCGGCCGACATTATACGGATGAAAACCATCAACATCTTTGTCTGGATGAATACGCTCAATGACTTTGACGTTATCAATTCCCGCAGGTAATGGTAGTTGAACTAAAATTCCATCAATTTCAGTATCTTGATTTAAATCATCAATTAATTTGAGTAATTCAGCTTCTGTTGTTGTATCTGGTAAATCATAAGAACGTGAAATAAAGCCGACTTCTTCACAAGCGCGGCGTTTGCTGCCGACATAGATTTGTGACGCGGGGTTAGCGCCGACTAAAATCACAGCAAGCCCAGGAGCGCGTTTTCCTTGTTCTAAACGTAATTGTACTTTTTGGGCAACTTCTTGCCTAATTGTCTGCGCAATCGTTTTCCCATCAATAATTTTTGCTAACATCTGTAACTTAATCCATATATGAGACACGGTAATGTCTCTATTTTGTCAGAAGTTAACGTCATTGTCAGTTCAAACTATTACATAAAATGAGCATATAGTTATTTTAGTAGCGAAAAGCCATTGACTCAGCGCGCAGCAACCGTATAATTCAACGCCATCAGCCAGATAGGCTGCCCGCATTATCAATGCGCCCTTAGCTCAGTTGGATAGAGCAACGGCCTTCTAAGCCGTAGGTCACAGGTTCGAATCCTGTAGGGCGTACCATTAATTTTCAATCACTTACCATCATTTAAAATGCTTCGCTCTTTCTAATTGGGACGTATTTGGGGCTAAGTGCCAAAAATAGTGTCTATTTTCTTTGCGTATTCAGTTAAATGATTAGGCAATAAATAAGCATATTTTCTCACCACATCAACCGATTATCTCTGCTCCCTAATTTTCCTATTCTCTATTTTGTATACAGCAGCATAGATTTTAGTTTTATACTTTCAAAGAGGTTTAAGCTATGAATGTGTGAGGTTAATTTGAGACATACGATATTATAAATGCAAGGAATGCTATTGCTGAAATAATACATAAAGAGAGAATGACTCTAATGAATGCCCAGAATGAATTAGATTTGCCTATCCTCCAAAAGCATAAAAATACTGAAATGATCAGTATGAGTTGAATAAAATATAATCCAAAAATTGAGTTCATTTCTATCCTTGTGAGTTTAATAATTCGAGCCAGTATTAGTATACATAAGCTAACTTATATCAAATTATTTATGTGTTCATATTGATTGATATATATGTTTTGGTGTATATGTATAAGTGTTTATTTGAATAAATTGTTAGTCTGGGGTTTACATGGAACCATTACAACTGTTTAAAATTTTAGGTGACCAAACAAGGCTGGATATCGTGTTGCTTTTGAAAGCATCTGGTGAGCTATGTGTCTGTGATATCTATACGGCCTTGAATTTATCGCAACCAAAGACTTCTCGACACCTAGCAATGCTAAGAGAATCAGGCCTTTTGCTCGATTCAAAACATGGTAAATGGGTTCATTATCGATTATCTCCAGCATTACTACCGTGGGTGAAAAATATCATTGATGTCACCTATGCCACAGAGAAAAATAAAGTTGCAGCTTTACTCAAAAGCTTAGAGACAAAAGAACCTGTGAGTCGTTGTTCGCTATAAAATTTTTTAAATTAACGCATATGAAAAACCATATATTTATGTTCGGGTGGGGAATTTAATAAGGCCGATTAATTAGCCAATTTATTTCAGGATGAGCAAAAAAGTATCTTCCTGTTCCTTTTCATGAGGTTGTTATGTTTATTGCCGCTTTAATTTTTATTTTAACGATCACCTTTGTTATTTGGCAGCCCAAAGGACTGGGTATTGGTTGGAGTGCAACAGCAGGGGCCGTTTTAGCCCTTATTTTTGGTGTCATTAGTTTTCAAGATATTCC
This sequence comes from Providencia sp. PROV174, assembly GCF_028480685.1. Lineage (NCBI taxonomy): Bacteria > Pseudomonadati > Pseudomonadota > Gammaproteobacteria > Enterobacterales > Morganellaceae > Providencia > Providencia sp. PROV174. Next base: position 134,086 of record NZ_JAMPOT010000014.1, read on the forward strand.
TATAGTTTGGAATATTGTGTGGAATGCAACGGCGACATTTGTTGCAGTCATTATTATTAGCCTGCTGTTAGATGAAAGTGGTTTCTTTGAATGGGCGGCATTACATGTTGCCAAGTGGGGCGGGGGTAAAGGAAAACTGTTATTCAGTTATATCGTGTTACTTGGTGCAACGGTAGCGGCCTTATTTGCCAATGATGGCGCAGCATTGATATTAACGCCCATTGTGATTGCGATGTTATTGGCACTTGGTTTTAACAAAGGCACGACATTAGCATTTGTCATGGCTGCTGGATTTATTGCAGATACGGCGAGCTTGCCGCTGATTGTTTCGAACCTCGTGAATATCGTTTCTGCGGACTTCTTTAATATTGGTTTTACAGAATATGCATCGATTATGGTGCCAGTGGATATTGCTGCAATTATTGCAACATTAGCGATGCTGCATTTGTTTTTCCGCAAAGATATTCCTAAACACTATGATGTTACCAAACTGAGTGAACCGACTTTAGCTATTAAGGACATGACAACGTTTAAAGCAGGTTGGTTAGTACTGGTGTTATTACTGGTTGGTTTTTTTGTTTTGGAGCCTTTGGGGATTCCGGTTAGTGCGATTGCCGCTATTGGTGCTCTGCTCCTTTGGGGGATTGCAGCCAGAGGCCATACGATTAATACCAAAAAAGTCTTACGCGGTGCACCGTGGCAAATCGTCATTTTCTCTTTAGGTATGTACTTGGTTGTTTATGGTTTAAGAAATGCAGGGTTAACCGATTATCTTTCTGAAACGCTCAATTACCTTGCCGATAAAGGGTTATGGGCAGCTACTCTAGGCACTGGATTTATTACCGCATTTTTATCATCCATAATGAATAACATGCCAACGGTATTAATTGGTGCGCTATCTATTGAAGGGAGTGATGCGACAGAGTTAATCCAACAGGCGATGGTTTATGCCAATGTGATTGGTGCCGATTTAGGGCCAAAAATTACACCAATTGGCAGCTTGGCAACATTGTTATGGTTGCATGTTTTATCACAAAAGAACATGACCATTACATGGGGATATTATTTCAAAACCGGGATTATCATGACTATCCCTGTGCTTATTGTCACACTCGTTGCTTTAGTGCTTCGACTTTCGCTGTCTAATTAAGGGGCATTCAATGAATGAGATCTCTATCTACCATAACCCCAATTGTGGCACTTCACGTAATACCCTTGCCATGATCCGCAATAATGGTATTGAGCCGACGATTATTTATTACCTAGAAACACCTCCGACTAAGGATGTGTTAGTGCAACTTATTGCTGATATGAAAATCACAGCGAGGGAGCTATTACGAAAAAATGTTGAGCCGTATGAGCAATTAAATTTAGAAAATAACCTTTATTCCGATGAGCAATTGATTGATTTTATGTTGCAGTACCCGATACTGATTAATAGGCCAATCGTCGTCACTCCGCTAGGTGTAAAGTTGTGTCGGCCTTCTGAGGTAGTGTTAGAGATATTACCTAATCCCCAACAAAGTGAATTTATCAAGGAAGATGGTCAAATAGTAATTGGTAGTACACGATGTAAAAATGCAAATGGATAGGATTGAGTGTTGCTGGCAACTTTAACTCTCTGTATGATTTTATGTTGAACCCTGTAGGGTATTTAAAATCAATAAGTTATATTCCTATGGGGAATATTCAGCTAGAAATCTAGGTCAAATAATGAATTTAATTAGTGATAGAGACTCATCATCTTACAAATAAGAAAAATATCAGTGAATTCATTATATTATCAAGGTGATTAATACCTATTACATTATAGATTTAAATAATAAATATGCTCCCCATCAACAATATTTCCTGTAAATTCAAAACCAAAGGATTGATAGAGGTTCTTTGCCACAATATTGTCTTCATTTAGCCCGAGAGTGATGCGCTGGATGCCTTCTGAATAGAGAAAATCCAATATTGCTTTAAATGACTTACGGCCTAGCCCTTTGCCAATGAATTTATAATCAAGCATATATCGGCAAAGCATCACTTCGTTTAAATTAGTGCTACTTATCTTATACATAAAAAAACCAATTATATTATTTTGAAAATATAAGGCTTTTGGGTAAAAGTTTGGGAAATAGCTCGCTTCTGCAATTGATGTCGCATTACAACAGATAAAATCCTCTAAGACAGTGGCGATCCCATCTGAATTAGAGGTTAATTCACAGACATCAAACAAATTGTCTTGGTCAATATTCTTTATGGTAACCATATAATTACTCTATGTTTCTATTACTGCATTCGGCTGCACAATGACATCCCATTTAATGTATGGAATTAAATTTAACGAATTTGCGAGTGCTAAGGATGCTTGGTTGTCTAGCTGGCATCGATATTGTGGCTGATATCCTTTATCTAACGCTATTTGACAAATCGCAGAGACGAGTTTGCGTGCATAACCTTTTCCACGGTGTTCCGATAAGGTTAAAACCCCTAAATCAGCGATAGCCAAATTTTTATCATCCCAAGGGTACATACTCGCAGCGGCGACTAACTTTTCATCAAAAAACAAACCATATACTAACCAGTGATCAAGTTCTACAGAAGCACCGTCTAAATCTTCTTCACTAGATGCTTCACAAAAAGTTTGAAATACGGCGGCATCAGTACTTGTTAAGGCGCGAATATTACTCGGTATTTTATGTTGTTGTAATTTAGATGACGCTTCTTGGCTAAAATAAAAAAACTGGTCTGCTCCATGCCATTTTTTCGTCAGCGCGTCACGCAATGTGTCAGCAGCTTCTCTAGTTAAATCGGGTGTGATAGATAATTCAACACAGAGCTGTGGATGTAATGAAAGCCAATATTTATCTTGGTATTGAATCGCCATGGCTAAATAATCTTCATCAATATGAGGATTTACATACAACGCCAAATCACTTTGATCTAAATAACATTCACCGGTAGTTTTTTCTTTCAGCCAATATGCAGAGATATCATCATTAATCACGGTCGTCATGGCATTCCTTATATTGGGTCAAAATGATGTCAGTAATCTCATAAGCTATCTTTTGCGTGTCTAAATCTTCAATATTTCCTAGCACAGCAACGGTTAAGCCTAAATCAGGTAGACGTAAAAAATAGGTCGCACAGCCAGCCCAACCCCCTGAATGTTCGAAATGCATTAAGCCAAAGTGTTGTGAAACAATAACGCCATAGGCATATAGCTGGTGGTGTTCAATCGCTTTACCCAGCCTATTTTGAGGAGGTAATGCTTGAAGCATTTTCTCGACTAGTGCTTTGCCACCGACCTTACCACTGGTGTAGTTTTCACCCCATTTCATTAAATCTAAAACATTTGAATGAACGGCACCATCGCCGGTTTGAGTCCACAAACTTTCACTTAATTGGTAACCACCTTCACTGTTTTCACGGTACCCTCGAGCAATTGCACTGTGAACAGGGTACGATTCCACGATAAAAGTGCTGTCCATTTGTAATGGTTTAAAAATATGTTGCTGGGCAAATTGGTGATAACTTTGGCCACTGACGCGCTCAATAATTATGGATAATAAAAAATAGCCCGTATTACAATAATCAAATTGTGCCCCAACAGGGAAAAGAGGGTTAGGGTAACTAATTAAGTCTGCCAAGCTTTCTGCTGGCCCTAATGAGTCCGCATAATCAACGCCTTTATTCAAGGCTAATTCGATGTAATCCACCATGCCACTGATATGATAAATTAAATCTTGAATGGTGATCTCATTGGCGTATTCAGGTAACTCAGGAATGTATTTGGTAATGGGGTCATGTAAAGCAAGTTGGCCACTTTGTTCTAACAGCAAAATAGCAAAGGCGGTGAATTGCTTTGAGACTGAGGATAAATTAAAAATAGTATTCGCTGTTAATGGCTTTTTTTGTTCGAGATCGGCAAACCCAAGGTTACCTGAATAAGATTCGTCTTGATCAAATTTGGCCATGTAACTAAAACCTGGTCCTTCGGTGTTAAATTGTTGTTCCCATGCTAAAAGTTGCTGTGACGTATTATTAATCCTTACGTTCTTTCTATCTGTGAAAATATTCACTTTTCCCTGCCTCAAAATTCATTGACTAAAAAACGTAGATTTAACGCATAAAATTAGCTGATAGCGATGCTTAGTTGTACTACAACGCATGTTTTCTTAAAAGGTTATTGATGCTATTGGTTAAATCAGAATATGAATGTTACATCTTCAAGCTGACTTTAAGTCAATCTCGATTTTGAATTTTAAGGGGAGGGAGAAAGCATTATTTTGCCTTCGATATATTCGATTTTAGTTAATATTGATAATACTGTTCAGCAGTAATGAACGGGTAAAACGAATATAAAAAGGAAATTAATATGAATCTATCAATGGTATTTTTGACAGTCTTACTTGGGGTTGGGGCGACCATCGTGATGGATTTATGGGCGCTTATCCTTAAACTATGCGGCCAACCGACGTTAAATTTTTCGTTGGTAGGGCGTTGGGTTGGGCATATGGCGAATGGGCAGTTTATACACCAGCCATCAATCGCACAAAAGGAAAATATCCCTGCCGAAAATGCATTGGGTTGGGGAGTTCACTATGCAACCGGTATTATTTTTGCCTTTCTATTTATTTTTTTATTTGGTGAAACCTGGTTTACATCACCGATATTATGGCCTGCATTGTTTTTTGGCGTAATAACGGTCGTAGCTCCTTACTTCATTATACAACCTGCGATGGGAGCAGGTATTGCTGCCAGTAAAACACTTAACCCAAGTAAGGCTCGGCTAATGAGTTTATTGTCTCATGGCGTATTTGGCCTTGGTCTTTACCTGACAGCTTTAGTGTTACAGCCTTTATTAATTTATTTTTTGTGATTATTTTAATTTTAGTGATCTTGAGTGAATAATTTGCTTTTCATTTACTAATGTTAGGTTGCTTTATTATAAAAGAGGGGGGATTTGCTTGGGAATAAGCAACAGTGTAGTTCTTGCTAATCCATTCGTTATGGTATAATTACTGTACATAACAACCAAGGTGTCGCATCTTACTCTGGATTTATATCTCTATTTTTTAATCCATTTTGCATTGGATAAATCAGCAATGAACATTAGTCAGCTTAAAAGTTTTGTTGAAGTGGTTCGAAGTGATTTCAATATCACCAACGCGGCTGAAAAATTATATACCTCTCAGCCGACTGTCAGTAAGCAACTTAAAATATTGGAAGATGAACTGAACGTTTCATTATTCAATCGGAAAAATAATAACTTACTCTCTTTGAGCCCGATTGGTGAGAAAGTTCATCATGTCGCGTGTGATATTCTGGCGCAGTTCGATAAAATTAAAAGTATCGTTTCATATGAAGATGCCACGATAAAACAAAATCTTCATATCGCAACCACACACACACAAATCCGCTATAAATTACCCCAAGTGATTGAACGTTTTAATGCACGTTACCCCAATATCTCACTGCATTTTCACCAAGGGGCTCCCGCCCAAATAGCAGAAATGGTGAATAATGGGGATGTGGATTTTGCCATTGCGACTGAGTCTATGCACCTTTATGATGACTTATTGGTGATGCCTTGCTACCAATGGTCTCGCAGTATTATTGTGCCCCATGACCACCCACTTGCTCAATGCGAACAGCTCTCTATTGAAGACCTTGCTGGTTACCCATTAATTACCTATGTATTTGGTTTTACCGGGCATTCAAAGCTTGACCAAGTATTTTATCAACATAAATTAACGCCAAATGTTGTTTTAACTGCGGTAGATACCGAAATTATTAAATACTATGTAAAACGTGGTTCTGGGGTAGGTATTATTTCAACGGTCGCTTTTGATCCAGAAGAAGATAGCGAGGCATTACGCTGCATTGATATCAGCCATTTAGTGAAGCCAAGTTATACCCATGTATGCATTAACCGGCATATGCATTTAAAAGATTATATGTATGATTTTATCTCTAATTATGCACCTCACCTTGATTTGAACTATATTCATCAGCCGAATCAATGGGTACCTACAGAACAAAGCGAGCGGGATAGGCTGTATAGCGAATTGCCTGAGCTATAAGAAAAAAGCCGAGTAATATGATTTACTCGGCTTTGAAATTACTGTGTGTGTTATTTTTATTCTAACGAGTGGCAATATTAATAAAAATTTGAGCGCCAATCAGCAAACAATCGTCATCAACAAAATAAGGGTTAGCATGTAAATAATTATTAATCCCTTTTGCTTGATTACCACTTCCTAAAAAGTACATGGCACCGAGTTTATCTTTAGTGGCATTGATCATATAACTGAAGTCTTCACTGCCCGTCATTGGCTTACCATTCGCATCAATCTGTTCAGCAGGTAAGAAGGCCGCAGCAGCATCATAAATCACTTTAGCAGCCTGCGGGTGATTGACGACAGCGGGATAACCGCTTGCTTCTAATGTGGTTTTAAACCCGCCGGCTTCACTACGAGCCACAATTTCATTGAAGCTGGCTTTTAATATTTTATCCGTTTCTTCATCCATTGAACGGATGGTACCGCGTGCCTGAACATGATCAGCCAACGCATTTGGAATAGTTCCGCCATTAATCATGCCACAACCAAATACGGCAGGGCTGAAAGGGTCGGTTTTTTTGGCTACAATGTAATCCATATAATCAATGATACGTGTTGCTTCACGGATGGCATCTAACCCTTTATGTGGGGTTGAGCCGTGAGCAGAAACGCCGTGGACATCTAGTGTCCATGCAGAGCCATAAGAGGACATAACCCCGGAATTGAATTTAATATAACCTGTTTCAAAAGCTGCATCATTATGTAAGCCGTAAACCTCATCAACACCTTCCATACAGCCCATTTCTACCATTTTGTTAGCGCCCGGTACTCTCATGTCTTCTTCTGCCATTTGGAAGATAAAACGGACGTTATGAGTGAGTTCAGAACGGTTTTCGCTAAGGTATTTTGCTGCCGTTAAGGCGATGGTCATGTGGGTATCATGGCCACAGTTATGAGCGCAACCTTCATGGACAGAGCTGTGCTCATTGCATGTCAAATCAGGCATTTCAAGGCCGTCAATATCGGTACGGTAGGCAATCAAGCGCTTTGCTGGGTCGATAATCAATTCAGCGGTAAAACCGGTGTAGCCTTCAAATAAACGGATGTTATAGCCAAAGCTTTCCATCAATTCACGGCAATATTGTGAGGTTTTGAATTCTTGCCCAGACAATTCAGGGATCTTATGTAAATCCTGACGTGTTTTTTTGCTAAACGTTTCTAAAGCAAAGAGCTTTTCATTGATATTGTATTTATTGGTCATTACGTTTTATCCCGTATACAAAAAGCGTTTTAATGCTGTTAAGGGGCCCCTGGTGTGAGCATGAATAAAAAACAGCGTACTCATTTAATTTATGTATATTTTAAGCGTTAGATTCAGAAATAAGTCATTTCTGCTAGCTGTTATTTTATCTAACAATTCATAGAGTGAATTTTAACGTGGATATTAAAAAAGTGAGCGTGATGGAGATCGTATTTATATCATATCAGTATTGCATGGCTCATGAATAATAAGGATGGTAATTTAATAAAATAATCATTAGGAAATGTATTTTCAATTAAACTTCTCTATTATCAATATGTTATGTTTTTGTTTTTATATTAAAGATTTTTGTGTTTAATTGAGATTAAGTTAAATTCTATTGTTTGGAATAGGGCGATTAGTAGGATAGTTTTGTATATTATCTTAAATGAAATGGCGAATATAGAAATATATCGAATTAATGAGAAGAGAAATTTTAGAGATAGGATTAAAGCTAGAAAAATCATATGTCCCTTATTGCGATTAACGCATTAATAAGGGACATGTTTTTATAATTAGTTCTTAAAAGACCCAATAAATGAGAGATATTCCTCTTTGCTCATCAATGGGGTGTAATCAGCTAACATTTCGTCAGCTTGGGATGCATCATCAAATAATAGGTCAATAATTGCCATTGCCATCATTTGCGCAGGGCGGATGTAGGCCATATCATCATCAAAAACAACGTAATCTTTACCGTGCAAACCACCGCGAATTGCGCCAATCCACGGGTGACTCACAGGCATGATATGTGATAAGTCGCCTGTATCTGTGCTTCCAGTCATATGGCCAGCAACCCAAACATTTTCTTCGCCAATCAAATCGTGGGCATTGTGTTGCAATAAGTCGTTTAATGTATCGTTGTTATACAGCGGCAGGTAACCCGGTAAATCTTTGACTTCTACCTCTGCACCGACTGACATTGCACCAGCAATCAATGCACGAGTAATACGCTCATTCGCATCAATCATCGCAGGAACATTTGACGCTCGGACATAACTTTCCATACGGACATCGCTTGGGGTGACATTCACTAAATCGCCGCCTTGTGTGATGATCGGATGGAAACGAATATAATCTTTTTCTTGGAAGGTTTCGCGAATCGCATTGACCCCCATGATCCCCATCATTGCTGCATTGAGTGCATTAACACCCAGATGAGGAGCCGCCGCCGCATGAGATGCTTTGCCTTTGTAGTTAATCAGCTTGCCAATAAACCCATTGGTGGTAGTCGACATTTCAATAAAACCAGTCTCACGTTCAGGTTTGACACTGGTTAAATGAATTTGCATCGCCATATCGATATCATCAAATTCACCAAGAGATATCAGCTCAGGTTTACCGCCGATATAACTGATTTTTCCTTGCTCAATCAGTTTATTACGATAAGCCAGTTCAACATATTCCTCTGCGGGAACGGCGAAAGGAACGACGTCTCCCGCGAGGTATTGCATAGCACCTGACTTAACCAGACCAATAGTGACTGCCATCATGTTAGCTATTTGTGCATTGTGCCCGCAGCAATGAGCAGCGCCCGTTAAATCATCAGCCTCTGGGTGCTCCGCACAAATAATTGCATCGAGCTCACCAATCACAGCAATACTATGTTTACTCCCTTTTCCACCTTTAAGGCGAGCCTTAACCCCCGTCAATGCGAGTTGGTTACGGTAATTAACGCCTAAGGCAGAAAATGCAGCTTCCACTTTTTTTGCTGTTTTGACTTCTTTATAGCCGAGCTCAGGCTCTGCCCAAATATCTTCAGCCAATTTTTTGATATCCCCTTTATGGGATGCAATTGTCTCGCAGACGATGGCTTTCAATTGGTCTTTGGTCATTGTCATGGTAAATATTTCCTGTTGTTAGATAACGCCGCTCCATGAAAGTGTCACTTGACCAATAAGTGCAGCGAATAAGAATGTTCCCGTAAAGACCGCCAGTGAAACTGGGATAATCCGCCAAGAAATGGCTTTAAATTTGTCGATATCTTTACCGAGTGAAAGACCAGCAAAGGCAAGTACTGTCGTACTGATGACGGCAAGTGAGATTTTACCAGTCATTGCGATCATTTCTTTATCGTAAGGGAATAACGGTGAACACAGACCCGCCGCAATTAGAGATACCCAGAAAATCACAGGTAACTTACCTAATGGTGGGATTTGTGCAATTAAGTATGCCACAAATGACATACCCCCTAATAATGCCATGGCGATAAGTGAGTCACTAAAGACTGCGCCAAAGCTACCACGGCCATAAATTGAACCGCCGAGTGCATCACCCAGTGAAGTGAAGATGATGACTAACACGATGATTATTGCAATTTCTGCCATCTTTTTCATGATCTTATATCCTTATTCTGTATCTGCTGATGCGGTTGCACGTTTTCTTTTCAATTTGTTGTACAAGAAAGAGGCAAACGGTAAGGAGAAGAAGATGTAGATGTACAGACCTAATACCGAAGACATCAAGTTTGCAGAGGATGAGAATGCTTGAATATCTGCGGCGTGTTCAGGATAAAGTTCCAATAATGGGGCAACAGATGCTGCTAGCATCGAACCACTACCCACACCAGCACCCATGGCTAAAGCAAGTGGGCTCATAATATCGAGTCCTGCGATAACACTGGCGATAACACCCATCCAAACCGCACCGTATAACGTCCCGCAAATATACATTGCCATAACGCCGCGGCCTTCTGGTGAACTTAAACCATATTTGGCTTCGATAATGGCAATATTGGGTTCACGACCGATAGAGTAGGTGGCACCAACGGCCTCACGGCCCATGCCTAACATGATAGCAAGTGGTAAACCGAGCAATATGGTACCGATAAAATGACCGACTTCTTGCAAGATTAATGCGCCACCGGCTTGAATAATTTTTTCCCAAGATGCACCAACGGAGGTGCTTAATTTTGCAATTAAGATAACTAACGCGACACTCATTATCGAGCTAGCGTGTGCCATATTTTTTTCGCTGAGGATTTTGAATTTTGGAAAACTGATAATACCACCCATCAACATGGAATAAAGCATTGGAAAAACCATGACTAAACTGATTTTAATTTGCCCTATAGCTTCCGAAAGAAGAATGATAAGTAAGCTAACCAAAAGCAACTTACTATCTTTTAATATACCCATAGTGTTACCTTTCATTGGAAATGTTTTTAAGAGTTTTTCGTATATATTTATAATAAAAATGCATCATTTTCGTATTCATACTATCCATGAAACTATTTTCCTGACAATATTCCGAAAGTCTCTTAGCCATGCCGAAAAGGCATGGTTAAAATCAATAAATTAATATTTGTTAATAAAGATGCAGTTATTGAAATATTTTTGCATTTTAATATTAAAAATATTTTTATTATTCAGGATGATACAAAGTGTTATTAATTTTTTAACATACTGTTTCATAAGTAATTTTGATTTTTTGGTGTGTTAATGCGAGGAATTATCAAATACCCAGTAAATGTGAGGTTGTTCAGGTTTTATTTATTTTTTTATAGCAAGGTTTTATTTTTATTGAATTTATATAATGATAAAAATTGAATTTTAATTGGATATTATTGTGGTTATTTTGGGTTTTTATTTTTATTTTAGTCTATCTTTGGTTTAATTGTCAGTTTAATGTACTGATGTATTTTTGCAAATTTTCTTCAAAAAAATTTGATATTTTACAATAATATTGTATTTGGCTGTGATATTTGACATGGATCTCAATTCTGAATATTTCTTAATTTGAAAGCAATAAATGAGTCGAAATTTTATTTTAGTCTATTTGCTGAAATTCATGTTATCCGTAACATGTTTACCTGTTATTTGTTTATTGAATATCGAAAAATATAAAGGCACGAATTGCGCGAACAAAAAAGTGTTTGTTGTTAATTTACACTAAGTCGTCTTTTTATCGCAGCGGCATTGTGAACGGCAAACCTAAAGAAAGGTGTTTATGACTATTACGTTAAAAGATATCACCAAAGATAATTGGGTGGATATCATCTGTCTTGAAATAACTAAAGAGCAGGAAGACTTTGTGGCTCTTAACTCAGAGTCAATCGCAGCCTCAAAATTTTTTGATTACTATATTAATCGTGGTATCTATGTTAATAATGAGCCCGTTGGCTTTGTTCAATATTATTCAAACCATGAAAATGGTAGGCCCGAAGAAGTTTTTATTGGTCAATTAATGATTGATATAAAACATCAAAGAAAAGGTTTTGGTTCTCTGGCTATCCCACTTGTTCTTGATGAAATAAAAAGCTTAGGTAAATATCAATCAGTATCAATTTGTTATATCGAAGGCAATGATATGATGAAACCATTTTTTGAACAGTTTGGTTTTTCCGTTGTTGACCAAGATGAATTTGATGAAACCATTATGCGGCTAGTTTTTTAGTGCTGAAATGACGAATATCCGCTCCAACTTAAAGTTAGCAGCGGATATTTATAAAGCGATAAACCTACATTATTTATTTAAAATTGCGCATTTAATCCTAAGCGTAGTGTGCGCCCGGGGGCAGGCATCATACTGCGCGTCAGTGGGTCGATATAATAACGGTCAGTTAAGTTGGTCACTAAGAATTCGACATTAATATTTTTATCAATTTGGTAACTTGCGTAGGCATCGGCAGTAAAGGTAGGCGTCCAGTGCATTGGGCTATTATTTGCCATCGAATAACTCCCCGGGAACTGCTGCATCAGTTTGCGTTCATCTTTATTTTGTACGCTACTGGTATAACGTAAGCGTGTTCCCACTTCGAGGGCTTCATCCATAAAGCGCATGCCTAGGTTGGAATTTATGGCATATTTAGGCTGTAATTGTGTACGTAAAAAACCGCCAGGGAAACCTGCAGTTGTACATTGGGAGATATTATAGCGATTAGCCGGGTCAAGATTGGCTGGCGCCGAGTCATCACACACTTCATTTTTGAGGCGGTAATCGACACCAATATCCATAAATACGCCACCATTATCATAGCGTGCCAAAGCTTCAATTCCTGCTGTTTTATGTTCTTTTACTTGAACAAAATTAAGACGTCCATCACGGTCAAAAGCATTTTCAATGACAGTATGGTAATAGCCTATTTTCACATCAGCATGGCGTTCAGCACCGAGTAAACCTTGTAAATTACGTGAATAACCAAATTCAAAGGTTTTTGCACGTTCGGGTTTAAATAACATTTTCTCTTTACGGGCTTCACTTTCCCCTGCAAACCCAATGCTATTTTCAAAAATACTTGGTAAGCGAACCGTCTCTATATAGCGTGCATAAACCCGGTCGTTATCAGATAACCAAATATTGGCACCAAAAGCGGGAGCCCAGCCATGGCTTTTTTGTTTGCCTGAGAATTTCCATTTTTCTTCTTCAGTGAGTTCGCGCTTAATGTCATCAGCTGGGTGTGAATAACTTGAGCCATAGACATAAACTTCCTTGCCGGTTACAGGGTCAACAGCACGAGCTTGAGAATCGAAAGTACCATTATGGAAAGGGTTTGTTTTTGTGGTATAGCGTCCATCGCTATCTGATTTCCATTCGGCGCGGAAGTTAACGTCTAAAACACCATTTTCTTCTGGGCGCTGAGCGTTGTTTCTTTTAGTAATAAAAACGGTATAGTCGGTATCTTCCAACCCTAATGTTTTAAGTAATATTTGGCTGTTTTTATAACCACCATTAAACGCTTGGTAGCCATTTTTAACAGCGCTATCATACTCTTCTTGGGTTAAAATTCGGTTATAATTTATCTGCTTAGCAAGGCGCTCGTCAGGGTTTTGAAAGCCCTTGGTACGGTTGCGCATTTGCTCTTTTAAATAATCATCTTCTGTCCAGCCATCAATATATTTTGCTCCCGCATCCAGCTCTAACCAACTCGTTGGGCGATAGTTAAAGTTAAAGGCAATACTGGTTTCTTGACGATGACCTTTACGGGGAAGGGCAATAAAAGGGCTGGCGGTTTGAGATGGCGGTACGTCGTTAGAATCTAATTTTTCTTTGAGCATTGAGCCACGAATCGTTAAATCAAGATCGGGCGTGAGTGCCATGGTATTGCGCAAATTAAAGCCAATACGGTCATTCTCAGAGTTAGTTGCTGCGGTATTAATTAAAGAACCATCAATGTTAGGGTCTTTTCCATCACCATAACCATATTCGAATCCCCAATCGCGTTCTTTAGGCTCTCGTGGGTAGCCACCTGAGGTGTTAGTATCCCCTACGGAATGGGTCATCCACACATTTGCGTTTAGGTCAATCCATTGATTATCTTCAGGTTTCCATTTATATTCGGCATTATAGGCATTGACTGTAAAGTGAGCTAATGGCCACTGAGGTAATACGTGTTTTCCTTCAAGCTCAGCAAATCCTAAACGTGACGGCATAATTTCACCATAGGTGCTTTCACTCCGGCGAAAACCAAGATGTAATGTTTGGTTTTCAGTGAGATATAAATTAGTTTTAACTAAATAGGATTCCAACTCATTGGAGGTATTCGTAACTTCTTTTCCGGGGCGAAATACATTAGCAGCAAAAGGTAAGTAAGGGTCTGGACCAAGCTGTTGCTGGACTGTTTGTTGTTCATTTAATTGAACCGATTCTTTATAACGGTGAGCGCCATTTTTCCCCGCAAAATAGTTACCTTGCCGGCGATAAGCATAGGCGGCCATTAAATCAAACTTTTCTTGTCGAGTCCCAACCGCTATTCTTCCGCCATTATCTTTAAAATTAAAGAATTGAGCGCTTCCTCGGGATTTCGGTGTGATGTTGACAACGGGGTCGGAGAAGACATAGTTCTTGTTCTTATAAATCTCAGGGTGATCTCGGTAATCTTCGCCATAACCAAAGTGGGGAACACGCTCACGAGTAGAATTGCTGCTGGTTTCCAGTTTTAAACTGACACCAAATTTTTCACCCGGTGCAACAACGTCATCTATTCCTATGGTTCTGATGGCTATCCCACCACCAACAGAGGTTTTTATATCACCAGCAAGAGAACCACTTTTTTCAATCTCAATGCTACTAATGAGGTTTGGATCCACATAGTTACGGTTGTTTGCACCATTGTAACCCCGATAAACGGTTAATGATTGTTCTGTGCCGTCAACCGTGACAGGAACACGTTCTTGCCCTTGAATGCCTCGAATATTCGGGTCTAACGCGCCACTGTTTCTTGCATCACCACTATAGACACCAACTGCACTATTAAGCACATCCGCGGTACTGGTGCCTTTATAGCGTTCAACAAGGTCTTTTCCTAAATAAATTTTAGAACCTTTAGCATCATATTGCTCATCGTAACCTTGTTGATCCCGCTCTTTGATGGTTTTTGCTGAATCTTGAACAGTAATGGTGCCGATGTGTTCTTCTTTTTCCCCTAAAGCGGTTGTTGGAATAAAAAGAGCAGTAATAATTGCAGTAGTAATAGGTGTTAATTTGTATTTATACATTGTGTTTTTCTCTATGCCATAACGCTTAAAAACGGGTTTCTAACCCAATAGAAATTTCGTGCTGGTGGTAGGAGTAAATTCCATCTGCAGAACTGCGGTTATCACGAAAGCGATAACTGGTATAAGGCGTAAATGTGAGCAATGAATAATTTGGAAAACTAAGTCGCGCAAAATACATCGCTTCTTTATCATGGCGTTTTACATTCAACATTTGGTTGAAGGCCTTGAATTGGCTTTCTCGATAAGTTGCAAGTGCCAGTAAATGAATATCGGGTGTTAGCACGTGATAAAAACCGCCTCGGATACCCAATTGGTCATAATCATCGCTACGAACTTCTGTGGTGAGACGAGTCGCATCAGCCCCCAAAAAGAGGGAGGTATCTGGGGTAATACCATAGACACCAGTTAGATGTAGGCTACTTCGATTACCATCGGCACTGTCATACGGTTTTTGGTAATGAAGTTGTTGGTAGTCGGCGGAGGTACTAAGGAGCACACGAGGTGAAAATTGGTAGTCAGCTTCAATTTTGCCCCCTATACCTAAATAACGACGCTTTTCATTGACCGTTTTTAACTCAACTAATGGGCCGAATGCGGCAGTGGTGTTCGCATCATTAAAACGATATAAAGTTGCTAAAGAGGTAGTGTTCTCACTGAATTCAGCATAGTGCGGATAGCGGTCACCATAAGAGGTTCCCTTGATTTGCAGGGAATGGTTGCCCGAGATAGGAATAATTTTGCTCAGACTCGCATCATAGGTGAGCCCCGGTGATGATTTGGGATTAGCCATTTTCCAGGTCCCCCCTGGCGTTTCCCAAACTTTATTTTTATCTGGAACTTGGTTGATATTACTGTTGTATTTATAGCCAAAGGAGAGACTGCCTGTCCAAGCTGTGCGGTTTTCGATAGCACTAATAAATTGTTGAATGGTTTGCTTTACACTAATAGGTAATGCGAGTGTTTCATCGTTAATTAAACTTTGAAATAAAGCCAAAGACTCTTTATTTTGATTATCTTCAAAATAGGTACGTGCAAGTTCTAATTTTATGCGAAGAAACTTTGGTGACAGTACCAATATTTGTTGGTAATGGGCAATTGCTTCTGGGTAATGATTTTGCGCTTTAGCGATTTCTGCTTTTGCAAATAAAATAAGCAATGGATCTGCATCAGCGAGCTGTTGGTAGCGGGGTAATAAGCGCTGTACGTCTTCAAATTGCTTGTGGTTAATTGCCAGATAAATAGCCTGCCCTAGGTCTTGGGCATTATTCTTAAGAGAATAATTTTCCCCATTCAAATTAATTGATAGGTCATCAGGGAGAAGCAATTGGTCTTTATTGGGGACTACAGCACTTTTATCACGATAGTTTTGTTTGTCTTTTTGCCATAACAGCTGTTCTCGGTCAGTGTCCAAGCTGGCTGGAAATGCAAAGGATGTGACCATAAGCATTATGATGGCAGGAGTTAATAACAGGTATCGCATAAGATTAGCTTCGGTAATAAAAGGCAGTGGCCAACTGCCTGTCACGCTTTATGGTTGGCCACCAAGGTTGATTTACGGGTTACTGGGAAATATTCCCACGGCTTCCACCAAAGGCCATATCTTTGCTGTGATCTTCAAATTGAGTGACACCAGCAATATGCTTAGCTTGGTCGCCAAAGAAATGCCCATTTGTTGAGCCGGATTCACCATTAAGGGTGGCCGCTCCGGCGAACGTGGCATTATTTTTAATGGTGGCATCAATATTGGTTGCACCAATATTCCCTGCTAAGGATTTAGTCCCAAAGTTGGCTGTCAGCGTCCCTGCGGTTAGTGCGCCTCCATTATATTGGCTGATTCCTTTAACGGAGTATTCCGCTGTGCCAGCTGTAGGCATATTGGTGGTGACATCCTTGCCAGAATAGTAAGCGGTATGAGTGGTGTCACTAACTTGTCCTGTCGATGACCATTCGCCGAAATAGACTTCTGCATCTGCAATTTTGGCAAAGTTAAAAACGCCCATTTTGTCATGTGAACCAGGTCCATTAGGCATGGAAATAACATGTGCTTCATTTCCTGCTTGTATTGGTGCCATTCGAGTTAAACCTGAGAATGAAATGGTTTTTCCACCATAAACTGATTGCACACCAATACCTGGGTCACCCGCAGCACCACCATGACCGCCACCGGTTCCTTCTGTCGCGCCAACACGAACGGAAGGCTGGTTAGCATCGAAAGGTTGGCTTTGGCCAGAACCGATTGCCGCAGAAGCACCAAAAGCCACTGTGCAGGTTGCGAGTGCTAGAGCGATAATATTTAACTTTTTCATCGAAATACTCCATTTTTATTAAAGATATTAACGATACTATTGATTAAGAAATTATTATTTCGCATATATATGACGATTGGTATTAAACCAAATAATAATATAAATGCAAATGATAATTCTTCGCATTAACATTAAAATAATTATGGGTATCAATGAGATAGTGATATTGCTCTTGTTGTTAGTTGTTGATATTACGATTTATTTTTGTAGTTAATTTGTTGGGTTATCAATTTTAATGGTAATTATTTTTGATAAAAAAGTTAAATTAGTCACATTTTTATGCGTTTGATTGAATGGATTACATAAACAACATTAAAGTTAATGTTGTTTATTGCTTCATCATCGATGGTAGTCAATGGAGGGTTAAATAAAGCAAAATAATAAATGCAAACAATGCGCATTATCATTACTGTTGTGGTAATTTTGTCTTTACAGTACACAGTTAGGTTTATAATCACTCAAAATATAAGGGAATAAAGATATGGCTCCATGGTTAATTTTTGGCGCGGGTGGAAAAGGTGTTGGTCATCAAATTGCTCAGTTAGCAATTGCAGAGAAACGCTCTGTCATCGTTGTTGTACGTAATAAGCAGTCAGCAGAGGCATTGGAGGCGGTAGGTGCGCAAGTTTTCATTGGTGATGCTTGTGATAGTGAAGTGGTTAAGGCTGCTTGTCATGCCGCAGGAGCAACTGCCACGGTTATTTCAACCATGGGGGGGACTCAAGATTATTTAGCTCACCGTACGGTGATTGATTGTGCAGAACATGTTGGGATATCTCGTATGGTGTTAGTCACATCATTAGGTTGTGGGGATTCATGGCCTTATTTGTCAGCCCGGTCACGCGCTGCATTTGGTCAGGCGGTGAGGGAAAAATCCCTTGCGGAGTCATGGCTACAAACTAGCTCATTAGATTATGTGATTGTTCGCTCTGGTGGGTTATTACATGGTGAGCCAACGGGAAAAGCAGTTCTTCAACAAGAGGTTGAAGTTCATGGCTTAGTGATGCGTGCAGATGTTGCTGCGCATGTTTACCAGTTGGCTAAGCAAGGTGAATTGAAAAAACAAATTTATAGCGTGGTACAGCCGGGGTTGGTACCCGCTTAATAAAAACGAGGCTATTTATGTAGCTATCTGTTTTTTATTACAAATAAGGCTACCATTGGTCTCCACTACGAAAGTCACAGTATAGGGGTTGTGAAAAATCAATTAAATTGTTTTTTGACCACCCCATGACGCCACCTTCTTCATCGACAGAGTGGATATAATGGCCTTGATTGAGCTCATACAATGGCCCGTTCCATACCTGCCAGCCGACAGATTGATATATATGGAAGCCCTCATCCGATGCGGAAAGCAGACCCAGCTGGTAACAATCGGTAATAATTTGGTTGGTAGCCACCATAAGTTGTTTGCCGATCCCTTGGCGACGGTAGTTTTCCAGTACCGCCATCGCTTCAACATAACCAACTGTTATTGGCGTATTACCGATTGCCATATGACGTTGAATAATAGCAACGTGGCCTATAATCTGTTGTTGGTCATAGGCCAAGACGTGCATTCCCCCCAAAGCATGTTCAAAATCATCATGGGTAAAATCTTGCTCAAAGCTTTGATATAACATGGAATACAATGCCTCTCTATTCTCTGTTGAAAGTTGAGAGGTGTGTTTGTTTTTATATTCTATTGTCATTTAGCACCATGGAATAATTGTAAAGAGGGCAGAAAGAAAAAATCGTTAAGCTTGTAGGATGAAAGTATATAACATATCAAATTGGCTATGATGGTTTGAATGCGCTAGTGCTAAAAGCTATTTTGGTGTTTTTTAATAAAGCCATCGATATATTTTGTGTATTTCTCAATTATTATTAATATAATATTGACGTTATGAATATCTCTTTGTTCATAAAATTCGATTTTTATCATGTAGTTATATCGAAAAGACAAGCTGGTTTTTTTACTTTATTGTGTGGTCGTTGCTCTTTTCAATAAGGATTATTGAATGAAGAAAAAAACGACATCAACAATACATGATGCGGCTTTTAAAGGATTTATGACAAACATTGAAAATGCGCGAGACTTCTTTGAAATTCATTTACCGGAACATATAAAATCATTATGTGATTTCAATACGTTATCGCTGACAAATTCCTCGTTTATTGATAAACAACTTCGCTCACGGTTATCGGATGTATTGTATTCAGTACAAACCTCTCAAGGGGAAGGGTATATTTATCTTTTAGTTGAACACCAATCAACCCCCGATAAACTTATGGCGTGGCGTTTAATGCATTATGCGTTTTTAGCAATGAATCAGCATATGCAGCAAGGAAATACAACATTACCCATTGTTGTGCCTATATTATTTTACCATGGGGGGCGTTCGCCTTATCCATATACACAACTTTGGACGGCGTGTTTTCCATTACCAGAGATTGCACATGAGTTATACACCCAACCGTTTCCACTCGTAGATATTACGGTTATTGATGATAATGAACTCGTTAACCATCGAAAAATAGCAGTAATGGAATTAGCGATGAAACATAAATATCTTCGAGATGAATTCCAACAAGTACTCCCTCTCTTGGCGAAGGCACTCAATAAACATTACAATAGTGATAACGACATCATAACTATCCTCAATTATTTGTTTATTGCCTTGGACTCCCATAATTTTGAACAAGTTATTCAAGTTCTAGGTGAACAAACAGAAAAGCATAAGGAGACAATCATGAATATTGCTCAACGATTGCAAGATAAAGGACGGCAAGAAGGGTTGCAAGAGGGATTTAAAAAAGGCAAAGAAGAGGCAAATATAGCAACTGCACGGAATCTTTTGGAGCAAGGAATTAGTATTGAGATAATTATGAAAAGCACTGGGTTGAGCCGTGAAAAACTTATTTCTTTACAGTAACTCAGGTTTTATAGCTGAAAGTTAAAAGGGACATTGTTTATCAATATCCCTTTGTTGAATAATATAAAAATTATTTAAATGGCATCTACTGGGTTTGCTCATCCCATTGAACCAGTACGGATAATAATTGGCTTAACGCACCGTAAAAACCGTATTCATCATACCGTTGGCAATTTTGGCTAAATACTGGTAGCCATTGCAGTAAAAGTGACAAGGTTTTTAGGCGCAATTGCCTCACTTTTTCTTGGTCCAAATGGGTTTCATTTAATGAAAAATGTAAGTGACTTAATAGCTCCAAAAAAATTGAAATATGGTCAGAAGGCTCTCTAAACTCCTCACTAGTATCCATTCCAGCCTCGGCTAATAAGTACTTAATTTGTTCATTACCTTGCTCACAGTTTGGATAAACTGAGGCGTAAGGTAAAGCTGATTGCTTATCAGACATTAAGAATAAGCTACAGAAGTCGGCGGCCAATTCGAGTTGAGCATCATTTCGCATTACTAGCGCTTGGGTTTTTGTTTTAACCGCTTGAATTGGCAAAGTTAAAACGGGTTCCTGTTCGATAGTCGTAAACCAATCCATCATTTCGCTAGATTGAAGTTGCGCTAATGTTGCACTATCTAGTTCACGTGAGAACAATTGTGCTAGCCATGCATAAATACATGCTATTTGTTCTGGTGCTAAAGTGATTTTTTTTGTCATTTATTCACCTGTGATGCAGGGACATATTCACACTGAGCAACCATTTCAATTGGCCCATCGAATGCATTCACGTTATCCACTTGTCCTGTATATTTTTCTATCTCTACTAAGGTTGTATGTGCACTGGTGGCTTGCGCTAATTGAGAGGTTCCAATATCTAGCGTCAATACGTTTGGGTTTCCGTATTTGCACAGCGCATTGATTTCTCCGCCCTTAGTCGGGTCATACCAAGCTCCCTCATGGATACGAGCAACACCTTTTGTGTATAGATCAGAAACCACAGCTCCAGCTAACACTTGCCCTCGGTCGTTGAAAACGCGAACGATATCACCATTTTGTATGCCCCTAGCTTTCGCATCTTGAGGACTAATAAAGACCGGTTCTTTTCCACTAACAGAATAATATTGACGTAAGACAGGTGATTCGCACAGTTGTGAATGTAAACGAAAATCGGGGTGCGCAGATTGCAAATGTAGTGGCCATTTTTTTGAACCTGGACCACCATGAGAGCGTTCCGCTTTTTCGAACCACATTGGGTGGCCTTGGCAATCATCATATTGCATGTCGGCAATAGTTTTTGAGTAAATTTCAATTAAACCACTCGGTGTTCCTAACGGTTCTAAGTCGGGATCTTCTCTAAATGCTTGATGACGAACAAACATTTGTGGATGTTCAAATTCCACATAGCCTTCTTTTTCCCAGAACACATCGAAGGAGGGTAAATGAATACCACGGCCTTTCCCCTGCTGGCTGCCTTCTTGCCAAATACGTTTTAGCCAGCCCATTTCGTCCAAACCTTCAGTAAAGGCTTCTTCACGACCAAAACGGCGGCATAGGTCACGTAAAATATCGAAGTCATTGCGTGACTCAAATTGCGGTTCAACCAGTTGTTTCATCGCAATAATCCCACGATTTGAGTGGTTACCGTATTGGTCAAGGTCATTTCGTTCAAATTGCGTGGTTGCTGGTAATACGATATCGGCAAAGCGGCAAGTGGATGTCCATTGATTATCGATAGAAACAACTGTTTCAAGCTTGCGCCAGCCTTCAATAATACGATTAATTTGTTGGTGGCGGTGGAATGGGTTGGTTCCGGCAAATACGCACATTTTTAGTGGTGGTAATTTAACCGCTTTACCATTCCAGTTAATCGTTTTTCCAGGTTCTAAAATCGCATCAATAAAACGAGCAATAGGAATGGTGCTGCTGTAGCCTTTGTAGTCATTGCTATCATGAATAGGTGGCACTTTGGTTGAGCCTGAAAAACCACTCAAAATAATTCCCTGACGGCTTGGAGTTCCTGCTCCATTATAGTGCCAACCGAAGCCAAACCCGCCACCCGGTAAGCCAATTTGACCTAACATTGCAGCTAAAACGACAACCATCCACGACCATTGTTCACCATGTTGCATGCGCTGAACACACCAACCTGCAATGATTTGGGTGCGATCTGCTGCCATTTGGCGGGCTAAAGCTTGGATCGTGTCGGCATCAATACCACAAATTTCAGACGCCCATTGTGCATCTTTCGGTTGCCCATCCGTTTTTCCCATTAAGTAGGGAACAAATTGCTCGAAACCGACACAATATTCTTTTAAGAAGGTTTTATCATGTAAGTCTTCACTGTAAAGCGTGTGGGCGATGGCTAATTGCAGTGGCACATCCGCTTGCGGATTAATCGCAATATGTTGAACATTGGCACGCCCAAGGTAATCATGCGTTGAGGTGACTATCGGGTCTATACTGATGACTTTTATCTCACCATTAGCGGCTTTTTCTTTCAGTTGTTCATAATATTCATAAACGTCATGATCAGGGCACCACCAGTTAGCTTGTTGATTTTTAATCAGGTCAGAGCCCCACAACACAATAGTTTTACTATTTTTGAGGACTAACGGCCAAGAGGTTTGTTGTTCATAAACCTCCATCGACCCCACAACTCGAGGTAAAATCACTTGTGCAGCACCTGTTGAGTAGTCTCCGCCAGTACTGACACTATTGCCATGTAGCGCAATGGCGCGAGCTAACATACCTGAAGCGTTGTGAAGCATCCCTGTCGATTGCCAACCATTTGCAGTGAGTAATCCACTTGGTCCATAGGTTGTTTGAACACGTTCTAATTCTTGATAGAACAAATCAAGGGCTTCATCCCAAGAAACACGTACGAAGCGGTTATCACCTCGTTGTGAGGTATCACTTAAATGGCGTTTACGTAGCCAATCAACACGTACCATTGGATAACGAATACGGGCGGTACCATGAACATGGTCAGGTAACCCCGCAATCATTTTGGATGGAAATTTATCATGTTCAAAGGGCTTGGCTTCGATAAAGCGACCATCAACTACGGTAGCGCGAATTGCGCCCCAGTGCGACCCAGTCAGAATGCCTTCTTGCACTACTGTTGTTTGTTCACCAGCCGTTGCAGCGCTAGCCTTACGTGGTGTTAAGAGGGAAGGGCCTAACATTCCCGCAACTGTGAGCCCGCCAAGCTGGAATAAAAAGCGTCGACGAGAAGCTTGAAAAGTCGAATTATTTTTCATTCTGTACTCCGTTATCACCGTGTGAAGATCCTGCGGTATCAGACGCATTCATTTGTAAGTATTTCAGTAAGGTACGCTCTTCTCGCTTATCTAAGCTGGTAAAGCCAATCATACCGTTTAATGTGCCTATCCAACCGTTAGCATCAAAGTGGGCAATATCTGGAGCCCCATGGCATTGATTACAAGACCCGTTATATAAAGAGTCTGCATAAGCCCATATCGGTTTGATATCATTAACCATATCACCTTGCTGCATCCATGCGGTCGCTTGCAATTTGCTCCATGAAGTATCGGTTGCAGCGACAACGGTACTTTCTAAATTTTTCACATTTTCTTGAACATCACCGCGTATTGAAGCCACGAAAATTCGTTTACCAGGGAATTCGGATAGGACTCGTTGGCGACCATCGGTTTCTGTCCACCCAGTGATTTCAACTTGTAGCCAATCGCCATCACGTTTTAGGACTTTCACCTCTGAGGCAGGAAGTAACGAGCCAGCAGGGTCTTTATCCCCTTTATTTGCATAAATAGGTTTAATATCAAGTGAATACAGAATATCGGAATCACTATTTGCCTTCGCGCGCAACTCATCGAATTGTTTACGAAAACCACTGCTCATATCAGGCAATTGGTGAGCAATCCCTTTGTGGCAGTCAATGCAGGATTGATTCTCTTTCGCAGCGATTTGCATTTGGCGAGCCGCTTCTGGATTTTGCTTGGCGTGGTCCATCGAGTCGTAATCATGGCAAGAGCGGCAAGTGGCTGAATTATTCTCTTTCATACGAGCCCATTCACGTTCTGCAAGTTCGGCGCGTTTGGCTTCAAATTTTTCTGGGGTATCTATCGAATGAGCAATAAATGTTTGATAAATATCATTGCTTGCTTCGAGTTTCCGTTTAATCATGCCTGGAAGGTCGGAGGGAATATGGCAGTCATGGCATTCTGCACGTACTCCAGAGGCATTTTGGAAATGCACGGATTGCTTATATTCTTCGTAAACGGGTTCCATGCTATGGCAACTGACACAAAACTCAGTGGTGCTAGTCACTTTCATCCCAACATGGGGTATAACGATTAACGCAACGCCCACTGCAATCCCGACAACGATTAACGTAAGCATTGACCAACGAGCACTTGGTTTTCGCAACGCTCTCCAGAGTTTCCGCATAATAGCCCCTGTAATTATATGGTTTAATACAGGCGATCTTATTGAGTTAATATGAATAGCGGTACTAGTCAGGATGAACAGCTTACGGCAAGATATGGATAAATATGAACAGATATGAACAGAAGAGAGTATATCAATGACATCACATCATATTGTGGTTGTTGAAGACGAACCCGTTACTCAGGCGCGTTTACAGGCTTACTTTGAGCAAGAAGGATATCGTGTTTCTGTGACGGGGAATGGTGCTGGTTTACGCGAAATTATGGATCAGCAAGCAGTTGACTTGATTCTGTTGGATATTAACTTACCGGATGAAAATGGGTTAATGTTAACGAGGGCGTTACGTGAGCGTTTTACAGTGGGAATTATTTTAGTCACAGGCCGCTGTGACCAAATTGACCGTATTGTGGGTTTAGAAATGGGAGCGGATGATTACGTTACTAAACCTTTGGAACTCAGGGAGCTCGTTGTTCGTGTCAAAAATTTACTTTGGCGAATTGACCTTGCTAAACCTTCACAAACCCAGGTTGTTTCTCAAGATAATTGCTATCAGTTCGCTGGCTATTGCCTAAATGTTTCGATGCATACGCTCGAATTTGAGCATCAAGCAATCAAACTCACTCGTGCTGAATATGAAATGCTAGTGGCTTTTGTGACGAACCCACGGGAGATTCTAACCCGAGAACGTCTTTTACGTATGTTATCTGCTCGTCGAGTTGATCACCCTGATTTACGCACGGTAGATGTACTTATTCGCCGTTTACGCCATAAGATTAATGCTGATTTATTAGTGACGCAGCATGGTGAAGGTTATTTTTTAGCCGCCGATGTATACTGATATACGGGTCTAAATCCTCCTGGAGATAATGAATTACGTAAGTGTTCACTATCTGCATTTTGTTGAGTAAGCACTAAAATTGGCGGGCTTATATTGTTTGGAACTGGCTGCTTTTGTAATACTTTGATGGCTTGTTCAATGACTAGCTCACCTTGCCAAACCATTTGGTCGCTAGCTGCCATAATTATTCGGCCTCTTTTTAAGCCTCGATAGACTTGATGAGATAGGTAAAAAGAAACAATATTCAATGGCTTCGTTAAGTTACGGCCTTCACCCATTGCGGCTTCAGCGGCAATAGCTGTGCCAACGACGACATCAATATCCGGGTTACGCTCTAGCATTTCATGTAATAAATTGCGTTGAACTTCAATGTCGTTATCCCCTTGTGCGACATCCACAATTTGTACATGGCTACCTGCAATAGCCTCTCTGAAGCCTTGTTCCATTTCATGGCTACCGCCAGCATTTAATGGCCCAGGCATAAGTAAAACTTTCAATGGTTTACCTTGGCTCCATTGCACTAAATAACGTCCCGGTTGATAGCCCATTTGAAACCAAGGTACGCCTACACGGGTTTTGACTGTTTTGTCGTGTGTCGCGTTGATGACTTCAATGATGGGGGTATTTCCTACCAGTTGGCTAAGGTTTGGAAAGGCTGTGGTGCTACTGCCCAATAAAATGGCATCTGCTCCCCACTGTTGGCACTGCGTAATTTGCTTTTGCTGGGTTGCTAGCTGGTTATATCCGCCAGCTTCTAATACGTTTAGGTCAACACCATAGCGTTTTGCTGCTTTTTGCATGCCATAATTAATTGATAACCAATAAGAATCTTTTAAGCTAGGATAAAGCGCACACAATTTCCATGTTTTTGTAGCGGTAATAGGATTATGTGGTTGAGAGGTAAAGTGTAGTGTATCACGCCACTGAATGAGTGAACTATTCTGCGCCATTGCTAGGCTCAGTAATGAGTGAAATGTGAACAGTAGTAAAATCAATACACGCATGATAGCCTCACAAATCAGAAACCTTTATCCTAAATGCTTTCTTGCAGTTAACTCAACCATTTTAATTTTTAGGCTAACTAAACCGTGAATTTATCACTAACTAGACGATTGTGGATGGGCTTTGCGCTGATGGCAGCATTGACCTTTATCAGCACCCTTGTGGGGTGGTACAACTTACGTTTTGTTAGCCAAGTTGAACAGGCCAATACCGAGGCACTGATTCCAACCATGAATATGGCAAGGCAACTGAGTGAAGCGAGTGCTTGGGAGCTATTTTCTGCGCAGAATCTCACCAATGCAGATAGCGAAAGTATTTGGTTAGCGCAAGGACGGATGTTAACGGCACAAAGCCTTAAAATCACTAATTTGCTGAAAACATTACGGGAACAAGGCTTCAACACACAAGATATAGAACAACAAGAAAAAGAAATCGCTCAATCATTAAGCCAACAAGGTGAATTAGTTGGCCAGCGGTTAAAACTGCGCACTGAGCAACAACAGTTAAGGCAACATATCATCGCTGCGGCGGGTGATATCGCCCAAAAAGCGCATGGCCAAGCCAATAATGCAGCGACCTCCGCTGGTGCAACGCAGGTGAGTATTTATGACCTAATCGAGCGAAAACAAGGGGAACAAGCTCAACAAGCTCTTGATCAACTTATTGATATTGATCTTGAATATGCTAGCCAAATGAATGAGTTGCGATTAAGTGCTATGCGAGTACAGCAGATGGTACTTAATTTAGGTTCAAATCAACCCAATCGTAATATGGCAGAATTAGAAAATCAACTGAATTCTGCAGTCAAAATCTTACAACGTCGGCAAAAATACATTGAAGATCCCGCCGTGAGAGGCCAAGTAGAAAATGCATTAGATAGTGTTAAGCGCTATACCGAGTTAATTGCGTTGTATCGCCAAGATAACGACATCACAACTCGTTTACAGATTTTATCGCAAAATAATATTGACCAATTTGCACGTTTTAGTAGTGAAGTGGCGCAATTAGTTGACATCATTGAACTTCGTAACCAAACCGCATTGGGGCAACTTAAACAAGCCAGTGAACGGGGGCAAAATTGGTTGCTAGCATTAAGTATTGTCTCATTACTCTCATTGATTTTGATTCTTTGGCGAGTGGTTTACCGCTTAGTAACAAAGCCGCTGGCACAGCAAACCCAAGCGCTTCAACGCTTGCTTGAGGGCGATATTGACTCTGCATTTCCTGAAACCGCAGGAGTGAAAGAGCTAGATACGATTGGCCGTTTAATGGATGCATTTCGTGCGAGTGTACATGCCTTAAATAATCAACGCGAACAGCTAGCGGACCAAGTCAAAGTGAGAACGGCAGAACTGCGTGTGATGGTTGTTGAGCACCGCAAAGCTCGCGCTGAAGCAGAAAAAGCCAATCAGGCGAAATCGGCATTTTTGGCGGCAATGAGCCATGAAATTCGCACACCACTTTATGGAATTTTGGGGACAGCACAACTGTTATTAGAAAATAAAACGCTTAATCAATATCATGATGATTTATATGCAATTACGGATTCAGGTGAATCCTTATTGGCTATTTTGAATGACATTTTAGATTACTCTGCTATTGAAGCTGGGGGACAAAATGTTTCGATCAATGAGGAGCCTTTTGAGCCCAAGCCATTATTGGAAAGTACCTTGTATCTAATGAATGCTAGTAATAAAAACCATGCTATTCAGTTAGTTGCTGATATTGCAGATGATTTACCTACTGCCTTACAAGGGGACCCACTCCGGATCCGGCAAATTATCACCAATTTACTCAGTAATGCATTGCGTTTCACTCAGCAGGGGCAAATTACTTTACGTAGTTGCCGTTATGGTAAATATTGGTTTATTGAAGTGGAAGACACCGGATGTGGCATTGATAACTCGCGATTTACTGATATTTTTAAGCCATTTGTGCAAGTCGATAGCCAGCGGGGTGGAACAGGACTTGGGCTGACAATTAGTGCAAGTTTAGCACAAGCGATGGGCGGTGAATTGACGGTTAGTAGTCAGTTAGGGAGTGGGAGCTGTTTTCGTTTAACACTGCCGCTATGTATCGCCTCGCATCCAGTTAGTAAATCGGCTGATCTGCCATTAGACATGCGAGGTGTACATTTATTACTCATAGAAGACAACCCATTGACTCAGAAAATCAGTGGAGAAATGTTAACCCGAAGTGGGGCACAGGTAAACACCGTTGGTTCTGCGGCCGAAGCATTAGCAGCTCTACAAACTGGGCAACAATTTACAGCGGCGTTAGTGGATTTTGGTTTACCTGATATCGATGGAATCACCTTAGCTAAACAAATAGCGAAAGCCTATCCTACATTGGTTTTGATTGGTTTTAGTGCGCATGTGATTGATGAAACATTGCGCCAACGGACGAGTCAAGTTTTTCGCGGCATCATTCAAAAACCAGTACCAAGAGATAGGTTAAACCAGTTAATCGTTAAATATATTTCAGGCGGTGAGTATCCGTTGTCCGATTCTAGTGTTCAGGAAAAATTTGTAGATTTGCAACAGCTTATTAGTGATGCTGAATTAATGGGGCTCTCAAAAATTCGTGAATGGGTGAGTATTTTTAAACAACATTCTTTACCGTTAATCGGCCAAATTGATATCGCACGAGCAGAAAATAACACAGAACAAATAAAACGCCTTGCTCACCAGTTAAAAAGTAGTTGCGCTAGTTTGGGAATGCAAAGTGCAGTACAAAGCTGTGTATTATTAGAGCAGCAGCCAATGGCGGATACTCAACTGAAAAAGGATATACAGCAAGGCTTACAGGCTATTGAGCAATGGTTGAATAGAGCGCATTGATTTTTCAAATAGCCAGTAAGGTTCATTTAGCTGCTTTTTATCTGTTGAAGACCATGTTCAGGGCTAAGATTTAGCGCGCAACACGCAGGCCACCGCTCACACCTTGTGGGCTCCACAGTATTTGCCATAATTGGATATCTCGAGCTCTAAATGCACCAGCACAAGCATTTAAATAATAAGAAAACATGCGTTTGAAACGAGGTGTATAATTATGTTCGAGCTCAGGCCAAGCGGCTTGAAAGCGGGAATACCATGCCATGAGTGTATGGTCATAATCAGCACCAAAATTATGCCAATCCTCCATGACCAGTTTGCCTTCGCTGGCTTCACCAATATTTTGCACAGAAGGTAGGCAGCCATTTGGAAAAATATATTTATTAGTCCATGGGTCAACATTCACTTTATTTTGATTAGAACCAATGGTGTGAAGTAAAAACAAACCGTTAGCTTTTAGGTTGCGTTGAATAACATCAAAGTAAGTCGCATAATTTTTAGGGCCGACATGCTCAAACATACCGACAGAAACAATACGGTCAAATTGGTCGTTGAGATTCCGATAATCTTCTAATTTAATATCAACATCTAAGCCTGCGCAGCGAGCTTGAGCATATTTTTGTTGTTCAGCGGAAATAGTGACTCCTGTAACAGAAACCCCAAAATTTTTTGCTGAATAAGCAGCGAGCCCACCCCATCCACAGCCGATATCAAGTAATCGCATACCGGGTTTTAATTGCAGTTTTTCGCAGATTAAATTTAATTTTTGTTCTTGCGCGAGAGGAAGGTTTTCAGGAACCGCTTCTAAACCTTTCCAGTAGCCACAAGAATATTGCATATAAGGGTCGAGCATCAGAGAAAATAAGTCATTTCCGAGGTCGTAATGCTCTTCTCCAACAATTCGAGCACGTTTTAGGGTTTGCAAATTGCGTACACGTGCGACAGCAATTTTCAATGTATCACTGAAATTATGAGGTATTTTTTTATCGAGTTTATGGCGTAAGACATATT
Organism: Providencia sp. PROV174; assembly: GCF_028480685.1. Classification (NCBI taxonomy): domain Bacteria; kingdom Pseudomonadati; phylum Pseudomonadota; class Gammaproteobacteria; order Enterobacterales; family Morganellaceae; genus Providencia; species Providencia sp. PROV174. The sequence goes on from NZ_JAMPOT010000014.1 coordinate 164,195, forward strand.
GGAAAAATATATCTAAACGCTCGCAATCCCACCAACCATCCATATAACTTTCACCTAATCCTATTGAGCCATGTTGTAGCACTCGTTTAAAGAAATGGTGGTTGTGTACCTGGATATCGAAAGGGCGGGAGCCATTAATTTTAATGCCAGCTTCACTCAATAATTCAGTAGCAATGCGTTGCCAAGAGTCGATAGTGGTTTTTTGGTTAACGACTTGTTCAGTACTCATCTGATCTCCAATTTTTATCAAAGTGGGATTCAGAGAACTTTATTTGTGACGTATTCGTGGTACAGCAAAACAGGAATATTGACCACCGCTGCACGACAGTCAGTGTATTAGCGTTATTGTTGCTATAAATAAAGCTCAAATCCAGTTTCAGATAACTCTATAAAAAATATAAAACGTTCACATTGAATTTCAATAGAAATTGCACTTAACACTTAGAAATGGCACTTATAACCAAAAAAAGAGTTCTTATAAGACAATTATTTGCTTATCAAAGCTTTTCAAGCTCTTCAATGAGTATTGGAGTAAGTCTAGTATATAGAAATGACATTTGTGTGAAAAAATACGTTATTTGTTACTTTTTATCTGATTAAGATTGGTTTTTTGGGCTGGTTTTATTGAAATTAATGATGGGGCGTAGGCAAATGGCTCACCTATGATTATGGAGAGCCATTTAAGAATAAAAATTCAATGATTAGATTTTTGGAGAATATCCATAACGGATTGTTTCTGTTTGTTCTAAATGAATTTGTGTTACCGCAGGTTGGGTATTGGCGATCACTTGGCCATCACGAATAGAATAACGCACAGGAACTTGACGACGCACAGCATCGAAGCCATTTTCTGCAGGTAAAATCAATAAGCTAGCTCGGTTTCCTTCACTCACACCATAATCTTGCAAGTTCAATGTACGTGCGCTGTATTCACTAATCAGTTTCAGCCCATCATTGATTTGCTGGTAACCCATTAATTGGCAAACATGTAACCCCATATGCAGTACTTGCAGCATATTGGCGGTACCTAATGGGTACCATGGGTCAAATACATCGTCGTGACCGAAACAGACATTAATATCTGCAGCGAGCATCTCTTTAACACGGGTAATGCCTCGACGTTTAGGATAGGTATCAAAGCGGCCTTGTAAGTGAATGTTCACTAACGGGTTAGCGACAAAGTTAATTCCAGACATTTTTAGCAAGCGGAATAAACGGGAAGTATAAGCGCCATTGTATGAATGCATCGCGGTGGTATGGCTTGCCGTGACGCGAGAACCCATCCCTTGTGCATGCGCTAACGCTGCGACGGTTTCAACAAAACGAGATTGCTCATCATCAATTTCATCACAGTGGACATCAATCAAGCGGTCATACTTTTGTGCTAAAGCGAATGTTTTATGGAGTGATTCCACGCCATACTCACGAGTAAATTCAAAATGTGGAATAGCACCAACGACGTCGGCTCCGAGGCGTAACGCTTCCTCTAACAGGGCTTCGCCATTTGGATAAGACAAAATACCTTCTTGCGGGAAAGCTACAATTTGCACATCAACCCAAGGTGCGATTTCTTGTTTTACCTCTAACATCGCTTTCAGTGCGGTTAATGTCGGATCTGACACATCCACATGAGTACGAACATGTTGAATACCATTGGCAATTTGCCATTTAAGGGTTTGCCACGCTCGGTTTTTAACATCATCGTGGGTGAGCATCGCTTTACGCTCTGCCCAACGTTCGATGCCTTCAAAGAGTGTTCCTGATTGGTTCCAGCTTGGTTGCCCTGCGGTTTGAGTGGTATCCAAGTGAATATGTGGCTCAACGAAGGGAGCCGTAACTAATCCACCTTCACCATCTACGCTGTCTGGTAATACTTCACCTTGAGGTTGTGGAAGAATGGCTTGAATTTTTTGATTGTCGATATCGATACGCCACAGGCCATCACGTTCAGGTAAACGGACATTATGGATATGTTTGATAGTTTGGTTAAGCACGGGTCATCTCCGAATCAGTAGTATGGCGGCGATTTAATAATGGGTTAAGGATAGCGTAACATAATGCACCACCCAGTACGGCATTGACAGGAACAATGCCTGGTAACCAGTTACCTGCGATAACCCCAGCGGCAACGGCGATTAATGCACTGATGTTGACATCACGCATTTTACTGCGGTCAAAGGTTTCATAGCGGTGACGGTACATGAGGTAGTCTGCGATAATAATTCCGCCAATTGGGGGAATCGCCGCGGATAAGAATGTTAGCCAGCCAACAAAATTATTATATAACCACAGCGCACATAGTGTTCCGACCAGTCCATTGACAATGGATAAGGTTTTGCTGGATAACCCGGTGATATTGGCAAACCCTAAACCTGACGCATATAGGGCGTTATCATTAGTTGTCCAAATGTTTAAGCCTAAAACAATAATTGCGGGTAATAATAAACCTTGGGCAATCATCACATCAGAGATGTCTGCCATACCTAATGATGCCGCGCCAGCGGCTCCAAAGATAAACATCAATGAATTACCAAGGAAAAAAGCAATAATGGCGACAAGCACCGCAATCTTAGGTTTTCGTCCGAAACGCACAAAATCAGCGGTTAATGTTCCTGCACTCACAAAAGACCCCACTACCATGGCTAAGGCAAGGTTAAAATCGATAGGTTTCGCGGGAACGACAGCCTGCAATGCACTCATTCCACCCATATCAGTGATAGCAAGGTAGACGGAATAACTGCCGAGTATCGCAATGGCAGGAACTGCAACGATTGACAGTATAGTCAGAGCAGAAATGCCAAAAAAGACCGTAACGGTCATTAAGACCCCTGAAATACCAATCAACCAGTTGATATCCCAACCCGTGGCTTTGCCAACGGGAATGGCAAACATCGCAACACCGACGCCAAACCAGCCGACTTGTGTGCCACCTAATAGGAATGAGGGGAGCCATGAGCCTTTAATACCAAAGGAATAACGAGCAAGAAGGTGAGTAGTTAAGCCTGTTTTAGAACCAATAAAACCAAGAAATGCGGTGTAGACACCAAGAAGAAGATTACCGATAAGAACTGCGAGGAAGAAATCATGAAAATCAAGACCGGTACCGAGAGCGCCTCCGGTCCACATACTGGCGGAAAAGAACGTTAAACCTAGCATCACAAAGGTTAATGCTAGTCCGCCTTTCCGCGCAGATATGGGCACGGGGCCATGGCTATAATTTTTATCGTCAGGCACGATTGTCTCCAGTTATTTTTTTCAGGCCAAAAAAATCCGACGCATTTTATAGCCATCAAAATAAAAAGCAAACGTTTTCGTTGATAATTTAAAAGAATTAATGTGTTCAAAAATAATTTAATTTATGGAATTAAAAATAGGGAAAATAGATAACTGAAGGTCTAAATTACCTTATTTTTCAGCAACTCAATACATTCTTGTGCGCCACGTTTAAGCGCATGACCTTGCAAACATACTGCGTGAATAGGCAGCTTGAAGCCATTTGGGGTATTTTTAAATTCAAGGGGCTTTAGTGAGCCATCGTGCAATTTATCTTTAATAAGTGATAAAGGAAAATTTCCCCATCCCATACCACTCTCGACTAAACCGAGAGCCAAAGAAAAACTGTCTGTTTTCCAATAATTACTAGAAACTAGAATACGGATATCACTCAATTCACGCTGACGACTCGCAATAATTATTTGGCGGCTTTCAACAAGGTCTTCGATATAGAGCGACGTTTTATTTTGCAAAGAGGGATGTTTAGCCGAAATGGTGGCAATAATTGATTCTTCGCCAATGTAATGAAATTGCTCTTGGGAATTAACATTTAAACCACCAAAGACGATTGCGAGATGAATTTGTTGTTCATGTAATAAGGGTAAAAGATCATCTTGAGGCGCGGTAATCAGCTCAATATGCAGTAAAGGGTAACGCTGGCTTAAAATATGTAGAGCGTCAAAGAGTAAATTGGCATTAATACCTGCCGCAATACCAATAGTCAGAGTGCTTTCAACGCCTTGGGTCAATTCAAGAGAAAAAGTATTGAGCTGCGATAAATTAGCCACAATATGTCGTGCATAGGGGGCTAATGACAGTGCTTTTTCAGTGGGTTTAGGCTCTCTAGTGTGCCTATCAAATAGTTCAAATCCCAGTTCAGCTTCTAGATTAGCGACTGCCATACTGACCGCTGATGGCACACGTTTTAATGTCCTAGCTGCCGCAGAAAATGAGCCTTTATCTAACACGGTGAGAAAAATCGTTAGGTTATCGCTATTAAATGGCATCATTGACCTGTCAATAAAATTGATAGAAGCTGACTTTTATTATCATTGAATTATATTTATTTTACCACCTTGTTGATAATGATATTTTTGGAGGTGGGAAAATGCAGGGGATTAAACGTAAAATTATTTTTGTAACGGCTTATGAGGTTATTGGCTGGCTAATTTCAGCTTTAGCATTGGCTTTTCTTTCGGGTAATTCAGCAGAAACAACAGGTCCATTAGCTTTAGTCATAACAACTATTGCAGTGAGCTGGAACTTTATTTTTAATACCGCATTTGAGTATTGGGAATCAAAACAAAAATCACGCATTAGAACCTTTAGGCGCCGGTTCGTACACGCCATATTATTCCAATTAACGTTAGTGATTTTTTTAATTCCTTTAATTGCGTGGTGGTTATCAATTAGTCTTTTACAGGCGTTAATACTCGATTTCGCCTTAATTATTTTTATCCCAATTTATACTTTCTTTTTTAATTGGGCATTTGATAAGATTTTTGGATTGCCTAAATCTGCTTTGCCGCAAGAGAATAACGCCACATCATAAGAAAAGTAATGAAATTATCGTGTTTCCTTGCGTGCTAACGCTGTGCGGAAGGAAACACGAATCACACATATTATTTTAATAACCTAGCCTTAACGGATTTCCCTTTAATTTTCCCTTGCTGTAAATGCTTGCGAGCATGTTCGGCAACCTCGCGTTTGAGCGCCACATAGGCATGGGTCGGGTGGATCACAATCTTGCCAATATCGTCGCCATTGAGGCCAACTTCTCCGGTCAAGGCACCTAAAATGTCGCCGGGACGTATTTTGGCTTTTTTACCGCCATCAAGGCATAAGGTCACCATCGTCGCTTCTAATGGAGTGACTCGTAAACCTGTCGGTTCGGCTTGCCAATTAAGCTTCATGTTTAACATTTCTTCTAGAGCATTGGCTCGTTGAGCTTCTTCTGGTGCACATAAACTAATTGCTAAACCGCTTTCACCGGCACGTGCAGTTCGACCGATGCGGTGAACATGCACTTCAGGATCCCATGATAATTCATAGTTAATTACCATTTCGAGGGCTTTAATATCTAACCCGCGGGATGCGACATCCGTAGCCACTAATACACGGCTACTTCCATTAGCAAAACGCACAAGAGTTTGGTCACGCTCACGCTGTTCCATATCACCATGAAGCACTAGGACACTTTGTTTGCTTGCAGTTAAGGCATCATAAACAGCTTGGCAATCTTTTTTAGTATTACAGAAAACGACACAAGAAGCGGGTTGTTCACGGCTCAAGAGCTTTTGTAATAATGTAATTTTTTCGTGACGAGCAACTTCATAAAATTGCTGCTCAACTGCGGGAAGCTCATCAACGCTATTGATTTCAATGGCTTGTGGATTATTTTGAATTTGCTGGCTAATTCGTGCAATTTCATCTGGCCAAGTAGCTGAAAATAATAATGTTTGCCTATTAATTGGTGCGTAGTCAATGATGGTTTCAATATCTGGCATAAAGCCCATATCGAGCATTCGGTCTGCTTCGTCTAAAACCAATGTTTGCAAGGCATCAAGTTGAACGGTTTCACGATTTAGATGATCAAGTAAGCGCCCCGGTGTAGCAACAATGATATGTGCTGCATGAGCAAGGGAGTCGCGTTGTACGCTAAAAGGGACACCACCGCAGAGCGTTAAAATTTTGATATTAGGAATAGCGCGAGCTAAACGACGCAATTCATTGGCGACTTGATCTGCCAGTTCGCGAGTTGGGCATAAAACTAATGACTGAGTTTTAAATAACTTGGCATCAATATGTTGTAATAAGCCCAGACCAAAAGCAGCAGTTTTGCCGCTGCCAGTTTTAGCTTGTGCTCGAACGTCTTTACCCGCAAGGATCGGAGGAAGAGCGGCAGCTTGGATCTGCGTCATGTTGAGGTAGCCTAACTCTTGCAAGTTAGCGAGTTGTTCCGCAGAAAGCGCATTTAGGTCAGCAAATGAAGTCACAATACAATCTCAAATAGAATAAAAGGCATAATGGCGCTAATAATACTATTCCTACCTTATTCTGTCTGTTTTTAATTCGTTATTAATGTAGAACCTGCCTATCACTGATATAGTTCAAAATTAAATCACCAGGAAGTGATGAAATGGAAAATTTGCAACAGCGGTTGATAACACGAGGCGGGAAAAACACGTTTTTACTTTGTTTTGTATCAACAACCTTTAGCACCACTTAAAAGTGGTGCTAAAAAGATGGGTTATTCAATATTGATGTCTTAGATAGGACCTAAATTTGTCATTACTGCATATATTAGAGCGACAATAGAAATGGCTATCCATGTGAAGACTAATGGCCAAATAAATCTCACCCATTGTGTATAAGGAATTTTTGCCGTTGCAAGCACAGCCATTAAAATTCCAGATGTTGGGTTAATACAGTTAACAACACCTTCTCCAAGTAATACAGTTTGCACTGTCGTTTGGCGAGTGATTTCTAATAAATCGCCCATTGGCGTGAAAATAGGGACGAGCACTGCCGCTTCACCAGAACCTGATGAAATAAAGAAGTGCATAATTGCTGCGGTTGCGAACATGGAAAGGGCGGATAAAGTCTTCGGTAAACCGTCCATCATTGAAATAATGGCATTAACGATGGTATCCAAAATCATCCCATCAGATAATACGATAGCAATGGCACGAGCCATACCAACGATAAACGCGCCGCCTACCATTCCTGCACAACCTTTTAAGAAACCTGTTGCAATGGTATTAGGCGACATACGGTTTAAAATACCCACGCCAACGCCTAAGATAATAAACATTGCCATCATCTCTTTTTCTCCCCAGCCCCACTCAACGGCACCGAAAATAAATCCGATTAAGCAGAATGCGCTATAGGAAAGGGTAATGACATGCAAAGCTGAAATTTTAGAGGTTTGGTGTTCGTCAGTGTTAATTTCAATATCAGGTCGAACCATACCTTTGTTACGGCATTTTTTGGTATAAATCGTTAAAAATAAAATACCTGCGATAACAAATGCAATATAAATTGCCATTCTAAAACCGAGACCGGATAACAACGGGACATCGGCTAAACCTTGAGATAGGCCAACCGTCATTGGTGCCATGATTGAGGCGTTAAAGCCCGAATAAGCGGCGACATAGACTAAAGCGGCACCAAATTTATCGTCCATTCCCACGGATTTAGCAACTAAAAGGCCGATAGGAACAAATGCAATAATTGAGTTAACGACAATTCCAGTTGTTCCTAAAATAGAAAAAACAACAAAGAATATACTGATTAGTAAAAAGTCATTAAGTCTTTTACTGCGCGAGATATTATTGAGTACTTTTTTGATAGCCCCAGTTTCTTCGAGAAGATGTAATGCTCCTCCAGTGAAAATGATCAAAAAGATAATAGGAGCAGCTTTGATTAGACCATCGGCAATTGAGGTGAAAATTTGCCCTGGCAAAATACCGTGTTGTTCAGGTAAGCGCTCATAACTACCGGGAATGGTATAAGAACTAGATACTTTTGTTTCTATACCATCTTTTACCATGGTGATGACTTTTGTTTCTGATGCATATTGCCCCGCAGGAACGATCCACGTCGCAATGCCTGCCAATACTAAGATAAAAAACAAAAGCACATAAGGGTTTAAGCCTTCAGAACGTTTTTTAGGTGGTGTTGTTGTGTTTGTTGACATCGTTGTCATAGAGTTTCCTATTGGATTATTTTTTATTGTGTAATACGTTGTAATATATTGAAAAATAGTTGAGCGCGCTCTGTAAGTGACGGTATTTCTAAATATTCTTTATCACTGTGCTGGTAACCACCAATCGGGCCTAACCCATCGACAGTGGCAGTCCCGACACCCGCAGTAAAAGAGGCATCAGAGCCGCCGCCAGTGGAAACATCGAGTAAATCAATGTTTAGTTGGGCTGCTTCTTCTTTAATGATGTTGATAAGAACGGTGCTTTCATCCGTTTTAGCCATAGGTGGGCGATTAATTCCGCCGGTTAAGGTGAGTTTGATACCGTCTAATACTGGTGTACTACACACTTCCCTGACTTTTTTATCGATTTCAATACCCTGTTCTTCAGACGAGATACGAACATCGATTTCTGCTCTGGCATTCGGTGCGATAGTATTAACGGAGGTTCCGCCAGAAATTAGACCAACGTTAACGGATAGGCCTTTATCATGAGCAGAGAGTGCGTGTAGGCTTTGAATTTTATATGATAGTTCCTGAATTGCACTGATACCTGCTTCAGGTGCGATACCTGAATGTGAGGCTTTCCCTTCAATATTTAACACATAAGTCCCAACACCACGGCGAGCACTCACTATCGCGCCATTAGCACGCGCAGGCTCCATCACAAGTGCGTAGCGTTTTCCTAAGGCACATTGTTCGATGATACCGCGAGATGAAATAGAACCGATTTCTTCATCACAATTGAGGAGAATCTCAATATTTTTGTAGCGAATGTCTTGATTATCATGAAGTTGCTTCATGACTTGATATACCATGACATGACTGCCTTTCATATCAATTACACCAGGGCCATAAGCGCGGTCACCTTCAATGCTAAAAGGACGTTCAGCAACGGTACCTTTAGGAAAAACGGTATCTAAATGCAATAAAATTAATATATCAGCCTTTGTTGATGGGTGATAAATTCGATAATTATTGCCGAGTGATTCATTTTCAATGATTTCGACGTCGAACCCCATTTCGCGATATTTTTCACACCAGACAGCAGCGTGGTTATCTACACCTTCTTTGTCATAAGAACCTGATTCAATATTGACTACTTGTTTAAGTAGCGCAAGCATACTGGCTTCATGCACTGAAAAGTTATTATTCATAATTGTTTCCTTATATTGTCTCTACTACAAAATTAAGTTGTTTTTATTGTGGTAAATTTAATTTTAGGTAATATAAAAACAGAGTTTATATTAAGTTAAATTTATATAATTCAGATTTTCGCTAAATAAAACGTGGCTTTTATTAAGGATAAAAACAAAAGATAAAATTCAAATTTACTAATAACAATTGTGTTTTTTTTTGATTCTCACCGTTTGTATTGTGGAAAACTAATGCCTCAATCTTTTATGCTCAAGCGAGTTATACCACAGTTAAGGATATAACAAATATCGATGCTTGATGCTTGAATCATAGGCATTTTTTGACTGTATCATAATAAATAATTTGTATACAAGATGATTCTTCACTAAAAAATTAAACCTATATAGAGAGTAATTTTACGAAGATATGTAATATGGAATACATTACTGAATTCGTTCGAGCAAATTTGAATTTATAATGAATAGTTCTGCACTAGGCTAAATTGAGATTCTTTAAGAAAAAGTGATTAGAATAATTTATAAAATATATAGTGGTCATGCGTTTTTCTAATAATTTAAATAGCGATAGCATTTTATTTATCATAGTTTGTAATAGTTTACTGTGCTTTTTTTGAACAAAAAAATTGGGGTAATTAAATTAAAAATAACTCAGTTAAATTTAGTCTCTGTGTTTTCCTTATCTTATAAATAGCCCTTATTGCTTGATAATCATTCTTTTACGTGTTGATTTGTATTTTTATTAATCGACTTCTTCTCGCTTTTAAGTGATATAGCTCATTACAAGAAATAAGGTGCAAGAGAATAACTTTCTCTTATATGTCTATTATGCAGTATGAGAAGAGAAAAAATAGGTATGAATACTAGGGTTTATGTTAAATTAACGACAAAATACCTACTAAATAATTACATTGGCTGATGATATATTTAACTTTAATAAAACATTTATTGTTTTGTTTTAGTGGGTTATGCGTTTTTTGTAGATTGCTTGGTTGTGGAAGATAAATAAAATAATAATATTGTGACGGCTCGCTCATTTATGGGGAACGCATCAACATTATGAATTAAAAGGAAATTAATTCTTTAATAGAAAATTTTTCTCTTAATTTGAATAAAGACACCAATTTTTAGAAAAAATTTTCTATTTCCCTATGGCATATTCTTTTTAGCAACAAATATAAAGATATCACTTTTATTTTACTATATTGGGTTTTAGATTATGACTAAGAATATTGCTACAATTTTAATTCATGGTGGAAAGCAGCAAGATACTGTTAATCATGCTATTTTCCCTGCTATAACAACAGCCAGTACTTTTGTTCAGCAAAGTTTAACAGAGCATGGTGAATATTGTTACTCACGTTGCAGCAACCCAACGCGTTATGCATATGAAACCTTATTAGCAGAAATTGAAGGTGGAAGCTATGCAACAGCAACCGCATCCGGTGTGGCTGCTTCAAGTTTAGTCTTAAATTTATTACCAAAAGACTCCCATATTATTGCGATGAAAGGTGTTTATGGTGGAACATTTCGGTTATTTGAACGAGTTTCAACCATTAATAGCGGTCATCAAATAGATTATGTAGATTTGAATAACCTTGATGAAGTTAAAACAAAAATAAAAGACAACACACGCTTAATTTGGATTGAAAGCCCAACTAATCCATTATTAGAGTTAGTTGACATCAATGCGATTTGTTCACTTGCAAAAAAACATAATATTTTAACTTGTGTTGATAATACATTTGCAACAGCTTGGAACCAAAAGCCGTTAGAATTAGGTGCTGATTTAGTGATGTTATCGGCAAGTAAATATATTGGCGGTCATTCCGATTTAATTGGTGGTGCTGTGATCACCCAAAGAGAAGACTTAGCCAGCCGCCTTGATTTTCTAAAAACGACTTTAGGAGCAATTGCTTCTCCTTTTGACGCCTACCTTGCTTTACGTGGATTAAAAACATTAGCGTTACGTATGGCGGCACAATGCAGCAATGCAGCGCAAGTGGCTAACTATTTATCTACGCACCCGAAAGTGGAACAGGTTTATTACCCAGAATTAGCTTCACATCCACAATATGAATTATGTAAAAAGCAAATGCGTACAGGTGGAGCAGTTGTGACAATTAAATTAAAAGGGAATATTGAAGATACTAAAACGTTTTTATCTAAAGTTAATTACTTTGTATTAGCCGAATCATTGGGTGGTGTTGAAAGCATGGTAAACCATTCTGCCACGATGTCACATGGGTCGATGACAAAAGAAGAAAGGGAAAGTATCCATGTATATGACACCACATTACGTTTATCTGTAGGTATTGAAGATATCACTGACTTATTAAATGATTTAGAAAACGCACTATCTTAATTTATTAAAATCAAAATAAAATATAATAAGAGAGCATCTAATGAATGATTATGGAATTTGGACCATTGTCACGCCAATGGTGACGATACTTTTAGCCATTTTTACACGACAAGTTATATTATCATTATTGCTGGGGATACTAGTTGGTTTTACCGTTATATATGATCACAATATACTATTGGGTATAAACGGAACACTCGATGGTATTATTAATACGTTTGCATCACCGGGAAATACAAAAACAATTTTATTTATGGTAATGATTGGCGGTATTATGCGGCTAGTCGTTGTTACTGGCGGTGTGCGCTCATTGGTTAAATTATTAACAAATAAAACAAAGTTAATTAAAAATAAAAAAGCTGTTCAATTAATGGCGATGATTATTACGTCATTAATTTTTATTGAAAGCTCGATTAACCAATTAATTGCTGGAGCATCAACAAAAACATTAGCGAAGAAGTACGGTGTTTCGCCAGAAAAAATGTCCTATATTGTACAAACTTCCTGCGTATCAGTTTGTTCATCAGCCATGATTAACGGCTGGGGAGCGGCGATGATGGGTGTTATTGGTGTACAAATATCTAAAGGTTTAATTACTGGAGAGCCATTTGAAATTTTAGCTGGCTCAATGGTATTTAATATCATGGCGTGGTTTTCTCTAGCTTCAGTATTATTTTATATTTTCTCCAATGTTTCTTGGGGACCAATGAAAAAAGCGGATTTACGCGCAGAGCAGCAAGCTTTAACTTTATTGTCTGCAGAAGAAACTGAGCAGGATGATGAAGATATTATTGAGCATCCTAATTGCCATACCTCTCTTAACTTTTTTATTCCAATTTTATCAACCGTATTAATGGTACCTATTGCGCTTTATATCACTGGTAATGGTGATTTTAGTAAAGGTAGTGGCTCAACATCGGTATATTGGGGAGTCATGTTTGGAACTTTAGTCTCTTTTGTGTGGTTCTTAGCGCGCCGAGTACTCAATATTGAGACTTTCTTTAAAGAGTTATACATCGGCTATGCCAGCATGGTAAAAATTAGCTCAGTGATGATCCTCGCTTTTTTAATGGGAACCGTTTCTTCAGATTTAAACACTGGTGCTTATATAGCTGAAATTACCTCTGGTGTCATTTCACCTGCTTTCTCAATCGGCTTTATCTTTTTAATTAGTGCGGTGATGTCATTAGCAACAGGAACATCGTGGGGGACATTTGCCATTATGATCCCAATCGGTGTGCAATTAGGGCTTTCAGTCGGAATGCCTGTTGAATATATGATAGGTGCAGCAATTGCAGGTTCAATTTATGGGGATATGACATCACCCATTTCCAGTGATGCGATTGTGGCCTCTATGGCAACAGATTGTGACCATATTGAGCATATTCGTACTCAAATGCCTTATGCCACGGTGACTGCCGCTTTTGCGCTGATGGTTTATCTCTATTTAGGTTTCACATATTAATAGGGTGAATAATATAATGAATATTAGACAACGATTAGCTGCAATAAATAAAATAGATCTACTTCAAAGGCCAACACCGTTAGCAAAATTAAATAATCTTTCCGGATATTTAGGCCGTGATATTTATATTAAGCGTGATGATATGACCCCCCTAGCGATGGGGGGAAATAAGCTGCGTAAATTGGAATATATCATTGCAGATGCGACACAAAAAAAGGCTAAGGTGATTGTGACGGCAGGGGCTATTCAATCAAACCATGTTCGCCAAACAGCTGCAATAGCGTCAATGTATGGTCTGGAATGTGTCGCATTATTAGAAAACCCATTACAAAGTTTGAATTCATTATTTTTAAAAAATGGCAATAAACAACTGACAGATTTATTTAATGCTCGCTGTTATTTTTGTGATGAGTTAACCGACCCAAACTCACAAATGCAAGCGTTAGTTGAATCCCTTGGTTTGCAAAATGCTTATATTGTCCCTATCGGCGGTTCTAATGCTTTAGGGTCATTAGGTTATGTTAATTGTGCATTAGAAGTTGCCGAGCAGACTCCTAAAGATATTGAATTTGCCGCAGTTATTGTTGCTTCTGGTAGCGCAGGAACGCATGCAGGGCTAGCTATGGGATTACAATCGGTATTTCCTCAAACACCAGTGATTGGTGTTACCGTTTCAAGAACAGTTGCGCAGCAACAACCTAAGGTAGAAACCTTACAGCAGGAAATTGGTGAATTATTAAACCTGACAGATTTTCCTAAAGTGAATCTGTGGGATCAGTATTTTTCACCTTGCTATGGTCAGCCGAATAACAAGGGCCAACAAGCCATTGAGCTATTAGCTCAAAAAGAAGGAATACTACTTGACCCTGTGTATACCGGTAAAGCCATGGCGGGTTTAGTTGATCATATTTTAAAAGAAAGTATTGATGGCAATCAGCCATTACTTTTTATTCATACTGGCGGAGCACCCGCTATTTTTGCTTATTCTGAAATCAATGTAGCAACGATTAAATAGACTTTTGATAATGCGATTTACATATGAAAATTAATACCAAGGTTATTCATGGTTACCCCATGACAGATAAATATACCGGAAGTTCTTCTATTCCGTTATATCAATCATCCACATTTTCACAAGCCAATATTGAGGAAAGTTACGACCATATTTATTCTCGTTTTTCCAATCCAACGAGAGATGCATTAAGTGAGGCAATTTGCGCGATTGAAAACTCGAAATTTGCTGAGATTTTCTCCTCAGGAATGGCAGCAATAAGCGCAGTATTACTTAATTTTAGCCAGGGTGACCATATTGTTGCCTGCAAAAATATTTACGGTGGTTCTTTCCAGTTAATGACTGAATTTCTGCCTCGTTATGGCATTTCAGTGACATTTGTTGATGCGACTAATCCAATGAACTATCAGCAAGCAATCAGGGAGAATACCAAAGCGTTTTATATTGAAACGCCATCTAACCCTACATTACAAGTGACTGATTTAAAATCTGTTATTGAAATTGCGCAACAGCATAATATTATTACCATCTGTGACAATACCTTTATGACGCCATTGTTATCAGATGTTATCTCTCTTGGAATTGATTTTTCTATTAATAGCGCGACTAAATTTATAAATGGTCATAGTGATGTGATCTTGGGAACAGTAGCAACGAATAATTCAGAATATGCAAGGTGGTTACATAAATCTGCGGTGGCTATTGGCAGTATTGCGGCCCCATTTGATAGCTGGCTGACGATGCGTGGTTTAAAATCAATGGCAATGCGGGTTGAACGAGCTAGTGAAAATGCGCAAAAGCTTGCAGAATATCTGAATGAGCACCCAAAAGTACAACACGTTTTTTATCCGGGGTTAGCTTCACACCCAAACCATATGATCCATATGCAACAGTCTAAAAATGGCGGAATGGTGGTTTCCTTTGATTTGGGTAGCTATGAAAATGTAAAACAATTTTTAGAGGCGATTCGTATTCCACTCGTTGCGGTCAGCTTAGGGGGAATTGAATCAATTATTTCCTACCCTAAAATGATGTCCCATGCGTGTATCCCTGAAGAGGAAAGATTACTGCAAGGTGTAACGGATGGGTTATTGCGGTTCTCATTGGGCTGTGAAGATATAGATGACTTACTCACTGATGCCGATTTTGCTTTATTGCAGGTAAAGTAATTAGGCCATTAGTAACGCATTTTTACTTCTGAGTGATACCTACCACACGCCTAAAAAACGCCCATAATATTTTAAGCCCTCTAAATAGTCAGATTATTTAGAGGGCTTTTACTTCACAAAATGCTTATTTGAACGATATAAAACTAAAGACAAAGCTCTTTATTTGCTGGATTTAATTGAGCAGTTTGTTGGATATGTTTTAAAGTTTCTGTCGCCAGCAGCGCAGTGGCTTCATAAAAAGCATTTCCGCTTTGCAATTGCATTTTCTCTAAATAACGATATACCCAAGGTAAAAAATGTATTTCTAGTAATTCACGTAACAGTTCTGGTTTATTTTCAATCACCCAGGCAGTGAGAAGAAATATTAGCCCCACATGATCTTCGGGTTCTTTTTGATTTAATTCAATATTGATTTGGTTATTACGAAGCCATGCTCTTAATTCAAGTGTCGAAATACCAAAAATAACATTTTCTTTATCAAGATAAACAGAACCCCAAGGTGGTGCAGGTAATGCATAAGGGCCAATAAATAAGCGCTGGTAGGCTTCTTGTAAAGTTTCTGATTCAGAAAGACTATCTTGAAAAAGTTTATCAATACGTTGGCAATCATAATCCTGTGTGAATGGCCATTCAGCTAACCATTCGCTCGTCGTAAATAAATCAATTAGCTTATTTACACGTGCATCGGAAGGGTCATAATAAAATAATGCCCCCAAAGTTTGCGCGCAAAGCGAAAAATCTGCCAATAATTTTTGTTCCATATTTGTCCACTTGCTATGTTGATGATGACGCTTTGGTGCGATCGTAGCGAAACATGCGATTGTTGTCGATGATAAGAAGGTAATTAGTCTCCTTATCATCGTAAAAACAATGGAATAGTCGTTATCCGGCGATAGCCATACCTACAGTCATATGTAGCCCGTAGAAAATGCCTCTACCAATTAATTCACCAAAAATTACCAATAATACGGCGACTAATAGCCCGATAATTGGAGGGTTTTTCATTTTAACATGTGGGTAAATCCAGAAAGCTAGCCCTAATGTTAAGCAAACAGTACGCCATCCCATCAGTGAGGCATAATCTGGAACAAGCTCAGATGCTTTTTGTACTGAACTTTGGATGGAGCCTAATTCAAACCCCTGTGCTGTCACCAAGATACTACTCGCAATCACTGCAACAATACTGATTAATGTAAAGAAGCGGACGTTATTGATATCATAGCTTGCTATGCGCAATAAAAATGCAGCAAGAACAGGACCTGCAATAAAGCTGGTTAGGATAAATTGCAAACTACCATAGTGATTAAACCAAGTTGGGACGGTATCAATTTGGTAAACGCGAGATATGGCATAAATAAATATTGCCGCACAAATAATTGTGACAATTAACCAAATAGTACCGACAGACTTGGGCATCTTCTTCAATAATGACAGTAACCAATATATCCCACCTAAGGCAAAGAATATTGAGCCACTGACTATTTCGTTACTCAGAGCCGAATGACCAACACGTATCATTGAATTGAAGGCACGCATCGGCGAGCCCATATGCAGCATGGAGAGTAAAAAGCCAATTCCCATTAACGCCCACAAACCAAACATGCTCATCACTATTTTATGATGCTGCTCTTGTAAGGGTTTCATTAACAATACCAGAGCCATGAGAATAAATGCACCGGCAACGCTTTGACCTATAACGGTGAAGAAGATTAACGGATATTCATGTAAGCCTGCGCCCATTTTAAACTTCCTCCGGATTCGCTAAATAACCTGTGGTGTCACCAACAGGGCGGCAATTTGCATTGAGATTTAACACAATATTGGGTTTGGTATAGTGTGCTGCGGGTAGAGGTGCTATCTCATTGATTGTGCCGTATTTTGCACGTAGCTCTTCAATGGGCCCAAAATCTAATGCACGTAGCGGGCAAGACTCAACACAAATGGGTTTTTTGCCTTCAGCCACACGTTCATAGCAGCCATCACATTTAGTCATATGCCCTTTAACTGCATCAAACTGAGGTGCACTATAAGGGCATGCCATATGGCAATAACGGCAACCAATACAAACACTTTCATCGACAACGACAAAGCCATCCTCACGTTTGTGCATCGCGCCACTTGGGCAAACTTTAACGCAAGCAGGGTCCTCACAATGGTTGCATGAAATGGAAAGATAATAAGAAAATACATTTTGATGCCATGCGCCATCTTGCTCTGTCCAGTCACCGCCTGCATATTCATAAATACGACGGAAATGAACATCAGCGGATAAGTTTTTAAAATCTTTACAGGCGAGTTCGCACGTTTTGCAGCCCGTACAGCGTTGTGTATCAATATAAAAACCATATTGTTGTGACATACCGGGCTCCTTATAGTTTTGCAATTTCAACTAAGTTAGTATGCTGAGGGTTTCCCTTAGCAAGCGGTGAAGGGCGTTGAGTCGTGAGGACATTAATACACCCGCCTTGGTCTACTTTTTTGCCAAACATATCGGCATCTAACCAAGCCCCTTGGCCCATAGCAGTCACGCCTGGCATGATCCGTGGTGTCACTTTTGCTGGAATATGAACTTCTCCTCGATCATTGAAAACCTTGACCATATCACCCTGTTTAATACCACGCGTTTTGGCATCTATAGGGTTAATCCATATTTCTTGGCGACAAGCTTGTTTTAAGATATCAATGTTGCCATAACTTGAGTGTGTTCTGGCTTTATAGTGAAACCCTGTCATTTGTAATGGGTATTTTTTATTAAGACTATCGGTATGGCTTTCAAAGCCTTCGGTATAGATTGGCAACGGGTCAATTACATCATCTGGTGCTAATTGCCATGTTTTCGCTATTTCAGCTAGGCTTTCTGAGTAAACCTCTATTTTTCCGGAAGGCGTTTTCAGTGGATTAGCTTGAGGGTTATCTCGAAAATCTTTAAATCCAATGACATGCTCATCAGGGCATTTGTGCTTGAAAATACCCACAGTTTTCATTTCTTCATAAGTTGGCATATCAGGGAAGCGTTCGCGGCTTTTTTCACATAAATATTTAATCCATTCGTGTTGAGTGCGGCCTTCGGTAAATTTCTGTTCGACATCAGGGCCTAAGCGTTTAGCTATTTCTGACAAAATTTCATAGATAGGCTTACGCTCAAATTTAGCACTAGTGGCTGGTTGGCCTAAGATCATGTACGACATGTTTCCTGCGGACTCACTAGGAATAAGATCTTCTTGTTCGGTAGGCATTAAATCAGGTAGTAAAATATCGCAATATTTTGCAGAGGCCGTCATGAAGTGGTCGATGCCGACAATCATTTCGCATTTGCTGTCATCTTGTAAAATTTCATGAGTGCGAGAGATATCACTATGCTGATTTATCAATGTATTACTGGCATAGCACCATAAAAATTTAATGGGAACATCTAGTTTATCTTTCCCTTTGATACCATCATGAATGGCTGTCATTTCAGTTCCGCGTTCGATAGCATCAGTCCATGTGAAAACAGAAATCTGAGTTTTTACAGGGTTATCGAGCATCGGGAACCATTCAACACCGGAATCATAAGTACCTTCACGACAGCCTGAATTTCCCCCACTAATGCCAACATTACCAGTAATAATGGCTAACATGGCAATTGCTCGAACGGTTTGCTCACCATTTGAATGACGTTGAGGACCCCAACCTTGAACAATATAAGCGGGTTTTGCTTGGCCTATTTCACGGGCTAACTTAATGATTTTATCTGCTGGGATACCTGTAATTTTAGCGGCCCACTGTGGTGTTTTAGCAATACCATCAGAACCTTGGCCTAAAATATACGCTTTATAGTGACCATTTTGAGGGGCAGAAGCTGGTAAGGTTTTTTCGTCATAGCCGATACAGTATTTATCAACAAACTCTTGGTCGACCATATCCTCAGTAATAATCACGTAAGCCAATGCGGCAGCGAGTGCACCATCAGTACCAGGACGAATAGGTAACCATTCATCTTCTCTACCAGAAGCAGTGTCATTATAGCGGGGGTCAATGACTATCATGCGCGCATTTGAACGTTCGCGCGCTTGTTCGACATAATAAGTGACACCTCCGCCACTCATACGAGTTTCGGCAGGGTTATTACCAAACATCACAACGAGCTTTGTATTTGCAATATCATCGGGACTATTTGCTTCTTGGGAGCCGTATAGGTAATTCATACCTGCACGAATTTGTGCAGTACTATAACTGCCGTAGCGGCTCAGGAAACCACCACATGAATTCATTAAGCGATAAGGAACATTTGAATTGGTGATATTACCGCCATCAACGCCAGTACCATAGAGAACATGTACAGCTTCATTGCCGTAATTTTGCAATATATCGCGCAAACTATTACCAACGGTATCTAGGGCTTCTTCCCATGAAATTCGGACAAACTTGCCTTCACCACGTTTACCTACACGTTTCATTGGGTATTTCAATCTGTCCGGGTGATTCATTCTTCTGCGGATTGAACGACCACGCAGGCAGGCTCTGACTTGATGATCACCATATTCATCTTTCCCTGTCGTATCTGATTCAACCCAATATACCTCATCGTCACGCACATGGAGGCGTAATAGGCAACGGCTACCACAGTTAACGGTACATGAACTCCAAACGGCTTTTTCTTCAGGGGATGTTGAGTTTTGAGTGGTATCGATTGCTTTTGCATTAAAAGGAAGTGATAAACCGCCAACTGCAGCAAATAAACCGCCAGCAGCGCCAGATTTCACGACATTGCGCCTTGAGATAGGGCTATTTAATAATTTATTTTTTGTATTCATTGATATTAGCCTTTATGACCATATTAAATATAGTGTTATTCAAGGGCTATCTTACTCTGACATGTTTAGTTTTTTTTGCGCCATATCAATGAAGTTATATTTGCAAAACTGGTAACTTTCTTATAATAAATAAATATTAATGATAATTAATATCATTGTAATACTTTGAAAATGAAGAGGTTTTATTTTTTTAATTTTCAGTTGAAAACATTGAAAATGTTAATATTGGGTTTTATAGAGAAAATATTTCTCTCGGTGATGATTTTTCGGAAAATAGGGAGAAGACTTTTAGTCATATAGTTGGAAAATAATAATATATTTCTCTGAAATTATTCATTGCTCTAAAGAATCAATGAAATTTATTATTATTTTTTGGAATGAAACATAAATACAGAATAACTAACTATAAAGTGAATATCTAATATCCAATTAAGGTGTAATTTTTTATTGAAAATAATTGTTATTATTAATGGTGGTTAATTAAATTCAATATTGAGAGTGATAGATTGAGCAAAACCTGCTGGTGGCTTACCGACAGAGCGGCTTTTTTGTACTGCAAGTAAAGCGGCTTGATCTAATAAATCATTTCCTGAACTGCTTGCTAAACGAATTAAGCTAATTTCTCCGGTTTGGCTTAATTGAAATTGAATGGTTGCAATACCACGGTTTTTCATTTTTTTCGCACGGCGAGGGTATTGTTTATTTCGCTCAACTTCTTGGCGTAGTTTTTCTCGATAGGCATTAATTAATTGGCTATTAGTGTCACTAGTCGCATGTTGGTTTTTGGGGCCTTTAATTCCTGCCGATGGAGAAGAAACAAGGTCACCGGTTTTTTGTTGTTGTGCGATCGGCAAATCATTTTTAATTTCGGAGTCAGCTTGTTTGCGGGTGTTTTCAGTTCTTTTAGTGAGTTCTTTGGGTTTTACAGGTTCTTTTTGTGTTTTGATCACCTTTTTTTGCTTTTTAGGTACAACAATGGCGGCATTTTCAATAATTGGGCTGGGCTCTATTTTTACCTCACTAGGGAGTTCTATAGGTTGAGGGAGCTCTTCAGGTTCTGCAACGTTGACCGCTTGAGTCAATGCGATCGATATAATCGGCGCATCGTGTTGTGCTTGGTTTTTTAAGGATAATGATTGAGCCGTAACATAGGTTAAGTACCCAATAACAAGAATATGCAGTGTTATGGATAGCGTAAAAGTGATTAATTTCCGACTCATCATAAGACCTCAATATTCTTTCTCGTTGAACCTAAAGAGGATAGACCAAAACAGGTACTAAGTAGTTATGCTTGAGTTATAACTCATAAGATAAAATAACGATTTGAATTATATGTTAATAATTATCAATTGCAAATGATAGTTATTATCAACTTTAGTGGGTGTATATAATTAGAATTTAATGCTTTGATTTTTAATGAAATATTTCTTTAGATAAAAAAGACTTAGTGAGTCACCAAGTCTTAATAAGATTAATTGTGTGATAAATCAGTTAAATATCCTTCTCTATTTTATTATTTTGTCTGGCTCCTGATTAAGTGTTGTTGTACAGCGTATTTGATAGAAGGGGATTGGTTGTTTTCGGTAAAACTCAACGCGACTGCGGCTTTTTCATGTTCATCCATTGCTAAAAAACTTTTGCTAATACCATTAACTTTATCTGTTGCTAAATTACCAGCTTTTAGATGTGAATTAATGGCTGCTTGGTTCGCTGCGGACATATTATTTTCATTAAAACTTAATGCAGTAACTGCCTTTTCATGCGAATTCATCTGTGCAAAAGATTTCGTAATACCTTGGATGCCATTAGGCGATAAATTAGCGGCTTTTGCATGGTTAGCAATAGCGATTTGGTTTGCGTAAGCGGTATTATTTTCAATAAAACTGAGTGAAATAATGGCATTTTTATGGGCGGTTACGTCTGCTTGAGCACTTAAACTAAATACCAGAAAAAGTGCAGAAGAAATAAATAATTTGTTCATCGGAATACCTTTAAATAACATTGCCTAAATTTTGGACAAAATAATGGATAACTTTATATAAATAAGTTTTAAAAATAGAAGTAATCTAATATTTAACTTCCATTTACTGCACTCGAACTTAGGTTTGTTATTGATAGATAAACGTATCTAAGTAGTATTTTTATAAAGTTATCGTAGAACTCATCATTACGATGCCGTAAATATAGGTGATCATGCACAGTGATGAAATTGATATCTATGCATATGATGAGTGCATAAAACGCATTCATCATTTTGTAAAAAAGGAGGGAATTATTTCGTCGTGGTTATCGTATATATAAATAACACCGCATAGATAAGCTACACGGTGTTTGGATATTTAATTAAAATTAAGAGCGCTTAACCGCTGTTTCTGAGACGCGTATTGTATTTTCTTTATTCGCAAACCAACGCTCACGTAAGATGTCATATCCAAGATTAAACGCATAAGTATAAAATAAGAAAAAGGCAAAAAAGCCGATTTCAAGTAAGAATGCATCTAAGAATGTCATTTTAAGTAAAAACGCCAGCATTGGTACACCCATGATCACAAAGCTCAACTCAAATCCAACGGCGTGAAAAATGCGTACTTTGGCTGGGCGAGGCCCCTTAGATAAGGGCCAATAACGGTCAAAAACCATGTTATAAAATAAGTTTAATAGCATTGCCAGTGTCGATAAGACAATAGCGACTGTTCCCATTTGGAAAATTGAGCGTCCTAAAAGCCACGCACTGACCGGTGCAGTTATCGCGATCGCGATGACTTCAAATGAAACCGCATGAAAAATTCGTTCAGTTAATGTTTTTGTATACCTGCTCATAACTACCTCAAAGATATGAAAAATTATTTTTTGGGTAAAAATCGGGTGCAATTATTTGCTTTTTTTTATATATATACAAAATGGCAGCCATCGGAAAAAGCGATACCTCATGAATTATTCTATAGAAACATTGCGTACCTTTGTGGAGGCGGCATCCCTAAAGTCATTCTCTGCTGCGGCTCGTAAATTAAATAAAAGCCAATCAACTGTGAGTACGACAATCAGTGGGTTTGAAGATGACTTGGGTTTTTCGTTATTCGATAGGCAGGGACGTGAATCAACATTAACTTTTGCAGGTAGAAAAGTGTTAAGTTTAGTTGAGGATATTTTATCAGCAAATGAGCGTCTTCAAGCACTTCGAGTTGAACTGCTTCCAGATATTGAACCAAGATTAAGCTGCGCTTTTTCAGATATTTATCAGCCCCCTCATGCTGAACATATTGTAACGACATTAGATAGACAATTTCCGCATCTTGAGTTCGAGTTTTTAATTGCAGAAAATAATGCGGTTATTGAAATGATCCAAAACCAGCATGCTCATGTTGGTATGATGGAATCACGAACAGAATATCCTGCAGATATTTCTTTTTCCCGTTTACCTATTCAAGGTGAATTAGGTTTATATGTATTAAATAGCCATCCATTAGCTAAAGAGAAAAAAATTACTTATCAGCATTTAACAATGACTCGCCAACTACGGCTAAGCAGTAGTAGCCAAATTATTATTAATAGTGAAAAGAACTGGTTTGCGCCTAATTATTTACTATTATTAGAAATGGCAGAACAAGGTGCTGGATGGGCAATATTACCGACATGGTTAGTTAAGCAATTCGGCCATAACCGTTTAATGAGTATTAATTATGATTTATGGCCACGTAAAATTGATGTGGATTTAGTTTGGTCTAAGAATAATCCACCGGGAAAAGCAGGTTACTGGCTGATTAATAAATTACTTAATAGCTAAATTTAAGGAGATTAATTTTAAAATCAATGTGTTTGCGCTATATTTTATTTTGTAAAACAGTCTATATTAAATGTAATAAGATATTATCTTGTAAATAAACGTAATATAATTTTTAAAGTTGGCTTTATATCGCTAATCTAAACTTAATCAAATTGTTGTTTGAGTTAATTTATTAGAGGATAAAAATGAAAAAATTATTAGTACCTACACTCTTTGCTGTTGTATCTACTATGTCATTTGCTGTTAATGCAGCGACAACTCCAGCAGCAAGCCAATCACAGAAGGCAGAACATAAATTAAATGCTTACGAAGAAATTATGGTAGGCAAAGTCTGGGTAACGACAGAAGCTTTAGATCAAGATAAAAAAGAAGTTAGCGCAGAAGATAAGCAAGTTGCAAACTTCTTTGGGGTTGCCGAATACTATCCAGACGGGACTTTTAATATGACCACGTTTGATGGCAAACCCAAAATGAAAGGTGACTGGTCATTTGATGAAAATGGCAAAAGCCGTTCATTAACAGCGAAGGATGATGATGGTAAAGTTTTATTTACTCGTGTCGTTGAAAATGTGACAGTAACACCTGAAGAATATACGTATCGTATTTATCCAGAGCAAGATAGCAAAGATAAGTACTTTGATATTGTCCATAAAGTTAAAAAATAACATTTAAACCAATGCCGCAGTCTAGATATAAAGCTCATTTATTGAGTAATTTATTCTGCGGCATTATTGTTCTATTGCAGCTTTATTTAAAACAGGTTTCCGCCCAGCGTGTTAATCCTGCAGTAACAGAACCAAAATCGTCTCCACGTACTATCGGAATATTAGGTAATTCTTGGCTAATTGCTTGGTGTAATACTGGTGAGCGGGCACTCCCGCCTGTAACGTAAATAGCATCCGGTTTGACCCCACCTTGGTTGACAGCCTCTTTAACTAATTCAATCATTTTACTTTTGGGTGACTCAATTGATTCCACCATTTGTTCATGTGGAATATTCACTTCTAGTTTTTCAGAAATCAATTTAATTTGAGCTAAATAACTTGAGGCGTCTGATAAAGCAATTTTAGCTTCTTCAGCTTTACGTACTAAGCTATAACCTAATGTTTCATTATAAACTTCTAACAATCGAGATATTATTTGAGGTTCTTTTGCATCTTGTTTTAAGCGTGTTAACGCTGTCAAATTTTGTCGTGAGTAAAATTCTTTTTGCGCCTCAACATTATTGATAGCAATCGGGTTCCAAAATTGTAGAAATGGCATTTTAATGCCTGATAAAGATTGGCTTTCCATTCCAAAAAGTGGCATTAATTGTTTTAATGCTAGGTAAATATCAAGGTCATTTCCACCGACTCGTTGGCCGCTATGTGCAAGTAAGGATTGTGTTCTGTCCTGTGTGTTTCGATAAGTAGGTCCCATTTGAATCAATGAACAGTCCGTTGTTCCACCGCCAATATCAACAACTAAGATAATCTGGTCTTTACTTAATGTTGATTCATATTCAAGCCCGGCAGCGACGGGTTCGAACTGAAAAGCAATATGATTAAAACCTGCACGTTTTGCAGCACGATAGAGTATGGATTCTGCTTGTTGGTTTGAAAGTTCTCCGCCACGCCCATGAAAGTTAATTGGCCGGCCAATGACCGTGTCATCAATAACCTGTTGTAAAGAATGTTCTGCAGTGTTCTTTATGTTTTTCATCATGGCGCAGACAAGGTCTTCAAAAAAACTAATTTGAGTATCATGTAAGCCTGAAGCCCCTAAAAAAGATTTTGGGGATTTTACATAATAAACATCTCTAGGGTCGCTCAGATATAAATCTAAAGCAGCTTGCCCAAATACAATATCCTCGGGCATTAAATCGATCCCTTCATCACGGTTAAACGCGAGAGATCTTTTTAAAATTTGCTGTCCGATTTCATTCGAGGGGGCGATTTTACAATGGCGAAATAAATGCTCAGAGACTGATTCTCTTGTTGGCGCGCATAAGGTTGATGGAATATAAACGCTATCGCCTTCTAATGGTAATAGTGTGGGTACCCCGTTTTTCATGACTGCGACAGCACAGTTAGATGTACCGTAATCAAAACCAATAAACATTTCGCCTCCAAGAGTAACGACGTTGAAAAAAGGCAGAGACTTTATATCAAGCAGGAATGAATTACTATCGAAAAAATAGTTCGATATGAAGGGGAAAACTCAAAAGGAGATAGCATAAATTGATCGCATGTTGTCTAGATACTCTGAAAGCACGGAGGCACTATGACAAAATGCAATCATTGTTGAAGGATTGCGTTATTGATATTCATAAAAGGAGCATAATTAATTTAGTTTAAGGTGGGTTAGTGAAAATACCTATCGATAATATTAAGATTATTTAAAACTATTTTTATATAGAGTGTGGTTTGTAATGTAATATTTGATTTTTCCACCTCTTTAACATTTTAATGTAATGTTAAAGAGGTTCTCGGAAATATCTTATTTAAATAGTTTGGTTTATATATTTTTAACTATTACAATATTTATTCCAAATTACATTAAAATCATTATTAGGAAATTCTTTATCATCTCTATCAATTAATGGAATAGAAACAACATTACGGCCGTCATCATGAAGATAGGTTTTGACCACAAAACGTTTAAATGAATATGAGTTTTGGCTAGTGAAAATAAGCACTTCACCGCATACATAACCTAGCATACCATGGTCTAAGGTTTCTCTTATTTCATGATATTTAACATTTTTATACTCGGCCGTTTTGGGAAATGCTAAAAAATCCTCAACTGCTTTTTGAGATTTTTCTACAATATCTAAATCAGGTGTATAGTTACTTACAACGCCTCCTATAAAGGAAGCGCCTGCAATTAGGCCAATGACTAAAAATGAAAATATTTTATTTTTCATAGTGTTTATTTCTTATGTTATTATTTTTGAACCTCCCAATGAATGCCAAAATATAAAAATTAAATGAAAATTCATTGCCATAAGCTAACTTTTAATTGATAATTTCACTTACGGAGATATACTTGGATTACATTTGGGATAATTAACGGTTACCAATCTAACATAAGATTATTTGAAGTAATATAGAGGGGAAACAATGGTAATCAATAAGAAACGAAAAATTACACATTTAAATAAATAGACATTTCATAAAGAATATTTTATCACTATTGTGATAATTCAGTATGTATTAATCCCTAGAGTAACAAAAAAAATAATAATTAAATAAGATTATTATTTTTTGTTCTTCATTATTTTTGCCATATGAATAGCTTCAATGAGTTGAGAACGATTAATACGAGAACTATTACTATCTAATAATTTTTGCCAAATATCAATTGCTTGCTCATAATTTGCATTCATAAAAGCATCTGAAGCGACTAGCATTAAAGCAGTAACTTCTTGTTTATCAAGGCTTAATGCTTTATTGATTGCCGATCTAACATCTTCTGTTAGTTGTTGACCTGCTTGGTAATATAAAACGGTTGCAATAGCGGAGTATACCTGAGCATTTTCTCCACCATATTTTAACGCTCTTTGATAAGCAATTAATGCGTTATCATAACTATTTTGATAGAGATAATATTCACCTAGTGTAGCCCAAAGCTCACTATTTTTAGGTGATTGGCGAATATCATCTTGCAAGCGGAATAAATCATTTTGTTCTTGCTGCAATGGTGTGAATGAGAGTAGAGGATCTGAAATACGTTGGTATTCCTGGTAGGCTAATTCAAACCGAGGTGAAAAAAAGTAACCAATAACAGCTGACACAATTAATATGGCGAGTAACTTATTCATATGCCATTGCTTTGCAACTGATGGCGCTGTTACATCTTCTGGCAATAATCGCTCGAATATCTGCTGATGGTGAAAATTGTTCTCTATAAGCGGCTGTTTTTGTGACCGAACAAATTTGAAAATGAAATAAAAAATACCAATCAGAGCAATACCCGGTAATCCCCAAAGCAGTGCGGTGCCAATAGTCAGGGGAGGGTTATACAGCACGAAATCACCATATCGCTCGGTCATATAATGCATGATTTGCGCTTTATCTTTTCCCTCTGCAACCATTTTAAAAACTTGGTGGCGCATACTTACTGCAGTGGGTGCATTGGATTCGAGTAAATTTTGGTTTTGGCACTGCGGACAACGTAATTGTGAGGCTATGTGCAAAGAATATTCTTGTTCTTCAATAGAATTAAATTGCCACACATCAACAATCTGAGCATTGGATATAAAAGAGCAAAATAGGAAAAATAGTGCTAATAGGGTTTTAAGCATTTTTTACTCTCCCTTTTATCCAGCTTATTAATAAGCCAAAACACATTACAAACGCACCGCTCCAAATCCATTGAATGCCATCTTGTACGTAAAGGCGTATTGCATAGCTATTTGTTCCCGTTTTTTCACCTAATACCGCATACCAATTACGTAGCCACCCCCAATATATACCAGGTTCAATCATTAATTGCTGGCGAGCAGTATAAAACCGGCGCTCGGTAATTAACTGGTGTAATGGTTGGTTAGCTTTGCGAATTTGTATAATGGCTTTTTCGGTAGTGTAATTAGATTTAGCTTCAAGTTGTAACTCGTTGAATTGAAATTGATAACCTGCGAGTGAAATAGATTGCCCAACAGAAAGACTAACACTGGTTTCATGGTGGCTACCAATTGATAAGGCAATGCCAGCCGCAAAAATCACAACCCCTGTATGAGCGATAAGGGAAGGGAATTGTTGGCGGATAGCATCGATGGGGCGTAGCCAAAAGATAAGTAGAATCGCAAATAAAAAACCACAAGAAAGAGCGATAACAAGCCCTTTAGACCAAAGAGATAAGCTTACTAACACACTGAGAAGTATAATTAAAAGAATACGCCATTGGGCTTTAATCCGAGTTTTGTTAAGCGGATAAATGGCACTTACTGCTATTATGATTAGCATCAAAATACCAAATGGTAATAATGCTTGGTTAAAATAAGGTGCCCCAACCGATATTTTTCCCCAACCAAATAACGTGTAAATCATCGGGTAAAGTGTGCCCGTCAGGACAATAAATAATACAGTAGAAAATAAGATTAAAGTGAGTAATAAGTGAAGCTGACGGCGATTAGTTTTAGTTGGCAAATTATCGATGTTTTTAGCTTTCCAACCATATATACATAAAGCACCAAAACTCAGAAAACTGAACAATAAAAAGAGAGGAACAGCCCTAACGTTATCTAAAGCAAACGCGTGAACAGACATTAAAATACCTGAGCGTACAATCAACGTGCCCAATAGAGATAAAATAAACGTGAGGATCGCCAGTAATATTGACCAATGACGATAATGACCCGTTTTATGTGAAACGGTAAGGCTATGGAATAACGCAGTTGCACTTAGCCATGGTAACAGCGATGCATTTTCAACTGGGTCCCAAAACCACCATCCACCCCAACCAAGTTCACTGTATGCCCACCATGAACCCAGTGTGATACCCAAAGTGAGTATGCACCAACTAGGAACGACAAAGCGCCAACAAAGCCCTGCAACAGTTTGGTTGAATTGCCCGCACAGCGTGGATGCCAGTGCCAAGGCGGTCACGACCATTAACCCGCTATAACCTAAATAAAGTAGTGGGGGGTGTAATATCAATCCCCAATGTTGCAGCATTGGGTTGAGATCTCGCCCTTCAACAGCAGGTGGGAAAATGCGGACAAAAGGGTCGGAATAAAAGACGATAAACAGTAATAATGCGGTACTAATAATAGCAAGTAAGGTTAAAGTGAGAGGAAATACGGAGTGAGTTTGCTGACGATAACGCCATGCAAATAGGCAACTCCAAGCAGAGATAAACAGTAGCCAAAGAAATATTGAGCCTTCATGGCCTCCCCATACTGCCGCAATTTTAATATATAACGGCGATAGCCGATGGCTATGTTGCGCCACATACACAACTGAAAAATCACTTTGAATAAAGCTGAGAGTTAAACAAACATAGGCAACGAGCAAGAAAAGAAATTGTAAGTAGGTCCAAAGAATATTCCGAGGCATTTGCCTCGGAATATGGCGGAAAAAACCAATAACTCCAAACAATGCTTGAAAACAGGCAATACAGAGTGCCAATGCGAGGCAGAGAAAGCCAATTTCTGGGAGTATTAGTTCCAATGATTACCCTTATTATTGAGTGAGTTATGCGACGGTCAACTGCCCTGCGTATAACACAAAGAAGCGTAAGCAGAAGACACCCAGTAAGCTTGCACCACTCATAATCAATACTCTTGCTGCACCTTGTCCTTTATCCATCCATTTTTTGAATAGCAGAGGAATAATAAAACCAAATCCGACAACACCAATCCAAAACCACCAAGTCCAGAAACCACCGCCTAATGCGGCAATTAATGAGCGAAGTTTTCCATCGTCCCCTAACGCTAACCCAACAAAAAAGGCTGCTAATAGGAATATCTCGAGCCAAATAACAAAGCTTTCGATACGGTGTAAAAATGCGGTTTCGTCGTTATGGATATTTTTACGGTAGCGTAATGCGATTGCCATTAATGATACCGCGATACCTGACGATATTCCTGAAAATAGGAATAAAGCTGGTAATAATGGATTGTTTAAGAATGGATAAGATTTTAATGCTGAAAGTAAAAATCCGGTATAAGCCCCAAGCAAAACAGCCAAGACTAGCATTACAATATCCAGAGAACGCATCGCACGATTTAGCAGGGTTAATATTCTTGGGATAAGCGTAAACTTAGGCAGCCATTTTTGCTGTAAAACCATGAGCTCTTTTTCATAAATTTTAGCAAGCCAAATAACAAGTACAGCCATATACACTTGGAATAACATTACCCCCATCGACATCACCGAAGTCGGGCTGTAATGAAACATTAATTTCCAGAATGTCCATGGACGCGTCAAATGGAGAATTAAGATCAATAACCCAAAGATGATTGTTGTCGGAGCTAAAATCAGTGTTGTGCGCATGAGAGTGCTATCACTGCCAGCCGCAGTGGGATAATACTGGCGCATAAGTACCGCAAGTACTACTAGCCCAGCCGAAATACCAATTAAGAATAAGTAAACGGCAATGGGCCAGTCCCACACTAAGGATTCAAAATGGAAAGCAGAAGCTGTTGTCATTGGCTAACCTCCCCATATTTGAACGGGACTCGATACATTTTGGGGTGAGTACCGAGTGCAATTTTGAATCGATAAGTCGGCTTTTCTTTTAGCATCAACGAAATATCGCTCTTAGGATCATCTAAATTACCGAAGGTTAATGCTTTGGTCGGGCAAGATTCGACACAAGCGGGTTGCTTACCCTTTTTTAGATTCGTTTTACGACAAAAATCACATTTATCCGCAGTTTTATTGATAGGGTGAATGAATCTGACGCGATAAGGGCAGGCAGCAATACAGTATTGGCAGCCGACACATAAGTCAGGGTTTACATCAACAATCCCCGTTGTTTTGTCGATAAAAGAGGCACCAGTAGGGCAAACATCAACACAAGGCGCACTTTCACAATGTTGACAGGAATGGCGAAAAAAACGGTATTTAACATCAGGAAATTGGCCTATGGGCTCACTACGGATGATGGTTAACCGTGAAACACCTTCCGGTACTTGGTTAACCTCTCGGCACGCATCCATACACGCCGTACAGCCGATGCACAGATTTTCATCGTGCACCATGCCGTAGCGAACGCCATCTATTTTCATGGTGTTAGCTAGCGTATGGCTAGCAACCCCTCCTACCGCCGCCAGTGCTCCTGTGTAGATAATGAATTGACGACGAGAACAACTCATGGCTGCTCCTTACGCAATTTCACCGCTGCTGGATTGAAATCAGGGTTATTGCGTTGATCTGAGTGACAGTCGACACAAATTTTCACTTTGCCCTTATCAGTCAGGACCTTCATCGTATCTTGTTTCGGATGAAGGTCATGGCAACTGGCACAGGCCACTTTGGTGACGTGGACATCATGAGGCCAGAACGCTTTTTGCAGTTGCTCCGGTAAGTGACATGACAGACAGACACTGTTTTGTTGTTCAACGCTATACATTGGGTTGTTAAAGCGCATGACATCTTTGACGCCTTCACGGTGATCAGGCCCTGGGTTACCGTGGCAGTTGGTGCAAGTCACGGGTAAGTTATTGTTAGGGTTAACCACTTCTGCGTGAGTGCCATGCATGCCTTCTTGGTCTGGTTTATGACAGTCTAAGCAGGCGCTGTCAGCACTGCGTTGCTGCGTGACAACCCAACGGCCTTCGGCATTTTCTTGTGCCATTTGTGGGGTTGCGGATGCGGCTGTTGCCCATAATAAGCCTGTTGCCAGCACCCCAGCAGTTAATAACGAACGTAGTACGCTCATATTCACTCCATTGGTTGTATTGCCCCATTATTTGGGGCAAATCATGGTTATTTGGCTAATAGGTCATTTTTACGAGCTTGGTCATCCCACTGCGGAACGACAGTTTTTAAGAACTCTTGTTTCTCCGCGTTGATTTTTTGCATATCTAAACCAATGGCTTGTTGTGCTTTTTCCTTGGTTGAAATATCAGGGATGGCAATTTCATGGGTGATGCCTTTAGAGCCTAACAGGCGAGCGAGTTTAGTACGTGCATCTGCCGCTTTATCCATCGAACCACCTAACATACGTAGGCCTTCATCTGGTGCGTGCATATGAATACCGTGGGAGGCGATAGCTAAATCCCAGCGCCATTGTGCATGGCGAATATCCGTTAAAATTGGTTTCATTTCATCTTCGGTTGCGCCTGCATCCCATGCAGCTTTCGCTTCAAAGTGAGCGCGTACCAATTGGTCTTCCGCTTTGATTTTCATCTCTTGGATAGCGACTTTACGTTCAGCAACCACATCTTGCAGTTGTTGTTTGCTTTGGGTATGGCAAGTGCTACAGGTTTGTTCGAAATTGTCGAATGGATTACCAATTTTATGGCTGGTGTACAGTTCGCCTTTTTCGTTTTGCAGTTTTGGCATATGGCAATCAATACAGGTCACGTTATTTTTGCCATGAATACCCGCACTCCAAGTTTCATATTCTGGGTGTTGGGCTTTTAGCATTGGAGCTTTCGACAGTGAGTTGGTCCAGTCAGAGAAACCAATGTTATCGTAGTAGACTTCCATATCTTCCACTTTGGTGCCGTTATCCCATGGGAATTTCACGGCTTTTTTATCACCAGAGAAATAATATTCTACGTGGCATTGGCCACACACCATGGACTGTTGGTCGAACCGGCTGGCTTTATCAAACGGTTTGCCAATCGCTTCCATTGCACGCTCTGCATAAGGGCGAGAAAGTGTTAGCTCTGGTTTACCTTTTGCAAAATCCGCTGAGTCGGTTTTATGGCAATCCGCGCAACCTAAGACATTCACCACTTCTGGGCCACCTTTCGCCCACTTACCTTCGAAATAGCCATCTTCGCCATGTTCTTGGATAAGCCTAGCCACATCGGGACTTTTACAGCTCCAACATGCCATCGGAAGCGGGCCATCTTGGGCATCTTTCGGAGCACCAGTTCGTAAGGTTTCACGGACGTCAATAATGGCATAGGCGTGACCACGAGGTTTGTTGTAGTCGCGTGAGAATGGGTATCCAGCCCAGAGTACGACTAAGCGAGGGTCTTCCGCTAATGCGTCTTCTCGGTTTGATTGCTCGGATGTTGCTCGCCAAGAGTGGTATTGATCAGGGTGAGCAGCTTCGAAAGTTTCATTTCGAGCGTTGATGGTAGATGTACTATCTTTAGTCGGAGTTTGAGCATGAACAGAGGTAAAGAGAAATATTCCTGCAACCAGACTCAATAAGCATAGTGCATTATTTCTTATGTTTGCCATAAAAAGGGCCTCGAGTAATTTTAGCCAGTCATCCCTTCATTTTTCGAGTTGTTGTTGTAATGTGACCTGTGACTCGAACTATTTTGGGTATCTTTTTGTTATTTAGGTTTGATAGCAAGCTTTCATCTGCTACCAAGACATTGCCAATTTATATGTGTAACAAAAAACCACACTAAAAATATTGTTTTTGATCAAAAGATAATTTGTAATAAGGAAATAGAATGTGAGGAAATAATAAAAAATAGGTATTATTGAAATTGATATAGTTATTTTTCTGTAGTTTTAAACTGTTACTTTTAATAATTAATTAGTAATGATTCTTATTTTGATATTTGGCGTTATCTGATTTTATTTTATTGATTTTAAAATAATTTTTTTATTTTAAATATTTGAGTGCTGTTTTTAAAATAAAGTTAGAAATGAAAGTTGTTTAATATCAAAAAAAATACAGATATTTTTTTGCTAAATGACATTGCATATACCACTTTAGTGGTAGTTTTGAGCTGGAATTATAATTTAAAAAATTAAAACTTGAGTTTAAATTAATAATACATATTAAAAAAATGTTAATAAATAATTAAAAAGGTCTGCTCGCTTGTCATTTTGATGCTATTTTTAGCTAATGGTGAGTAAATAACGTAAATGTTGTTATTTCTAGTCGTATACGGGTAATTACCTCTTTTACCCACTTGGTAGTATGTATTTTTATAACCTCTATCGTTAATATTTCTCATAAATACACATATAAAAAATGCGGTTTATCAATACGTTTTAGTTTTTTTGTTGGCAATGTAAAGGAAAAAAACATGGTTGATCTCACCCGTCGGGGAGTATTAACTGGTGCGTGGCGTAGTGCAGCCCCAGTGGTTCGGCCGCCATGGAGTGGTAGTGAAACGCAATTTATCGAATTGTGTACCCGTTGCAATGCCTGTGTTGAAAGTTGCGAAACGGCAATTATCCAACCAGGAGCAGGGGGCTACCCTGTTGTTGATTTTAAGCGTGGTGAATGTACATTTTGCTATGCATGTGCAACAGCATGTCCAGAACCTATTTTCCTACCAAAACATTCCCAACCTTGGGATATCTCAATTTCGATTGGCCAAAATTGTCTTGCTTATCTTTCGATTGAATGTCGTCGTTGCCAAGACAGTTGTGAGCCTGAAGTCATCTCTTTTCGTCCGTCAATGGCCGGTATATACCAGCCAAAAGTAGAAACACCAGGTTGTACAGGCTGTGGTGCTTGCGTCGCAGGTTGCCCAGTTTCAGCCATTACCGTGGAGCATGAACATGCACAGTAACTATCAAGTGTGCAGTTTAATAGTACAAGTAAAAAGTGAGCGACTGTCTACTGTGGCCGAAGAAATTAATCAACTTTCCCATTGTGAAGTGGCGCTAAGCGCCCCGGAAAACGGAAAACTGATTGTGGTTGTTGAAGGGCAAGGTAGTAGAACGTTGTTAGATACTATTGATTTAGTACGCGATATTGACGGCGTACTAGATGTTTCGCTGGTTTACCATCAGCAGGAAGAGCAAGGTGAGGAAGATTATGAAACTCAGTCGTCGTAGCTTTATGAAAGCCAATGCGATAGCGGCCGCTGCTGCGGCGGCCGGTATTGGCGCACCGAGCATTGCGAAAGCAGTGGTTGGTCAACAAGAAAGTATTAAATGGGACAAAGCCCCTTGTCGTTTTTGTGGTACAGGCTGTGGGGTACTGGTGGGCACTCAAAATGGTCGTATTGTGGCCAGCCAAGGTGACCCAGAAGCCCCTGTAAACCGTGGTCTAAACTGTATCAAAGGGTATTTCTTACCAAAAATTATGTACGGAAAAGACCGTTTAACGCAGCCAATGTTGCGTATGAAAGACGGCGAATATGACAAAAATGGGGAGTTCACACCGATTACGTGGGAGCAAGCCTTTGATGTTATGGAAGAAAAAGTCAAAACCACATTAAAAGAAAAAGGTCCTGAAGGGATTGGTATGTTCGGTTCGGGCCAGTGGACAGTTTGGGAGGGCTATGCGGCATCAAAACTGTTCAAAGGTGGTTTCCGTTCTAATAACTTAGACCCTAATGCACGCCACTGTATGGCTTCTGCGGTAGTGGGCTTCATGCGTACTTTCGGTATGGATGAACCAATGGGTTGTTATGATGACATTGAGCATGCTGACGCGTTTGTCCTTTGGGGGTCAAACATGGCAGAAATGCACCCAATCTTGTGGTCTCGTATCACCAACCGTCGTCTGTCTAACCCTGACGTGCGTGTTGCGGTGTTATCGACTTTCAAACACCGTAGCTTTGAATTAGCGGATAACGGCATCGTCTTTACACCACAATCTGACTTGGTGATCCTGAACTATATTGCAAACTATATCATTCAAAATAACGCAGTTAATCAGGAATTCCTCGATAAACACGTGAATTTACGTCGTGGTGCAACAGATATCGGTTATGGATTACGCCCAACTCACCCACTCGAACAAAATGCGAAAAATGCAGGTTCTGATGCGTCTGAGCCAATGACATGGGACGAATATAAAGCCTTTGTTGCAGAATATACGCTAGACAAAACCGCAGAAATGACCGGGGTTCCAAAAGATCAGTTAGAGGAACTCGCTAAGCTTTACGCAGACCCTAAAACGAAAGTGGTTTCTTATTGGACCATGGGTTTTAACCAGCACACTCGCGGTGTTTGGGCGAATAACTTAGCGTATAACTTGCACTTACTGACAGGAAAAATTTCTCAACCTGGTTGTGGGCCGTTCTCATTAACAGGCCAGCCATCAGCGTGTGGTACTGCTCGTGAAGTTGGTACGTTCTCACACCGTTTACCTGCAGACATGGTGGTTACCAATGAAAAACACCGTGAGAAAGTAGAAGGTGTGTGGGGGTTACCTGCTGGGACGATCCCTGAAAAAGTGGGTTTACACGCCGTAGCTCAAGACCGTGCTTTAAAAGACGGTAAATTGAATTTCTACTGGGTAATGTGTAACAACAACATGCAAGCGGGCCCGAATATCAACCAAGAGCGTATGCCTGGTTGGCGTGATCCTCGCAACTTTATCGTGGTTTCTGACCCTTATCCAACGGTCAGTGCGTTAGCTGCTGACTTGATTTTACCGACAGCCATGTGGGTAGAAAAAGAAGGGGCTTACGGTAATGCGGAACGTCGTACCCAATTTTGGCGCCAGCAAGTTAAAGCACCTGGCGAAGCGAAATCTGACTTAATGCAGATGGTACTGTTCTCTAAACGCTTTACAACGGATGAAGTGTGGCCTGAAGAGTTACTCGCGAAAAAACCTGAGTTACGCGGTAAAACACTGTATGACGTGTTATTCGGTAACCAAGCTGTAACGAAGTTCCCTGTGAGCGAGTTAGCAGAAGACCAACTTAATGATGAGTCTCGTGAATTAGGCTTCTACTTACAAAAAGGGCTGTTCGAAGAATACGCTGGCTTTGGTCGCGGCCATGGTCATGACTTGGCTGATTTTGATGACTACCACAAAGCGCGTGGTATCCGTTGGCCAGTGGTTGATGGCAAAGAAACTCAGTGGCGTTATAGCGAAGGAAATGACCCTTACGTTAAGGCTGGCGCGGGTTATCAATTCTACGGTAAACCAGATGGTAAAGCGGTGATTTTTGCCCTGCCATTTGAGCCTGCTGCAGAATCGCCAGATAAAGAATATGACTTATGGTTATCAACAGGCCGTGTATTAGAACATTGGCATACCGGTAGTATGACACGCCGTGTTCCTGAACTGCACCGTGCTTTCCCTGAATCTCTTGTGTTTATACATCCAATCGATGCGAAAGAGAGAGGTTTACGCCGTGGTGATAAAGTCAAAGTGGTTTCACGCCGTGGTGATGTAACCACGATTGTCGAAACACGTGGCCGTAATAGACCACCAAAAGGCTTAGTTTACATGGCGTTTTTCGATGCTGCGCAGCTAGTGAATAACTTAACACTGGATGCAACCGATCCGCTTTCAAAAGAAACGGATTACAAAAAATGTGCCGTTAAACTGGAAAAGGTGTAATTGCTCATGCCCCAGAAAGCTAAGTCTCAACAGGCTAAGTCCCAGAACAGTCGTCGTCGCTTTTTACGCGATGTCGCCCGCACTGCGGGTGGGTTGGCGGCTGTTGGTGTGGTGCTGGGGCTTCAGCAACAAACTTCCCGTGCGAGTGGCGTCAAGCTTCGTCCGCCGGGAGCCCTTGATGAAAAAGCATTTGCCAGTGCATGTGTCCGCTGTGGGCAATGCGTTCAAGCCTGCCCGTATGACATGTTGAAATTAGCGACATTGGCATCCGGTTTGGCTTCGGGAACGCCATACTTCATCGCCCGAGAAAATCCGTGTGAAATGTGTGAGGACATTCCTTGCGCCAAGGTTTGCCCAAGTGGTGCATTGGATAAAGACATTGAGTCGATTAACGATGCACGCATGGGGTTAGCCGTTTTACTCGATCAGGAAAACTGCCTGAACTTTCAAGGGCTAAGGTGTGATGTATGTTACCGCGTATGTCCACTGATTGATGAAGCCATCACATTGGAACTTGAACAAAACCACCGAACAGGTAAGCATGCGCGCTTCCTACCCACCGTCAATAGCAACTACTGCACAGGATGCGGTAAATGTGAACAAGCATGTGTATTGGAAGAGGCGGCTATCAAGGTATTACCAAGGTCGCTGGCAAAAGGTGAGTTAGGACACCATTACCGCTTTGGCTGGCTGGAGGGTAACAATGGCGAATCGTAAACGTGATGCCGGACGTGAAGCTCAGGCAAAAAAAGGCTGGTGGCAGAGCCACAAATGGTTGGTGTTTAGACGCATAAGCCAATTGCTGGTGTTAGCGATGTTCTTGAGTGGTCCATGGTTTGGGGTATGGATTTTACATGGTAACTACAGCAGTAGCGTATTGTTAGATACCGTACCTTTGACTGACCCATTAATCACCTTAGAGAGCTTAGCAAGTGGTTACTTACCGGGGATCTCAGCATTAGTTGGGGCTGCTATCGTATTCGGGGTTTATGCACTGCTGGGTAAGCGCATTTTCTGTAGTTGGGTCTGTCCTGTAAACCCAGTGACGGATGCGGCGGCGTGGTTAAGACGTAAATTTGATTTTAACCAATCCGCAACCATACCGCGCAATATTCGCTATGTATTGCTGGTGGTGATCCTGATCGGTTCTGCTATTACAGGTACCTTACTTTGGGAATGGCTTAATCCAGTTTCATTAATGGGGCGCAGTTTAATTTTTGGTTTTGGCAGCGGTGCATTGGTTTTAGTTGCACTGTTTTTATTCGATTTATTAGTTGTGGAACATGGTTGGTGCGGTCACCTTTGCCCATTAGGTGCGCTATATGGCGTGGCAGGGTGTAAGGGCGCATTGGTTGTTACAGCGGAAAATAAAGAAAACTGTAGCCGTTGTATGGACTGTTTCCACATTTGTCCGGAGCCGCAAGTTCTGCGCGCACCGGTCCTAGATAAACAAGCTCCAGCGCAGATATCCGATAAAGATTGCATCACTTGCGGTCGTTGCATCGATGTTTGTTCTGAGGATGTTTTTAAAATAACACTAAGATGGAGTTCGGGAGCAAAATCATGAAAAATCCTGTCCTGAAAAAGACGATCAGCCGTTGGGTGGCTGGAATGGCCTTTGTTGTAAGCAGTCTTGTTTGGGCTGCTAATGGTGTAGACCTGACCCAATCACCAGAAGTATCCGGTACGTCAGAAGGAAGCATTCATATTCCGAAAGAGCAAGAAAGAATGGCATTAAACTATGTGAATCAACCACCAATGATCCCACATAGTGTTGAAGGTTATCAAATTACCACCAATACTAATCGTTGCTTGCAATGCCATGGTGTGGAAAATTATCGTACGACAGGGGCACCAAGAGTTAGCCCAACACACTTTATGGATGCAACAGGCAAAGTTCTTGGCGAAGTCGCGCCAAATCGCTACTTCTGTTTACAGTGCCACGTGCCTCAGTCAGACACGGCACCGATTGTTGATAACACATTTACCCCATCCAAAGGTTTTGGGAAATAAGGGGGAATTATGTCAAATAACAATGAAAAGCAAACAAATGATGACAAGCCGAAGAAAAAGGGCTTGTTTGGGTTAATTGGCCGAGTATGGCGCTGGTGGCGTAGGCCAAGCCGCTTAGCGTTAGGGACATTATTACTGATAGGCTTCGTGAGTGGTGTTATTTTCTGGGGCGGATTCAATACCGGTATGGAAATGGCCAATACGGAAGAGTTCTGTATTAGCTGCCATGAAATGCGTGAGAATGTCTATGAAGAATATATGGATACTATTCACTATACTAACCGTAGTGGTGTCCGTGCAACTTGCCCAGATTGTCACGTACCGCATGAGTTTGGCCCTAAAATGGTGCGTAAAATTCAAGCGAGTAAAGAGTTATACGGAAAAATTTTTGGCATCATCGATACGCCACAAAAATTTGAAGACCATCGGTTAGCGATGGCGCAAAGCGAATGGCGGCGGATGAAAAATAACGACTCACAAGAGTGTCGTAACTGCCACAACTTTGAGTATATGGACTTTACTGCACAAAAAGGGGTCGCAGCCAAAATGCATGACCAAGCCATCACGGATGGTAAAACCTGCATTGACTGCCATAAAGGGATCGCCCATAAGTTGCCGGACATGCGTGAAGTTGAACCTGGCTTTTAATTCAAGGTAATCATTTTATGATGAGTTACATCGATGAATTATAAGTAATGATCAATAAATAGGCTGGTTATGCGTTTGAGTATGATCAGCCTAAGTTATATTTGTGTTAAATCAATATATTTGCTTTTTTAATGTGTATTGTATGATGCTGTCACGCAGCATTTACTAACAATATAATAAATCAGGGTAATTAAACTATGTGGAAAAAGCTTCATCAACTAGCCATCCCAGCCAACCTGTATCGGTTATGTGGGCGTCTAATACCGTGGTTTATTATATTGAGTGTAATTTGTTTAGCGGTGGGATGGGTTTGGGGATTTGGTTTTGCGCCAACTGATAAAGTCCAAAGTCAAAGCTATCGTATTATGTATATCCATGTTCCTGCTGCAATGTGGTCGATGGGAATTTATGCCACGATGGCCATTACGGCTTTTGTCGGTCTAGTCTGGCAAATGAAAGTCTCAGAATTGGCGATAGCAGCGATGGCACCAGTAGGGGCGGTATTTACCTTTATCGCATTAGTTACAGGTGCGACATGGGGTAAACCAATGTGGGGTGCATGGTGGGTATGGGATGCACGTTTAACCTCTGAATTAATTCTATTTTTTCTGTATGTGGGGATTATTGCTTTATGGCATGCGTTTGATGACCGTCGCACCGCAGGAAAGGCCGCTGCAATTTTAGTATTAATTGGTGTGATTAACTTACCTATCATTCATTATTCAGTTGAATGGTGGCAAACCTTGCACCAACCTTCGACTCGCATGCAAGAAAGCATCAACCCTGCTATGCGTACACCACTTCGTTTAGCTATCCTTGGTTACCTATTTCTTTTTATCTCATTAACGTTAATCCGTTTACGTAGCCAATTATTGATGTTAGAACGTAACCGTCCATGGGTATTAGATATTGTGAATAAAAAAGGACGTCAATCATGACTAGCGCATTTGCATCTTGGAGTGAATTTTGGGCGATGGGCGGCTATGGTTTTTATGTATGGCTGGCGGTTGCGCTGACATTAATACCTATTTTGTTACTCTGTTTGCATACGTATATACAAAGAAAAATGATAATAAATGCAATTATTCAACAGCAAGCTCGTGAAGTCAGGCAAAAAGCAGCAAGAGCGCGTAGGGAGGGAGTGTGAATATTCGTCGTCGTAACCGACTTTGGCTGATCTGTTCCATATTGGTTGGTGTGGGGCTAACCCTCGCATTAATTCTCTATGCATTACGCTCAAGTATTGACTTGTTTTATACCCCCGGTGAAATCATTTATGGTAAGCGAGAAACTCAGCAAATCCCTGAAGTTGGGCAACGCTTACGTGTCGGTGGCATGGTCATGCCAGGTAGTGTAGTACGTGATTCTGACCCTGTCTCTAACGCTGTCAATATCACTTTCACTGTTTATGATGCCGAAGGCGAGGTTAATGTAAGTTATCATGGAATTTTGCCCGACTTATTCAAAGAAGGGCAAGGTGTCGTTGTTCAAGGGGAATTACAAGAGAATAATCATATTTTAGCGAAAGAAGTGCTCGCGAAACATGATGAAAACTATACGCCACCAGAGGTTGAAAAAGCGATGCAAGAAAACCATCGCAGGCCAGCTGCTGCCTATAAGGACAATGCATCATGATCCCTGAAATTGGTAGCGTTTTACTGTGCTTGGCATTAGGGCTTGCCGTTTTGCTGTCTTTTTACCCGCTATGGGGAGTGGCACGCAATGATGCACGCTTAATGGCATCATCACGTCCATTAGCATGGTTACTTTTTCTTTGTGTAACAGGGGCATTCCTAGTATTAGTGAATGCCTTTGTTGTTAATGATTTCTCAGTCACTTATGTTGCCAATAACTCTAATACGCAATTACCTATTTGGTATCGTGTTGCGGCAACATGGGGAGCTCACGAAGGCTCATTATTACTTTGGGTATTATTAATGAGTGGCTGGACATTTGCGGTGGCAATTTGCAGTTATCGCATGCCTCTCGACATTGTTGCTCGTGTTTTAGCTGTTATGGGGATGGTTAGCGTTGGTTTTTTGCTGTTTATCAT
Organism: Providencia sp. PROV174; assembly: GCF_028480685.1. Classification (NCBI taxonomy): domain Bacteria; kingdom Pseudomonadati; phylum Pseudomonadota; class Gammaproteobacteria; order Enterobacterales; family Morganellaceae; genus Providencia; species Providencia sp. PROV174. The sequence continues at coordinate 206,513 of NZ_JAMPOT010000014.1, forward strand.
CTTCACTTCAAATCCGTTTTCGCGCACGCTACCCGCCTTTCCGATTGAAGGGCGTGACCTCAATCCATTACTGCAAGATCCAGGGCTGATTTTCCACCCACCATTGTTATACATGGGATATGTCGGTTTTTCAGTGGCATTCGCCTTTGCGATTGCTGCATTGTTAAGTGGCCGGTTAGATAGCTCTTTCACGCGTTTTGCTCGCCCTTGGACGATGGCAGCATGGTTCTTTTTAACGCTAGGGATCATGTTAGGTTCCGCATGGGCTTATTATGAATTAGGTTGGGGGGGCTGGTGGTTCTGGGACCCGGTGGAAAATGCTTCCTTTATGCCATGGTTAGTGGGAACAGCATTGATCCACTCACTCTCCGTGACTGAGCAGCGAGCCACTTTTAAAGCATGGTCACTATTATTGTCGATTTTTGCTTTCTCATTGTGTTTGCTCGGGACTTTCTTAGTCCGCTCGGGGGTACTGGTTTCCGTACACGCCTTCGCCTCAGACCCATCTCGAGGGTTATTCATCTTAGCCTTCATGGTGTTAGTGATTGGCGGCTCTTTATTAGTGTTTGCACTGCGTGGGCACAAAGTACGCTCAAGAGTTAACAATGCGCTATGGTCCCGTGAATCCATGTTATTGGGCAATAACGTTATCCTAACAGCCGCGATGTTAGTCGTGTTACTCGGTACATTGCTACCGTTGGTCCATAAACAAATTGGTCTGGGTACGATTTCCATTGGTGAACCGTTCTTTAATACCATGTTTATCGCGTTGATGGTGCCATTTGCCTTGCTACTGGGGATTGGACCACTCGTACGTTGGGGGCGTGACCGCCCTGCGGCGATTAAAAAGTTATTAATCATTGCAACCGTATTAACCGTTATTCTCTCATTTGCCCTGCCATTATTAATGGAAGATAGGGTAGAAGCCCTGACGGTTGTTGGCTTAATGATGGCGTGCTGGATTGCTATTCTTGCCTTCGCAGAAATGCGAGTCCGCATCAGTAAGAAAATCAAGCTCATACCAAGTTACTGGGGAATGGTACTGGCGCACTTAGGTTTGGCGGTAACTATCGTCGGTATTGCCTTTAGCCAAAATTACAGTATTGAGCGTGACGTGAAAATGAAGCCGGGTGATAGCATTTCAATTCGTGCTTATACCTTTGTATTTAACGGAGTACGAGAAGCTGATGGCCCTAACTACCAAGGTGTTATTGGCAGTATTTCAGTGAAGGAAAAAGACAAAGTCATCGGTGTTTTAATGCCAGAAAAACGTTTTTATAGTGTTAGTCGAGCTGTTATGACTGAAGCGGCGATTGATGGGGGTTTTACTCGCGATTTATATGCTGCATTGGGTGAGGAAATCGCTAAAGATACATGGACTATGCGTTTGTATTATAAACCGTTTGTTCGTTGGATCTGGTCTGGTGGCGTATTAATGGCTATTGGTGCGTTATTCTGCTTGTTTGACCCACGTTATCGTCGTCGCAAATTACAAGGGGAAACAGCATGAACCGCAAAGTCTTCTTAATTCCTTTTATTATTTTTGCAGGAATTGCCGCGGTTCTGTTATGGCAATTGATGCGTAATGCAGAAGGGGATGATCCTCGTTTATTAGAATCTGCTTTAATTGGTAAGCCAGTGCCTGTTTTTCGCCTTGAATCACTAGAAAACCCAGGCCAGCACTACGAATCCGATGTATTAACACAAGGGCAACCTATCTTGTTGAATGTTTGGGCAACATGGTGCCCAACATGCCGTGCAGAACATCAATATTTGAATAAATTGTCTGCACAGGGTGTTCGTGTGGTTGGGTTGAACTATAAAGATAAACGGGATAAAGCCATTGTGTGGTTGCGTGAGTTGGGCAACCCTTATGCCTTAAGCTTATTTGATGGTGAAGGGATGTTAGGCCTTGACCTAGGGGTATATGGGGCACCTGAAACGTTCTTAATTGATGGCAATGGTGTGATCCGTTATCGTCACGCAGGGGCAATGGACGAGCGCGTTTGGGAAAAAGAGTTTAAACCCCTTTGGGAGCGCTATAATCAGGAGGCGAACCAATGAGGTATTTATTGGGTTTATTGATGTTAACGTTAAGTGCAACGGTGACATATGCATCGACAGAAGTCTTTACTTTCGATAATGAACAGCAAGAGCAGCAATTCCGTAAATTAACCGAAGAACTGCGTTGTCCTAAATGCCAAAATAACAGCATTGCGGATTCTAACTCAATGATTGCACTGGACTTGCGCCAAAAAGTGTATGAGTTAATGAAAGAAGGCAAGAACCGTGATGAAATCGTTGATTACATGGTTGCCCGTTATGGTTACTTCGTCACTTATAACCCACCGCTGACACCACTAACGGTTATGCTGTGGGGATTGCCGTTTATTGCGATAGCGATAGGCGGCTGGATCATTTTTGCCCGTTCTAAAAAACGCGTTAGATTGAAACAGGTTGAGCAGGGTGATGAAGAAGCATTACCTGAGGCCTCTCGCACTAGCAATTGGGTTTATTTACCCGGTTTTATCATTGCATTAGGTGTTGCGGGCGGTGCTTATTATCAGGTAGGTAGCTACGAGAAAGTGGCGGATTGGAATAATGCCTACCAACAAGCTCCGGCCTTGCTAGATAGAGCGCTAGACCCGTCAGAGCCGCCACTTAATAATGCGGAAATGGAACACCTCGCCTTAGGTCTACGTACTCGCCTTCAAGAAGACCCGCAAAATGTAGAAGCGTGGGAAATGCTAGGCCGTATTGGTATGGTGTTGGGGAATGCGACCATGGCAACCGATGCCTATGGCCGTGCTTATCGCCTAGCACCTAAAAATGAAAATGTAGTGATGGGTTATGCGGAAGTTTTGACGCGCTCTTCTGACCCAGAAGATAACCGTCAAGGTGCGGAACTACTTAAAAAGCTGATTGCAGAAGACCGTACTAATGTGAAAGCGTTGAGTATTTTTGCATTCAATGCGTTTGAGCAAGAACGCTACGCTGAAGCCATTTCTGCTTGGCAAATGATGTTAAAACTACTGCCAGAGAATGACCAACGTCGCCCTATTATCGAGCGCAGTGTTGAACAAGCACTGATGATGGTACACGAAAAGAAAGGGTTGCCAGCGAAAGCGGAATAGTTAACGTTAGTCTAACTATTATGATTAAAAGGGAGCAATTGCTCCCTTTTAAGGTTGTTGACAAAGCGAGATAAAAGCGTGGTTTTTCCCGCTTTGTGTTATCAGCCGAAAATCAATGAGTTGATTTTCCTAATTTACTTTCAAAACCAATTAGACTGCTGCCAAACCTATTATGTTTGGCAGCAGTCTAAAAAGGGAGCAACCGCTCCCTTTTATTTATCTGGTGAATAATCCATTTACTCAATTTGTGATCCTTCTCTCAACCTATCATTATTTTACCCATAATAGATTATAACGATTAATCAAGATTATTTTATCTAATTTAATTAATGAAGCTCTAAATATAAATTATTAATTTAACTTTGTTTTATTTTAAAGTTTTTATATTTATGAAATATATAATAAATAATCCGAGTTATTATATTTACTTATGTACTTTCCTCTTAGTCTAAATTTCATAAAATAAACTAATCAATTCTTATATTGTTTTGATAATAATAGAAGATTTACCTTTGGTTATTCTTTTTTGGTTTTTTTTGTTTTTACTTTTATGCTTTTTGCTTTTTTTTGCTTTGCAGGGGGAACCTATGAGTACAATCACATTAATGTAACAAGGTATAAATTAGAGTAAATGCCATGAGGTAAAATGGCATGAAAGCAGAACGACATAAGAAAATAATTAATATTTTAAAAAATACCGGATCAGCCAAAGTTTCTGTTTTATCGAAAGAACTTAATGTCACTAAAGAAACCATTAGAGCAGATTTAAATTCTTTAGCAAAAAAAGGAATTATTAGCCGTTGCCATGGTGGCGCATACATCGAATTTGAAACACTAGATAAAGTTGCTAAAAAAGAAATAATTCAATTTCTTGAGTGCAATGAAAGTTTTAATGAAAGAACAGATAAGGATGATGCCGTGTTAGGTAAAGTATGTGTATTAGGTTCATTTAACGTAGATATGATTAGTTACTTACCTCGGTTACCAGAGGCAGGCGAATCATTATTATCAAATAAATTTATTTTTTCTCCTGGTGGTAAAGGGTGTAACCAAGCATTAGCAGCGAGTTATTCAGACTCTCCTGTACACTTTATTACTAAGATAGGAACAGATCAATTTAGTGAATATGCAATAAATTTTATATCGTCATCTAAAATTAAAACGTCAACCATATACCAAACTGAAAAATATCAAACAGGTACGGCGTCTATATTTGTCTCTGAAAATAGTGGTGAAAATATTATTTCTATATATCCAGGTTCTAATATGGATATTACTGCTGACGAAGTGAAAATTCAAAAAGATAAAATTGTTAACTCAAATATTATTCTTCTTCAGTTAGAGACTAATATTGAAGCGTTAAAGGAAATTATTGAAATTGGTAATGAGTATAATATTCCAATTATTTTAAATCCTGCTCCGTATAACGACATCGTTAATGAATTAATTGAAAATATTGATATTTTAACCCCTAATGAAACTGAAGCAAGTCTGCTTTCTAACATTAATGTTATTGATTTAGAAAGTGCTAAAAAAGCCGCTGAAGTTATCTATCACAAAGGTGTGAAAAAAGTGGTTATTACACTCGGAAGTAAAGGCTCTATTGCATTTGATGGTAATAAATTTATTTATTCTCCAGCTTATACTGCTGTTGTTAAAAATACCGCGGGTGCAGGCGATGCATTCAATGGGGCTCTTGCTGCATCTTTGGCGAAAGGTAAACAGTTTTCTTACGCCTTGCGCTATGCATCGGCGTTTTCATCCCTTGCTGTTGAAACAAGTAATGCTTCAGAAATGCCTGAAGATATAAATGTTATGCATCGTATTAATCAAACAACCTATTCTCAGGTTGTGACTCAATCCCCTGAATAAATTAATATTCTGAAAAGAGGAAAAAAATGAAAATTCTATTTATTGGTGAATCATGGCATATCCATATGATCCACACTAAAGGTTATGACAGCTTTACTTCAAGTAAATATGAAGAAGGTGCAACTTTCTTATTAGAATGTTTAAGAAATAAAGGCGTTGAAATTGATTATATGCCTGCACATACCGTGCAAATGACATTCCCTAAAACCGTAGAGGAATTAGAAAAGTACGATGTTGTCGTTATTAGCGATATCGGTGCCAATACTTTCTTATTACAAAATGACACTTTCTATAATATGAAAGTATTACCTAACGCACTTGGATTAATTAAACAATATGTTAGCCAAGGTGGTGGTTTATTAATGATCGGTGGTTACTTGTCATTTATGGGAATTGAAGCCAAAGCTAATTATAAAAATACATTATTAGCCGATGTATTACCGGTTGAAATGTTAGATGGTGACGACCGCGTTGAAGCCCCTGAGGGAGTTTTTGCAACACCCGCTAATACAGGCCATGAATCAATTAAAAACTTTGGTAATTGGCCAATGTTTTTAGGTTATAACAAAGTTGCTGCTAAAGAAAATACACAAGTTGTTTTAAATATTGGTGAAGACCCATTATTGGTATTCGGTGAATATGACAAAGGAAAAACAGGCTGTTTTATGAGTGACTGCTCGCCACACTGGGGAAGTCGTGAGTTTATGGCTTGGGAGCATTATTCAGATATGTGGGTAAATATTCTTAAGCAAATCGCTCGTTAATTAATTCTTTAAAAGTAAAAAATCAAAATAAAGAAAATGGGTGCTGAGTTAATTCAGCACCTTGTAAGCCGATTACAAAAAATAATGACTCATAGTCAAAAATCCAAAAGGAATATTTTATGAGTGTTAAAAGTTATTCTACCCCTTTTTTAATGATAGCGACGGTATTAGCCGGTATGTTATCGCCAATGCAATCCGCAGTGAATGGGCAGCTGGGTGATGTATTAAAAGATGGAAATGCGAGCGCCGTTATTTCATTTGCCAGTGGTTTGGTGGTGATGTTTTTTATCATTATAGCTAAGAAACAAACTAGACAACAATTTGCAGCAATTCCTAGCTTAATTAAAAATAAAAAAATTCCATTGTGGAACTGGTTTGCTGGTCTGTGCGGTGCGATGGTGGTGTTTTCTGAAGGTGCATCCGCGAGTGCATTAGGTATCGCAACCTTCCAAACTGCGTTGATTTCTGCACTATTATTATCAGGCCTATTGTGTGACCGCTTTGGGATTGGTATCGATGAGAAAAAACCATTCACTACCTTTCGTGTATTAGGTGCTGTTTTTGCGGTTGTCGCAACATTATTTGTGGTTTCACCACAATGGCATTCAAGTTCTGCCATTTATTTAGCTATTTTGCCTTTCTTAGCCGGTTTGTTAGCAGGGTGGCAACCTGCAGGTAACTCAAAAGTTGCAGAAGCAACAGGTTCAATGATGGTTTCTATTACGTGGAACTTTATTGTTGGTTTTACCGTACTGACGATAGCGCTCGTGATCCGTATGGCATTAGGTCATCTCACTTTAGATTTACCGGGTGTTTGGTGGATGTATCTAGGTGGCCCGTTAGGTTTAATGTCCATTGCATTAATGGCAATCTTAGTCCGCGGCTTAGGTTTGTTGATGCTCGGTGTTGCTTCAACGGCAGGGCAGTTATTAGGTTCGGTACTGATTGACTTATCGCTACCGTCTTTGGGCAATACCGTGTACTTAGTGACTATTATTGGAACAGTATTTGCTTTAGTCGGCGCAATTATTACGACCATTCCTGAGTTTAGAGAAGCCAAAGCGACAAAAGCCGCAGGAGTATAAAATGAAAGGTTATATCCAAACGGTGACAGGGCCCGTTAAAAAAGAAGATATGGGACTGACATTACCACATGAACATCTGTTTAATGATTTATCAACGGTTGTCGATGAGCCATTTTATGACTTCTCACATGTGTTGGTTGATAAAAAAGTCAGTGCCGATATTCAATGGGGACTGAAGCACGACCCATATTGCTGCTGTGACAATATGGATAAAAAGCCTATCGAAGATGTGATTTATGAAGTCAATAATTTTAAGGAACTTGGCGGTAAAACATTGGTAGATGCTACAGGTTCCAAAGCGATTGGCCGTGATGTACATCAATTGCGTGAAGTTGCCATTCAAACGGGTATTAATGTGGTTGCTTCTTCTGGTCTGTATATTGAAAAGTTTGAAGGTGACCGCTTAGTCAATGATATCGATGCTATGGCTAAAATGATTGATGATGAGCTCAATGTAGGCATTGATGGAACGGATATTTGTGCAGGAATGATTGGTGAAATCGGAGTATCTCCTTTTTTTACTGATGGTGAAAAGAATAGCTTAAGAGCGGCATCAGTAGCGCAACTGGCTAATGACCATGTCTCAATGAATATTCATATGCCAGGCTGGCAACGTCGGGGAGATGAAGTTCTCGATATTTTAATCAAAGAAATGGGTGTTAATCCCGCTAAAATTTCATTGGCACACTCAGACCCGTCAGGTAAAGATTTTGATTATCAACGCCGTATGCTTGATAGAGGTGTTTGGCTTGAGTTTGACATGATTGGGCTAGATATTTCATTTCCAAAAGAAGGTGTTGCACCAACAGTAACAGAAACAGCGGATGCGGTTTGTAAACTGATTGAGATGGGGTATGGGGCGCAAATCGTGTTGAGCCATGATGTTTTTCTCAAACAAATGTGGGCAAAAAATGGTGGTAATGGCTGGGGGTTTGTACCCAATGTTTTTCTCTCGTTATTGGCCAAAAAAGGGGTGGATAAATCGATGATTAACCGCCTTTGTATTGATAACCCTGCAAACTTATTAGCATAGAATACCCTTTGTTATTTTTAGAATTTTTTGGATGGAAAATTAGTAGCAATCACTTGTGGTTGCTACTTTTTTATGGCGCCTTTAAAACAGTTTGGTGACTTAGAGAAAAGTACCTAATACTATAAATCAGTCAATTGATTGATTTTTCAATGGGTTTGTATTGATGATAGATAATCAATTTTATTAATAAAGTTCATCTTAAATTAACATTTGCGGTAAATATCAATAACAATGGGTATCTAAATAAGATACAATTCTGCGCTATAAATTCGTACTCAGATGACGGAAAAACGTTGCACCTGCGCACTTCAATCAGACAATTTGCTGCCTATCTTGCACTATTGGCTGTGGCTATGCTGTTTATTGCTCCATTGTTCTCTAAATCGATGAGGCTGATGGAACACTGCGTGAGCCCTAACCCTAATAGTGCAATTGATCATTCATCGGCAGACCATACGATGCACACGCATCAAGGTATGCTGATGCCTGAAAATTGTGATGTTTCTGCGCCAATGAATCACATGTTAATGACGGGGATTGGGCAATCTCCGATGGAAGACATTGCATGTGGTTACTGCCAATTATTGATCCACTTTCCATTTCTTATCTTATTTATTGCTGCAGTTATTCGGCAATTAGCCACGCTGACACTATTTATTCCTTTTGAACGTTGTGTTCACATTTGGTTATTTAGACCATGGTCATTACACCTTGCTCGAGCCCCGCCTATTTCCTGATGTCTTAGCATTGTAAATATTACAAATCAATTTATTGCTATTTTGCCTTCACTGGGCAAAACGCGTTCGCTCACCTTGAATTTTTTTGCTTATTAAGCAATTTATCTGTGGGAGCTGAAATGTGTTTGCAGCCTAAAAGATGAAGGCAGCATCTTCCTTTTCTAAGAAACAGGTGAAAAATGAATACACACGTTTTTAAAGGGGCTCCTATTGCGACACTGGTCATTAGTGCAATTTTTACGGCGTCTACAGTTGCTAAAACTGAAATAAACCAAAGCCTACTTTCAGATAGTTCAGTGATGATTGTTACTGCGCCGGTCGACTCACCATTAACCATTACGACATCCCCTAAAACACCAAGGCAGCCAGTCCCTGCAAGTGATGGTTCTGATTACCTCAAAACCATCCCTGGTTTTTCACAAATACGTAATGGTGGAACTAACGGTGATCCGGTTTTTCGCGGCATGTTCGGTTCTCGTTTGCGTATTTTAACCAATGATAGTGAAATGTTAGGTGCGTGTCCTTCTCGCATGGATGCGCCGACTTCTTATATCTCACCGGAAAACTTTGATGTATTGAATATGATTAAAGGCCCGCAAACTGTTTTATGGGGGCCTGGAAATTCTGCTGGAACAATCCGTTTTGAGCGCGAAAAGCCGTTATTTACTGAAGCGGCTATTAAAGGCAACGCAAGTGCCTTAACGGCATCTAATGAGCGTTGGGATGGTAATGCAGATATCAGTTTAGGTAATGAAACGGGGTATATTCGTGTCATTGGTAATAAATCACGTTCAAATGATTATAAAGATGGCAATGGTGATAAGGTTCCTTCGAAATGGGATAAGTGGAATGCAGATATTGCTGTTGGCTGGACGCCTGATGAATACACATTATTAGAACTGACTGCCGGTAAAGGTGATGGAGAAGCTCGCTATGCGGGGAGAGGAATGGATGGGTCTCAGTTTAAACGCGAAAGCTTAGGTTTGCGCTTTGAAAAGAGTAATATCGGTGATGTGTTTGATAAAGTTGAGGCTAATATTTACTACAATTATGCCGACCATATTATGGATAACTACTCGCTTCGCTCGCCATCAGGCGGTGGAATGAGCGGTGGCCATATGGGGCATGGAGGCCACGGTATGATGAATATGCCAATGAAAATGCGCGTTGACCGCGAAACCATGGGCGGCCGTACCATGGGAACATGGCTGTGGAAAGATTATGAACTGCGTGCAGGGGCTGACATGCAGACCAATAAACACCGTAAAAACAATAATAATAGTTGGAAAAAAGATGCACAATTCCAAGACTATGGTGTTTTTAGTGAATTAACTTGGCATGCGACTGAACAAGGTAAAGTGGTCAGTGGAGCTCGTTTAGATCGCGTGATAGTTGAAAATAATACAGGCGTGGGTTCTTCAGGGCGAAATACGGTGATGCCAGCAGGCTTTGCACGTTATGAGCATTCATTATCTGGTACGCCGGTTATGTTATATGCAGGTGTTGGCTATACCGAACGCTTTCCGGATTACTGGGAACTGTTCTCGCCTAAACTCGGCCCAGATGGTAGTAATAATGTGTTTGATAAGCTAAAAACAGAAAAAACGACTCAGTTAGATATTGGGGCTAAATATAGCCATGAAGATACCAATGCATGGGTTTCTGCATATGTGGGTCGTGTCGATGATTTTATTCTCTTCCGTTATAGCGCAACAAATCCAAGAATGAGTCAGGTTGAAAATGTGAATGCATTAATTATGGGGGGCGAGCTCGGTGTAGCACAGAAACTCAGTGATGAATGGAAAGCGGATGCAAGCCTAGCTTATTCGTGGGGAGAAAATCGCACGGATGGAAGGGCATTACCGCAAATGCCACCGTTGGAAAGCCGTTTTGGCTTATCATGGGAAAAAGGTGATTGGACCACGACAGGTTTAGTCCGCGTTGTTAGCCGCCAAAATCGCGTTGCTATAAATGATGGTAATGTGGTGGGTAAAGACTTCAGTAAAAGTGCAGGTTTCACGATTTTTTCATTAAATACAGCGTATACAATCAATGAAAACATGAAATTAAGCGCAGGCGTTGATAATTTGTTCGACAAAACCTACAGTGAGCACCTTAACTTAGCTGGAAATAGCGGTTTTGGTTATTCATCCAATGTGCCAGTAAATGAACCAGGAAGAAATTTTTGGGCAAAAATTAATGTGACATTTTAATTATTAGATAAACAACCCGTACAGCACTTGTATGGGTTGTTTGCGAGTTATTAAATAATAACAGGAATATAGTAATTTAGCTCTTGAATGAAATTGCGTGAGTCATTCATGAATACTTCATAAGAGGGTTTAGATTTCAGGACATATTGTTCTACATCAGGCCCTTCGCCACGGACGATGTCCATTTCAGCAAGTACCTTCCCATAAGCAGTATAAATAATATCATTGTAATCTATACCATGAAGGCTACTAATGATCTTGATTTCTAAATAATCTCCTGCAGGTAATTGTAAGTGGGTTGTATGGGGAAGTGCAATCTCTACATCTTGTTCATCTAGAGCCGTGGTATACAGGAAATGGCCTTCTGCATTCGCACTTTGATCTACACCATGAATTGCATATAAATGCTGAGTGACATAAGGGTTTTTATCGAAAAAAGCTTTCCAATAGTATCGGCGTAGCTCATCTGTTTTTAGGTTCCACTCATTAATATCTTTAGTGTAACGATGTTTAATGCCGAGTAAATTAATGGCTGGTAATTGAGTCAATTTAACTCGAACATTTAACTCTTTACTTTCTCGTAGAGGTAAACAGAACCCTTCAATCTTCCAACCTTCGCGTTTTCGATATTCAGAAGGGGTGAGATTAAATTGCTTTTTAAACGCGCGGCAAAAAGTTTGTTGTGAGTCAAAACGGTACCTCAGAGAAATGTCCATGATGCTGTCATTTGTTAGCCGTAATGCGACAGCAGAACAAGAAAGGCGTCTGGCTCGGATATAGGAACCAAGCGCGAGCCCTGTTTGATTCTTAAACAGGCGCTGAAAGTGCCATTTGGTGTATCCTGATTTATCGGCAACAGTATCTAGGGATAGGCGAGATTCTAAATTTTGTTCTATCCAGAGAATGATTTCCCTGATAACACTTTCTTGTAGCATGATTTTCCTTTCAGGTCTCTTTTACTTACCAATAAAATAATAAGCCATAAAATACATCAAGGTTATGACTGGCAAGTATTCATAGGTGCTCGTAATAGGATACCACGCCAACTGACAATTTTATTAAAAAGATGTGAAGTTAAGTAAGTTTTGGGAGGTAGAAAAGTAGGAATATTACCTAAATACACCTATTTAGAGTTTACATAATTTGTCTAATTTTTACATATTGCAGTATGGACTGAAAGTAATGAACATGGCATAAATAGGGTGAAGTAATTTTATTTTTATCGAAAACAGTCTGTTGAAGTAATCTATTTTGGAGGTTCAATATAAGAAGTGTGTAATGTAAACCATTAATCTGAAAAGGTCATTTAGTATTATAAGCATAACATGAAATATTTTGCTTTATCATCTAAATTTAATGTTGTAATTCCGACTAATAAATAAAAAAAAACGTCTTTTTTTATGATGTGAAAAAATTAAAGTTATTATAATTATCCTCTGGAAACTTATTGATACGCATGAATACAAATTGTCACTAATTTCTTAAGGTTATAACATTAAATCAAGCAAGATGGTTTTATCTAATTGAAGATCTAAGCTAGAATTTTAGTTAACGTGAAAATACAACGTTTAGTCGTCAACTGATTATAATGTAAATTTAGCTATTGATAGTGAGATTAAACAATGTGACCAGCTTCACGAGTTAAATGTAATGGTGAAATTATATAGTCTATTTATATCATTGTATTAGCTAAAAATTGGGTTTTTAAGTCATAAATGAATGGTCTTTAAATGACTTGTTTAATTAGGTTTTTATTATTTTAAGTCAATTTATAAATTTATGGTTGGTGATAATTTACGCACCGGTTAATTATATTAATTTTAATATTTAGTAGAGGTTATTATGGGGAAAGAAAGTATTGCTAAAATGCTAGGGATAAAAATCCGAAAACAACGAGAAAATCATAAAATATCGATAGAAAGAATGGCGAGCTTAATCGGTGTAACAGAAGAAGAAATGAATCGATTTGAGACAGGAGAGAGTTGTATTGATGTTGATTCATTATTTCAATTTGCATATCTCTTCAATGTTGACCCGGCTTCTTTTTTATATGGGGTTGTAAATGTAAATAGTGGAACGTGTAGATTAATACACTGATTGTAAGTAATTTGATTATGTTATATTAAATTTTACAGTACTATTATATAACCCACTAATATAATAATGTGTTCTGTTTCTATCAGAATAATCTTTATATTTTATGGTAATCAAATATATCCATAGATATTTAGCTGTTTTATTACTTTATCTGTTAGCTCATTAGCGTGGCTCCATTGATTAATCTTAGCTAATTTTGTGTTACTACTGAGTCTTAAAACAAATTGGTCAAGTTGCTTTACAATGAAATTATCTTGATTAACCTCTTGATATTTTTCATTAAAAGAAAGTTTTTTCTCTACCTCATAGCGGTTATTGCACTGCTTCAATGATAGTTTATCTGAGATCTTTCCTGTATTGAAAAAGATTTCAAATGAAACCAATAAACCGTTTTCTTGGCGTAGATTAATTATTAATACGTCGCCATCGGCTCTTTGAGTAAAGGGATGCGAGAACTGAATAGAAGGGAGTGAAAGGACAAAATCAGGCATTAATGATAACAATAATTCTATGTTCTTTGTGATGGTGTTTCGTAATATATTGAATGGTAGTTGGTTTTCAGGCTCTACTATTCGGTGTGTTGTGATACGTAATAACCCTGTTTCGCTACCCTGTTTAGGCATTAAAGATGCTTTTATTTGATTGAACTGGTTATCAAAGCTCAAAGGCTGGTTGTAGTCAATAAATACGTCATGGCGCACGGCTTGCTTAAATACTTCATTCAGTTCGCTTTCACTAAAGTTAGGGATATCATTTAATAGAACATCTTTTCCTGCAGTTACCGCAGTCTGAATAGCAAATCTTAGTAACTCATCACTGCAAGTGGATGTCATTATTATGCAATCAACGTCATCATTGTTGATTAGCTCTTCTATCTTTTTCTTTTGGCACATGAAGTCAGTCATAGAAGGAAGAGATGGGGACAAATGGCAAATTGACTTTAGCTCACTATGATGGGTGCAGCATTTTATCGCATCTATATAAAGTTGGTTATAAGGAGCAGTGCCGATTAAACCAATACCAGAACGATTAATTGACGTGACAGAATGCTGTTCTTCAAGTAAACGCAGGTGGCCGAGTAAATAAAGAAAGTGTGTATTTAACATGCTTAGCCCTTATTCTTAGTTTATCTAACACGCGATATAATTCCAACATAGCAGGGTGAAATAATAATTTCATTTTATTGTCATTTTAGAATTTGTATTTTCTGATGGGATTCACAAATTAAAGAAAAAAATGAAACTTAATAAGTATTCAATAATGACGTGTATGTTAATCAGGGAAAAGGTAGGAAGAGGCTCTGAATTAATGGAGGTGTTTAATTACAGAGCCGTATAACTAGACTAAGCTGCTACCTTGACGATAGGCTAATGCAACGGTCAGTGATTGTGCTAAACATAAGGTGGCTGACTGCGAACGAAATGCATCTACTTGGGCTTCTTTGATAACAAAACAAACATCACTGAAACTTGCCAACGGGCTGATTTGGCTATCAGTAATAACGATTTGCTGTGCACCCGCTTGAGCCGCTTTCTCACTTACCATGACAGTTTCCGAGGCGTAAGGTGTGAAACTGATTGAAATTACAACGTCGTTTTCACTGATCCGACTGATCTGCTCTTTGAACATTCCACCAAGCCCATCAATAAGGACAGGACGGCATTCCAAATGGCTAAGTGCGTAACTTAAATATGTTGCAACGCTGAATGAACGACGCAAACCGATAATGTAGATATTCTGTGCATTCGCTAAAAGCGATACAGCTTTTTCAATATCTTCAGCAGGGGTTCTAGCTGCCATTTGTTGTAACGCTTGGGCGTTAGAATGAGCGAACTCCTTCAAAATTTGCGAAGGGTCATCACTCAGTTCTTGGGAACCATCCATTTCACGAAACATACGGGCTCTATCTGTGTAGCTGGCCGTCTCTTCCACAAGGTTCATACGAAATAATTGTTTCATTTCATTAAACCCACTGAAATTAAAAGCATTTGCAAAGCGGATCAGCGTCGAAGGCGGAACCTTAGCTTCCTTTGCAATGACGGCAACGGTATCAAACGCGACACTATTCGTATTGTCTAATACATAGCGTGCCACTTGCTGTAGCCGTTTACTTAGTTCGTCATATCGCGAGCGAACTTGCTCTTGAAACTCATTTAAATTTGATGCACTTGACATATAACCTCCAGAATTTGGCTCTAATTGTAGTTGTTTTACAGCGTTAGTCGAATCTTTTTGAAACACTTAGTTCATATTTAAAAATTTTCTTTTTTTAGAATCGTAAAGTAATTTGAATTTGGGATAATAAATTGAACAGCTTACATCAATTTGTTCTCTTGTTTTCTTGATTGAAAGAAAGCCCTGTTTAACTCAATACAACGGCAAAATAGCCAATAAATAGGTGATGGATATAAGTTTAGGATTGGTATTTTTTTAGTCGCGATTAAAATTTCGCAAAAACTTTGTCTAGATCACATAAATTGAATGTTATTTCAAATTTAGTTGTAAATGAAACAAATATTTCATATACATTGAGTAACAAGGTAACTCTGTCAGCTAAAGAGAGGCAACATGGAACAGATTCATAATTTCATTGGTGGTGAAATAGTATCCAGCAAAAGTGGGCGTTTTGCGCCTGTATTCAACCCGGCAACGGGGGAGCAAATTGCTCAAGTTGTACTCAGTAGTGCCGATGAAACAAAAAAAGCTATTGAGATTGCGAATAAAGCATTTCCTAAATGGTCAAAACTATCTCCCCTAAAACGCTCTCGGGTTTTATTCAAATTTAAAGCTTTACTTGAAGAGAATATGGATGAACTGGCGCGTTTAATTTCAAGAGAACACGGTAAAGTTTTTTCTGATGCGGTAGGTGAATTAACCCGAGGTTTAGAAGTCGTTGAATTTGCATGTGGTATTCCTCACTTACAAAAAGGTGAGCATTCAGCCAATGTTGCTACAGGTGTTGATAGCCAATCATTAATGCAGCCTTTGGGCGTTTGCGCGGGGATCACGCCATTTAATTTCCCTGCAATGGTACCGATGTGGATGTTCCCAGTGGCTATTGCAACAGGTAATACTTTTGTTTTAAAACCGTCAGAAAAAGATCCTTCTTTAGCATTAGCATTAGCTAAATTATTAAAAGAAGCTGGTTTACCTGATGGCGTATTTAATGTTGTTCAAGGGGACAAAGAATCCGTCGATGTACTCTTAACTGCACCAGAAGTTCAAGCCGTTAGTTTTGTTGGCTCAACACCTATTGCTGAATATATTTACACGACGGCATCTGCTCATGGTAAACGCTGCCAAGCACTTGGTGGCGCGAAAAACCATTGTATCTTAATGCCTGATGCCGACATGGGGCAGGCTGCTAATGCTATTATGGGTGCAGCGTTCGGTGCTGCAGGTGAACGTTGCATGGCATTATCCGTTGTCTTAGCTGTTGGTGATGAAACGGCAGATGCGCTCATTGCTAACCTGAAAGGCCAAATTGCTAAAATGTCAGTGGGCCCAGGTTTGACGGAAGGCAAAGAAAATGACATGGGGCCCGTAATTTCAGCACAGCACAAAGCAAAAATCTGCGACTATATTACCAGCGGTGAAAAACAAGGTGCGACATTATTGGTCGATGGCCGTGATTTTAAAGTGAAAGGCTTTGAAAATGGTTATTTTGTAGGGCCAACATTATTTGATAATGTCACGCCTGAAATGGACATTTATCAAGAAGAAATTTTTGGGCCTGTATTAGCCGTAGTGCGAGTTCCAGACTTTGAAACGGGTTTGAAACTGATTAACCAACATGAATATGGTAATGGAACGGCTATTTTCACTCGTGATGGCGAAACAGCGCGCGAATTCCAAGAAAATGTTCAGGCGGGAATGGTCGGGATTAACATACCTATTCCAGTACCGATGGCATTCCACAGTTTTGGTGGTTGGAAACGGTCTATTTTTGGTCCATTAAATGTACATGGAAATGACGGTGTTCGCTTCTATACTCGCATGAAAACAGTCACTAGCCGTTGGCCTGCAAGTGTTCGCTTAGAGCACCATGAAAGTAGTTTCACAATGCCAACCATGGAATAAACGGAGACCCGTATGAATAAGCAGAAAATGACGACCGCTCAGGCGTTGGTTAAATTTCTCAACCAACAATATGTTGATGTCGATGGTGAGCAGTATCCGTTTATTCAGGGAGTATTTACGATTTTTGGCCATGGTAACGTTGTGGGTTTAGGTCAGGCGCTTGAAGAAGCGCCTGGTCATCTACGCGTTTATCAAGGATGTAATGAGCAAGGTATGGCGCACATTGCGACGGGTTTTGCTAAACAAAAAAAACGTAAACAAATTTTTGCTGTGACATCCTCAGTCGGCCCTGGTGCCGCAAATATGATCACCGCAGCAGCAACGGCAACTGCCAATCGTATTCCATTATTATTGTTGCCAGGGGATACCTTTGCGACTCGTCAGCCCGACCCAGTATTGCAGCAAGTCGAACAATACGGTGATGGAACTATCAGTACTAATGATTGTTTTCGCCCAGTTTCACGTTATTGGGATAGGGTTTCACGGCCTGAACAGCTGATGGCGGCGATGGTCAATGCCATGCGAGTGTTAACTGACCCTGCGGATACTGGCACGGTAACCATTTGCCTACCCCAAGATGTTCAAGGCGAGACGTGGGATTACCCCGATTATTTTTTCCAAAAACGCATCCATCGTATTGAACGTAGACCACCGACAGCGGTGAGTATCGAAGAAGCCGTAAATCTAATTCGTAGCAAGAAAAAACCATTACTCATCTGTGGTGGTGGGGTACGTTATTCCGAAGCTCACGACGCATTTTTGCAATTTGCTGAAGATTACCGTATTCCATTTGGCGAAACCCAAGCGGGTAAAAGTGCCGTCGTTGCTAGTCATCCCTTGAATATGGGCGGAATTGGTACAACAGGTGGGCTAGCAGCAAATTTGTTGGCTAAAGAAACTGACTTAGTGATTGGGGTGGGGACTCGCTTTACGGATTTTACCACCGCCTCGAAGTCATTATTTAGCCATCCAAATGTAACATTCTTAAATATCAATGTTGCGGAGTTTGATGCAAGTAAGTTAGATGCATTGAAAGTGGTTGCAGATGCCAAAGAAGCGTTACAAGCACTGAGTATAAAATTGAAAGATTCTCACTATGAAACTCAGTGGGGGGATGAAATTCAGCAGGCTAAACAACAATGGAAAAATGAGCTGGAGCGCTTGTTTAGTATACAGTACCGGCCATTAGATTTTGTTCCTGAAATTGCAGGCCATCTTGATGACAAGCTTGAAGAGTACCGTAAAACGCTTGGTACAGAACTGGCGCAAACACGGGTGTTAGGCTTGATGCAGCAATGTATGGAAGACGATGCCATTATTGTAGGTGCTGCAGGTTCATTACCGGGTGATTTACAACGTATTTGGTTACCAAAACAAAGGGATACCTATCATCTTGAATATGGCTATTCATGTATGGGCTATGAAATTGCCGCCGCTGTTGGAGCTAAAATCGCTGCACCGAAACAACCTGTTTATGCGATGGTTGGAGATGGCTCTTATTTAATGCTACACAGTGAACTGCAAACCGCGATTCAGGAGAATATTAAGATCACCATTTTATTGTTTGATAACGCGGGATTCGGCTGTATTAATAATCTGCAAATGAGCCAAGGCATGGGAAGTTTTGGTACAGAGAACCGCCATCGAAACCCACAGACGGGGTTGATGGATGGGCCGTTAGTGAAGGTCGATTTTGCTAAAAACGCAGAAAGCTATGGCTGTAAAAGTTATCGAGTACATGATGAGGAACAATTGATTGCCGCACTGAAAGACGCGAAGTCCCATTCGGGCTGTGTATTGATTGATATTAAAGTACTTCCGAAAACAATGACCAATGGTTATGAAGCTTGGTGGCGGACAGGAACGGCACAAATTTCTAAAAAGCCTCAAATAGTTGCTTCTGCTGAAAAGATTAAAGAGATGGTGGAACATAAAGTACGTCTTTATTAATCAATATATTGCGTTAGTGTCTTATAGTATCCAAATAACTCGACGGTGTTTTACCGTCGAGGAATGTTCTTCGTTTTCTTAATGGGTCAGATGTGTAACTAAGTAGGGTAGTTACTGGAAAATTAGCAGGGATTGCTTTGGTTTTAATTTGCATAGTGGTTATTACTTGCCGTTCTATATTCGCTATACTTCAAGTTGTATAGGGGACAGCACTACGCTAATCGCCAATACAACTCGGATCATTTGGATTATATACCCAGCTTTGGCTGGGTTTTTTTATGGTTCTTATAGTTTGAAAATTATTTTATTGAAATGTATGTTTTATTTTAAGGTAAAAAAAGATCAAAAAAAGAAGTCATGAAAATTTAATGTGCGAGCAAACACTGACTTTATTGTTAAATGCTGCTCGCTTACATTGTCAATTTGTGATCTGAATAACACTAAAAATACACTTTAATATAACATTTGTTATCTAGAGCCCAAAAATATAATTTTCAAAAAATTATAAATTGAAATGAATGTTTTATTTGGTATATTCCGTAATATCCAAATAGTGGATTTAAGGTATCAAGGAGCATTTGAATGTTCAATATAGCACTATTCGGCGCAGGACGTATCGGACAGGTTCATGCTGTTAATATTGCCGGCCATAAAGAAACCAAACTTTATTCTGTTATCGACCCTTATCAACCGAATGCGGTTGCCTTGGCTGAAAAATACCAAGCAAAAGTACAGACGACAGAAGAAGCAATGCAAGACCCTAATATACAGGGGGTTTTAATCGCTTCAGCCACAGATACTCACGCTGATTTAATCGAACTCGCCGCCAAACATAAAAAAGTGATCTTCTGTGAAAAACCTGTTCATCTCGACCTTGAGCGTGTGAAGCAGTGTTTAAAAAGCGTGAAAGAACATAATGTTCCACTGTTTATTGGTTTTAATCGTCGCTATGACCCTCAATTTCGCCACTTGAAAAATTTATTCCAACAAGGCGCTATTGGTAAAGCAGAATCTTTAATTATCACGTCTCGTGATCCGTCACCACCACCTGCGGAATACGTGAAAGTCTCCGGTGGTATGTTCAGAGATATGACGATTCATGATTTTGATATGGCGCGCTTTATGATTGGCGAAGAGCCTTGCTCTGTCTACGCACAAGGCAGCAATGTTGTTGACCCTGCTATCGGTCAAGCAGGTGATATTGATACTGCGTTTATCATCTTAAAATTCCCATCTGGCGCAATGGCGACCATTTCTAACAGCCGTCGTTCAGGTTATGGTTATGACCAACGCATTGAATTACATGGTGAAAAAGGCTTATTAACGGCAGGTAATATTAAAGAGAACAGTGTTGCGCTGTTAAGCGAAGTTGGGTGCTTATCCGCCAAGCCAGAGTATTTCTTCTTACAACGTTACCATGAGGCATACCAAGCAGAGTGGCAGCATTTTGTTGATATCTTAGCTGGTCGTGCGGAATCTGAAACGACAGGTACCGATGGTGAATTGGCTTTATATCTTGCAGACAAAGCGCTGGAATCATTAAAAACAGGTAAAGAAGTTAAATTGTAATTAATACGGTAATACTATTTAACTTAATTATAGACTTGCGGTTAAAAATCTATTTTTAGCCGCAATTGTAAATATATTCATTTATCAATGAGTATATAAAATACTGACCTTACTTTTATTTAATACTCTTTAGGCTTTCAATGTTCTGAGATTAATTGAGGCTTTTTATAATCTTACTTTTTTTAATTTAACTGATGTATTTATCGTTTTAAATTCGCGAAAACTATTTTCAAAGAGTTTATCGATCAGGCCTAAAGTTAGCAAAGTAGCGATTCAAACCAGAGTGCCAGAAACTTATTTCATTATTTAACATTTAACATTAAAAATTTATTTAAATATTGAAAAATTGTTTTTTTGGTAAGACATAATGATTCAAATAATAAGGTAATAATATGTCATTAATCATGAATCTCAATCAACAACAGAGAAAAAGGTTGCATCAAATAACCTTGGTTGCAACCTTTGGTGGATTACTATTTGGTTATGATACTGGTGTCATTAACGGTGCATTTTCATCACTGAAAGAAAACATGGGCTTAACGCCAACCACGGAAGGGCTGGTAATGAGTGTCCTATTAGTGGGAGCGGCATTAGGCAGTGTTTGTGGTGGACGTGTAGCAGACTTTGTCGGGCGCCGTACTTATTTGCTTTACCTCTCATTTCTATTTTTATTTGGGGCATTTTTATCTGCGGCGGCTCCAAATATTGAAGTTCTTCTTATTGCTCGGTTTATATTGGGCTTTGCGGTGGGCGGGGCTTCGGTGACAGCACCGACATTTATTTCGGAAGTGGCTCCGACTGAAATGCGGGGAAAACTTACCGGACTCAATGAAGTTGCTATTGTTATCGGGCAGCTAGCGGCATTTGCTATCAATGCAATTATCGGTTCTATTTGGGGCCATTTACCGGATGTCTGGCGTTATATGCTGTTAGTGCAGGCGGTACCTGCACTGTGTCTGTTATTTGGTATGTGGAAAGCGCCTGAAAGCCCACGCTGGCTAATGAGTAAAAACCGTCGTGAAGAAGCGCTGAAAATCTTGAAGCAAATTCGCCCTGAAAAACGCGCCATTCAAGAATATGAAGATATCGTGACCTTATTAGATGTTGAAGCTGCGGAAGCTAAACGTCACCCGAATGCCAATAAACAAAATTTAGCGTTAATTTTTAATACGCCTTGGATTTTTAAATTGGTATTAATTGGGATGGTGTGGGCGGCATTACAGCAAACGACCGGGGTTAACGTTATTATGTATTATGGTACAGAAATTCTCAAAACAGCGGGTTTTTCTGAGCAAACTTCTTTAGTTTTCAACGTATTAAATGGTGTATTTTCTGTCGGTGGTATGGTGATAGGGGTTCTATTCCTTGTTGACCGATTTAAACGTAAGACGCTGATTGTTGGTGGTTTTGCTTTAATGGCATCGTTACACTTATTAATTGCAGCAACAGACTACTTCTTAACCGGGGATGTTAAAGCAACATTAATTTGGTTACTTGGCGCGGTGTTTGTTGGGGTTATGCAAGGAACAATGGGCTTTTTAACTTGGGTAGTACTTGCAGAGCTATTTCCACTTAAAATCCGCGGGTTATCTATGGGGATCTCAGTCTTCTTTATGTGGATTATGAATGCGATTGTGAGTTATTTATTCCCTGTATTACAAGCAGAACTTGGTTTAGGTCCAGTATTCTTAATTTTTGCGGTAATAAACTACTTAGCTATCGTTTTTGTGGTGAAGTTATTACCAGAAACATCAAACAAATCATTAGAGCAATTAGAAGAAGAGCTCTCATCAATGTAATTATTACTTATTGGTGGTGTGAATATACCTAATTAACTTAATCGAGGGTTGGATATGATAGAACAACTAACCACAAGTAATTTGCATTTAGGTTGTCAGGCAAGAAATAAAGCTGAAGTACTCAAAATGGTGGGTACGGAATTTAAAAATAAAGGTTATGTTGATAGGGATTGTGTGCATTTCTTAACGGAAAGGGAACAGCAAATATCAACATTTTTGGGGAATGGCATCACGTTGCCACATCTACCTAAGTCTGCTAATGATATTATCTTGCATACTGGTGTTGAAATTTTTCAATTCCCTGACGGTGTGATATGGGACCGGACCAATGTGATGTTTATCGCAATAGGTGTGATTGCAAAATCAAGAGAACACATTGATGTACTTAGGGAAATCGCACTGATTTTCAGTGATGAGTTTATTGCCAATGCATTGTCTTTGACATCAAGTAAAGAAGAATTTTTAAGCATTCTTCATCGCTAGTTTTGAGTTCTGAAGAGAGTATGGGATCTTTACCTGATCCCATACCCAATAAATTTCATCTTTAGTTATTCTATTTCATTTCATTCCACGTTATGACGCTTCTATTGTTTTTCCCTTCCGTAAATTTAATATTTATTTTCTTATATATTAATTGATTACATTAAAAATTCACGTTGGATCACATAATGAAATTAATATTTCCAATAATATTGAAAGTGAAACGAATGTTCCGTATAACATGATTATTGAAATAAAAATCTGGAACAAGTATTAGGCCAGCCATTGTGTTACATAAAATGAGCGAGAGGTAGAACAGATGAAAGAGATCCGTATCGGGATGATAGGTACTGGCTATATAGGACGAGCTCATGCCATTGCTTATGCACAAGCAGCAACCGTTTTTCCATTACAGGGGAAATTGGTTCGTGAAATGATTGCAGAAATTACCCCTGAGTTAGCACAGACCCGAGCTCAGGAAATGGGATTTAATCGTGCAACCGATGACTGGCGAAAATTAGTTGCAGATCCAAATATTGACGTGGTGGATATCTGTTCGCCTAATTTCCTGCACAAAGAAATGGCAATGGAGGCAATTAAGCACGGTAAACATGTTTATTGCGAAAAACCATTAGCGCTCAATTCTGAAGATGCCAAAGAAATGGTCGAAGCGGCTAAAAAGGCGGGTGTTTTAACGTTAGTGGGTTTTAACTATATGAAAAACCCTACCTCTCAGCTAGCCAAAGAAATCATTGCAAATGGCGAAATTGGAGAAGTTATCCATTTTTATGGTACCCATAATGAAGATTATATGGCTGACCCTAGCGCGCCGATTCACTGGCATTGTTTTAAAGAAAAAGCTGGCCTAGGTGCCTTGGGGGATTTATCTGCACATATTATTAATATGGCGCAATTCCTAGTAGGGGATATTGAAACCGTTTGTGGTGATATGGAAATTGTCATTAAACAGCGTCCAGAAAAAGCGGGTTCAGCCGTCATGGTTACGGTTGAAAATGAAGATCAGGCGCATGCCATGGTGCGTTTTGCTGGTGGCGCAATGGGCGTTATAGAAACTTCACGAATCGCCGCTGGCCGTAAAATGGGACTAACCTATGTGGTGACTGGCACCAAAGGGACACTGTCTTTCACTCAAGAAAGAATGGCAGAGCTAAAGCTCTATCGTCATGATGAACCTAGCAACCGTCAAGGTTTTAAAACCATTTTTGTGGGGCCAGAGCACCCGGATTATGCGCCATTTTGTAATGGTGCAGGTCATGGTATTGGCTTTAATGACCAAAAAACAGTTGAAGTGCGTGATTTAATTGATGGCGTTGCAACAGGGCAGCCAATGTGGCCTGATTTTGAAGAGGGCTGGAAAGTATCACGAATATTAGACGCGATAGCACGTTCATATGATGAACAACGTTGGGTTAACGTTAAAGAAATCAATTAATTCTGTTGTAGTTAAGGGGTAATTAATGGATAAGCAGAAGAAGTTAGATGTTATCTGTATGGGCCGTATTGCCGTTGACCTGTACGGACAACAGATAGGTTCTCGTTTAGAAGATGTGAGTTCGTTTGCCAAATATTTAGGCGGCTCTTCAGGAAACGTGGCATTCGGCACTGCAATACAAGGATTAAAATCGTCAATGCTTGCCCGTGTGGGGGATGAGCACATGGGGCGTTTTTTACGTGAGGAATTACAGCGTGTAGGCTGTGATACCAGCCATCTTATTACAGACAAAGACAGATTAACGGCATTAGTTATCTTAGGGATCAAAGATCAGGATACTTTCCCATTAATTTTCTATCGTGATAACTGTGCAGATATGGCGATTACGCCAAATGATTTTACCGAAGAATATATTGCATCCGCACGCTGCTTGGCAATTACAGGAACGCATTTATCGAATCCGAAAACTCGCGCGGCCGTATTGAAAGCGTTGGAATATGCTAAACGTAATAACGTCAAAACAGCCATTGATATCGATTATCGCCCAGTCTTATGGGGGTTAACGTCTCTCGGTGACGGGGAAACGCGCTTTATTGCTTCCGATAGTGTCACGCAACAACTGCAAGATGTGTTATCGATGTTCGATTTGATTGTCGGGACAGAAGAAGAATTTCATATTGCAGGCGGGACAACGGATACGGTACAAGCACTCAAGAACATTCGCCAATTGACGGATGCGGAACTGGTGTGTAAACGCGGTTCTCTTGGCTGCTCCGTATTTAGCGGTGCGATCCCAGAAACATTAGATGAAGGGATCACTGTTCATGGTGTCAGAGTTGAAGTACTTAACGTATTAGGTGCTGGTGATGCATTTATGTCTGGTCTACTACGCGGTTATTTAAACGGTGATGGTTGGGAAAAAGCCTGTGCTTATGCGAACGCTTGTGGGGCTTTAGTGGTTTCTCGCCATGGCTGTGCACCTGCAATGCCAACAAAAATCGAGTTAGATAATTACCTTGAACGTGCTGCGGCAGTACCACGTCCAGATCTCGATCCTATACTCAACCATCTGCATCGAGTGACTTCACGTAGCACACAGTGGAATGAGCTCTGTGTCATGGCATTCGACCATCGCATCCAATTCGTTGATATGGCTCGTAATGCTGGTGCTGATATTTCCTGTATTCCTTATTTGAAGAAGTTGATTTTCCGTGCTAGCAGTGAAGTGGCTGAAGAAGCAAATTTACAAGGTAAAGCTGGGCTACTTTGCGACAGTACCTTTGGCCAAGACGTATTGAATGATGTGACTGGTCGTGGTTGGTGGATAGGCCGTCCAATTGAGCTACCGGCATCAAGACCATTGTGCTTAGAACATGGCAATATCGGTTCTCAGCTGATCAGTTGGCCAAAAGAGCATATTGTGAAATGTTTGGTATTTTTCCATCCAGAAGACAACCATCCTCTGCGTTTAGAACAAGAAAAAACAGTTCAGGAAGTGTACAGCGCTTGTTGTCAATCAGGCCATGAATTATTGCTTGAAGTGATATTACCCGCGGATATGGAACGCAATGATGAGCTGTATTTACGCGCAATCAAACGTTTCTATAACTTAGGTATCAAGCCTGATTGGTGGAAATTACCACCACTACAAGCAGAAAATTGGGATGAAGTCGATGCGCTGATCCAAGAGCGTGACCCATACTGCCGCGGTGTCGTGCTATTAGGGCTTGATGCGCCACAAGCTGAGTTACAAGCAGGTTTTAATGCCGCAGCTGGGAAACCCATCGTCAAAGGATTTGCTGTTGGTCGTACCTTATTTGGTAAGCCTTCGTTGGAGTGGATGAAAGGCGAAATCAATGACGATGAGCTAGTTCAGAAAATCAAAGCTAATTACTTAAACCTGATAGCCCTATGGCGTCAGCGTAAATAATATTACTTTTACCTACACAGGAGCTTCATCATGGCAATCCAACTTGGTATCAACCCTTTGACATGGACGAATGATGATTTACCCACTTTAGGGGCAGAAACATCTCTAGAAACATGTTTAACTGAAGGTCGTCAAGCAGGTTTCGCTGGTTTCGAATTAGGCAATAAATTTCCACGCAAAGCGGAAGTTTTAGGACCGATTTTAAAACAGCATGACTTACAACTGGTTTCAGGCTGGTATTCGGGAGAACTATTATCTCGCAGTGTGGAAGAAGAAATTGAAGCGGTACAAGGGCACTTAGCGTTACTGCGTGATTTAGGCGCTAAAGTGATGGTGTTTGCAGAAGTGACCAACTGTATTCATGGCGACCAAAACAAACCTGTTCATATGCGTCCATTGTTCCCAGCCGATAAATGGGAAGAATACGGTAAGAAACTGACCGAATTCGCGAAATATACCTTATCTCAAGGCGTGAAAATCGCCTATCACCACCATATGGGAACCGTGATTGAGTCAGCAGAAGATGTTGATAACCTAATGAAGCACACGGGCGATGAAGTTGGTTTATTGCTAGATACTGGCCACTTAACCTTTGCAGGTGCAGACCCGGTTGAAGTGGCTAAGCGTTGGGCAAAACGGATCAATCACGTACATTGCAAAGATGTCCGTGCAGATGTCCTAAAAGATGTTAAAAACCGTAAAACCAGCTTCTTAGATGCCGTATTAGCCGGTGTGTTCACGGTACCGGGTGATGGTTGCGTTAACTATCCTGACGTGTTTAAGGTATTGAAAAATAGCCAATATGAAAATGGCTGGCTGGTGGTTGAAGCAGAGCAAGACCCTGCGATTGCACATCCATTAACTTATGCCACATTGGGTTACAACAATTTGTCTAAGTTTGCTAAGGATGCGGGTTTAATCTAAATCGTCGTCATATTTCAGTCTGTGGCGTTGTTGGCTTCGCTTACCCCCCCTAGTCACATACTTGTGTATGCTCCTAGGGATTGGTGCGCTAGCCGCCTAGCCACAAACTGAACTATTTGATTGATGAAACGGTTAGTGACTAAAAAGAATTGTCTATCTAGAATCTAAAAAGTGTCAGAGGAAAGTTATGTCAAAATTATTGTCGAAATACCATGCTCCAGATGCACATAAGCGTACTCAGCATATCACTCCACAAATCGCTAACTGGGGTTATGTTCACTTTGATGTTTACGAATTAAAACAAGGTGAGTCTATTTCCTTACCTGCTTCTGAAAATGAAATGTGCTTAGTCTTAGTCGCAGGTAAAGCGACGATTAAAACAACTAATCAAACGTTTGAAAACATTGGCGACCGAATGGATCCTTTCGAACGTAAAAAACCCTATGCTGTGTATGTGACAGCCCAAGAGTTTGCTGAGGTCATCGCAGATACTGACCTTGAATTGGCCGTTTGCAGTGCTAAAGGAAAGGGCACCTATCCAACACGTTTAATTGGTCCAGATGATATTGGTGCAGAGCAACGTGGCCATGGTTATAACAAGCGCTACGTGCATAATATTTTACCGGATGATAAAGCCGCTGACAGCTTATTAGTCGTGGAGGTCTTTACAGATGAAGGCTGCACCAGCTCTTATCCAAGCCATAAACATGACACCGATAATGAACCCAATGAAACTTATCTAGAAGAAACCTATTATCATCGTTTAAATCCATCTCAAGGTTTTTGTATGCAGCGTGTTTACACTGACGACCGCGAGTTAGATGAGTGCATGGCGGTATATAACAAAGATGTTGTTATGGTACCAAAAGGGTATCACCCAATGGCGACAGTGGCTGGCTATGATAACTATTACCTTAATGTGATGGCGGGACCAACACGTAAATGGTTATTTACATGGGAAAAAGACCATAACTGGGTGAACAGCGAAATCTATGCAGCGAAACATCGTGAAAAGTAAGTTAAAAACAGCAATATGTGAATGAATTAAGTTCTGTTATCTATCTTTGCCGGTAACTATTTACCGGCTTTTTTATGCTTAAACTTAATAGGCTGCGGTAAATTGTTGGCGAATAAATTGTGAATTATTCACTTCATCAAGAATAGCAACTGCAAAGTCTTCAACAGAAATTTTAGCGGGAGTATTACCATTCATTAATAATTGATTCCCGCCAAGCCGGAAGGTTTCTGTTCTTTCTCCTTCTTCAAGCATGGCGGCAGGAGAAACGTAGGTCCAATCTAATGAATCAATGGATTGTAATTGGTTTTTAAATTCTCTCATTGCTTGGGCGCCAGGCTTTATTTCAGCAGGAAAATCAGGGGAGTCAATTAAATCAATACCTGCAGTGGTTTTTAGACTTCCTGCACCACCCACAACAATGAACCGTTTGACCATGGATTTTTGTACAGCATGTAAAATTGCGAGGTTACCCGCAACAGTATCTTGATACAAATTAGGGTTCTGCCAACCGCCATTAAACGCACTGATGACAACATCCTGCCCCTTTAGCCGAGAGGTTAACCATGGAATATCGGTGATATCTCCAGCCGCGGTGATTAAGTGAGCGTGTTGAGATAGTTGATTACTATGACGAGAAATCGCTGTTACTTGGTGATGCCGAAGTAGCGCTTCAGCAACTAATGCTCTGCCAACAAAACCTGTTGCGCCAATAATCGATATTTTCATCTTCAGTTCCTCTTTGCTTGAATGTCACACTCAAGAGTAATGATACTGATAGGGCTAGGCTTTAGGACTAAGACTTCTTTTCCCAATGTGTTCTTTTTTGAGTATAGAACAGACGTTCTTATTGGGGAATATGCTTAATTTTATTTTGTTTCTCTAAATAACTTTAAAATAATACTCGTCATGATGGCGATGGTTCCTCCTAAGGCGGTTTCAAGAACGCGGTCAAACAATAATTCATAGGTTGGGTGACGCCAATATATAACGAGCTCAAGAATGGATAAAATTAAGCTTGTCACGACAAATGTCATAAACGTATATCCATGATGAAAACTCATTGGCATTAAAAAGGCGAATACCACAACTGCAATTAAACCGATGTATGGCATAAGTGGTAGGTTGAATAAAAAATACAGCAATAAAACAGAAATAAGGCTGCCTAAGACTCTCTGCAAAGTAATTTTAACGATGCTTTGTGATTTTGGATGCAATACAAAAACAAAGGTCAATAATGTCCAATAAAAGTGCCCTAGATCTATACTGCGTGGAATGGCAAGTGCGAGTAATAGCCCTAAAGCATAAATCATCGAACGGGGAATAATATTTTTTCTCAACGTAAACAAATTTTGTTCAACTAAAGCACTCGTAATAACGCTATGGCGTGTCATTTTATGACTAAGGAGATAATACGTGATTAGCGTTACTCCACTGCCAATAATAAAACCTAACGCCAAACTTCTTGATATATCAGGTAAAATGGTGCCAATTGTCGACATGATAATCATAAACTTCATCGTTAAATCCATTGCGGGATCTGTGCCATACAATTGGTAATAAATGAACGAAAAAATGGCGAGATAAATATAATACGCCGTACCAAGCCGCAGGGTATCACCGATAAAAATAGCCACTAAAATCATCAATAAACAACAAGCGGTGTAAGCATAGTTTTTATATTCTTTTGCTGCATTGAATAAATTAAATGAATACAGTGTTGAGAATGTCGCCCACATCGCTGCTTGCGCATCTAAAATCACAAAAGCAGTTGCGGCACTAAAAAACATACAGCTGGTAAAAATAATCCCATCATGAATAGCAGGAAACGTTCTCATAATTCGATGCTCGTAAATAGAATCTTAACTCATTAATTAATAACGTAATTAAATATTATACGGTGTGAAATTTCAAGGCAATCACTCAGTATTTATGACAAGTTACCATTAAATGGTATCAGTGGCGTTGTTAGTATTGATATTCTGTTTTTATGTGACAAAAAAGGCATAATAGGGAAGAGCAGTCGTAGCAATCATAAAGGTAATAAAATGCAAATAATCAATCCTCATGATTTTGTTTGGGTCAGCAGTAATAATGATGTCGCGATAGAATCGCTTCCTGAATGGGTTGGCTCACAATGGAACAGTAAATTACCGTTGACGGTATATCGAAATAAAGCGGATGAGAATAAACTGACTGTCGCAATTCGAGGAATTAAGCCACACCAACGCATCACGACACAAATTGAAAAATCGGCAATCACGCATATTATGAATGTGGAATCCTTGGTGGCAAATTCGGTGGAACTACAACGTTCAATGTTTATTGCTTTACCACCTGTGCAGGTTTTATGGATCATTTCGCAAACTAAATGGCCTTGGCAATGGGGAGTCACAGGCAGCTGTGCTTACACTTTAGCGACAGATATCCAAAGTATGTTGTCAGACTGCGACCTTGATGTGGTCATTCGCTGTCCGAACCCTCAAGAAAAAGAAGATTTTGCTGAGTTTGCTATTAAGGCGAATACACCCTATTGCCCAATCGATATCCATGTTGAAACGCCTAAGGGGGGGTTTTCATTAGCAGAGTGGTTTAAAAATGAAAAGGTTACATTACACACACCACTTGGCGATGTTATGACGGCAGACCCGTGGGATGAGAAATTATAGTTGTCATTTGTCTGTTAAATAATCGACTGTAGCTTGAATAGCCGACAAATTGGTTAAATATTAATTTTGATGTTCGAGCAGGTGATTTTTTACTAATCAAATAAAATCGGAGGCACATAATGCCTCCCCATTCGCCTATTATTAATGCTCAATATTCGGTTCTTGTAAACCTGCGTCATGCCATTCTTTCATTGCAGGCAAAACTAAAATTCGGTCAACCCATTGTTTAGCCGCTGGGTTTACAGGTAAATGATAACTGCGGATTCGGAAGGCAACGGGTGCAAAGAAGGCATCTACAGCCGCAAATTCACTGCCCGCAAGCCAAGGGCCGCCAAATTGGTTCAACCCATCCTGCCATAGTTTCTGCAAGCGGTTTAAGTCAGTTTGTAATTCAATTGAAATATTATTAAGTGGTGCATTATGAGCACCATCCATCGGACACTGCTGGCGTAACGCACTAAAACCTGAGTGCATTTCTGCGCTAGCACTTCGAGCCCATGCTCTGGCTTTGCGATCTTTTGGCCAGACTTGCGGGAAGTCTTCTGCAATATATTCACAAATGGCTAATGAATCCCATATTGTTTGGTTTTCATCGATTAAACAAGGGACTAAACCGGTAGGGGAAAAACGACTGAATTTCTCATGACTGCTTTTACCGTTTTCAAATAAACACAAATTTTCTTCAAACGGGATCTGTAATACCTTTAGTAAAACCCATGGGCGCAATGACCATGAAGAGTAGTTTTTATTTGCTATCCAAAGTTTATACATAGTATTTAACCTATCAGTCAGTTCGCGCAATGTTAAAAGGACGAATACCAATGTATGGGGAAAAAGGCAGACCTACAAATGTTATTTTATCGAAAATAGCTTATATCTATTAGGAATAAGCTAGATTTAATTGAAATTAATAAATAAATGAACTAAGTATTTAGTTACGACCATTTACAAAAGTGGAAGAATCTTTATTCAACTTTTATAATTAAAACTAGACAAAATCAAATAGTAATCTATTTTTCATTATGTTGATCGTATTTGAATGTCTTCAACAAAATATTTGTTTAACTTTGGGATAGGAATAAAATTAATTTCACCTTATGATTATTACGGCTTAGTTAATAAAATATTACCTTCTTCTCTAAATGGTTTTTATCATGCAATGGAAAAATAATGCAAGCCGCTATGGGCATATCTCTTTGCTCGTACATTGGCTAGTCGCAATTGTCGTATATGGAATGTTCGCTTTAGGTTTATGGATGGTGACACTAGGCTATTATGATAGTTGGTATCATCAAGCTCCTGAGATACATAAAAGTATAGGAATATTATTATTTATTGTTATGGCATTTCGTGTGATTTGGCGATTTATTTCACCGCCGCCGAAGCCATTAGCAAGCTACAGTAAATTAACGAAAGCTAGCTCTATTATTGTTCAAATTCTGATTTATATTATTTTATTCAGTATTTTGATCAGTGGTTATTTAATCTCAACTGCTGATGGACAACCTATTAGTGTGTTTGGTTGGTTTGATGTTCCTGCACTATTTACCGGTGCTGCGACACAAGCAGATACCGCAGGTGAAGTTCATTTATATTTAGCTTGGGCAGTGGTTCTATTATCAGTGTTGCATGCTTTTGCAGCTTTTAAACATCACTTTTTTGATCGTGATATTACATTAAAAAGAATGTTGGGTTTTAACCCCGATAAGTAACGTGGAGATAATTATGTTGAAGAAAACGGTTCTTGGTCTGGCTACTGGTGCACTTTTTTTAACGGCAGGTTCAGCATTAGCAGAAACTTACCAATTTGATAAGCAAGGCCAACACGCGTTTATTGAATTTCGTATTCAGCATTTAGGTTATAGCTGGGTATATGGTAGTTTTAAAGACTTTGATGGGTCTTTTACTTATGATGCAAAAGATCCATCAAAAGATAAAGTCGAAGTTACTATTAAGACAGGTAGCATTGATACTAACCATGCAGAGCGTGACAAACATTTACGCAGTGGTGATTTCTTAAATGCAGCCAAATTCCCTGAAGCGAAATTCGTTTCAACAGAAGTGAAGAAAGACGGTGAAGCCTACAAAATCACTGGTGATTTCACTTTAAATGGTGTCACTAAGCCAATTACATTAGACGCTAAATTAATGGGCGAAGGTAAAGATCCTTGGGGTGGATACCGTGCAGGTTTTGAAGCAGAAGGTAATATTAAGTTAAAAGAATTTAACATCAAATCTGATTTGGGTCCTAAATCTCAAGAAGCACAACTGTTGATTTCAGTTGAAGGTGTTCAAGTTAAATAAGATTTTTATCATAAAAAACCTTCAGGCTTTCGAGTGCTGGAGGTTTTTTTATATCCAGCGTATTATAAATTGTTTCTTTGTGGCAAATTCCCCCGTCTGAACCTCGCAATTTCCCTTATTCCTATAGCTAGACGACTTTAATACAAGCTAAAATAAGCATTATTACTTTTTATCGTTCAATTCGTGGCATTAACACTTTAGATACGTGAATATTATCGGTTTTAGATGCCATGGCATTATATGCAATTGGTTCTACAGTATATAAGTAGCTTGAAAGTGTTTGTGGGGAACCGTTTTACAAGAAAAGGCAGGGTAACTTTGAATACAAATAACTCACGTAAAACCGCATTAATTGTTAGCATTATTTTTATTGCATTTGCATTCGGTTTTTATTGGTTAAGTAAAGATAACAATGTGTTATCTACAGAAAATAATAGTGCAATTCATTCAGAGGCACTTGCTCAAGTTGAAAAAGAATTACCGATTATCGCGACGGTTAAGAAAATAAGCCCTGAAACCTATCAAAGTTTTGAGCATCTAATTACACAATACGACCCAACTAATGAAGATTTACGCCGTCAACTGTTTGACCAAGTAGTCGGGAATGTCATGAAGTTAGTACTAGAGCGTATGGAATATGCCTCTGATGACTCCGTGATTAACTTTACTAGCAGAGTTAATGATTACCTAAAAATCTTATTGGAAGAAGACCCAACGGGAAAAACGTGTTTTTATTCACTATTTCCGCATTTGAGAGAAACAGCAGAAATTATTCCACCACAAAAAAGCCAAGCTGTTTTGTTGAAACAAATTCAGGCAACCAATGAACTTTTAATTTCAAGTGAAGCGGGTGTAAAACAGGCGTTAATGTCCCCGACAGAATATTCTGAGGAATTAACCCAACTTGCTAGCGGGCTTTCTGCAAAGTATGGTGAAGATACTGCAATTCTTGGGAATTTAGAAGCAGGGAAGAAATCACCGGCACTAGCGTGCCGTATTTCTATTAGTTTTTATGATGAAATATTATCTATTCCAGATAATCCGAAAAAAGCGGCATTGTTACGTTCTTTATTTTCATCAGTAAATAATTAATTCTTTTTAGCAAAATGGTACTGATTAATATTGGTGCCATTTTGTGTCATTAAGTATTACATTTCATAGCGTTAATCGCACTTTTTTTAATGCATTATTATTTGAGCATAAATAGTTCGTATTTATGTAGTATGCTTATTATATAAATTTATTTTTAACTATTTTGGAGATGGCATGCAATTTATTAAGAAAAGTATCATCGCACTTGCCGCTGCGGCTGCGATATCAATGCCAATTGCAGTAAGTCAAGCTTGTACTCGGGTTGTTTATTTAGGTGAAAATGAACAGATAATGACCGGAAGAACAATGGATTGGAAATACGATATAGGCACTAATCTATGGATCTTTCCTCGAGGCATGGAGCGTGATGGCATTGCAGGACCTAACTCTTTAAAATGGAAATCAAAATACGGTAGTGTGATCGCCTCAGGTTATGATATTTCAACAACTGATGGAGTGAACGAAGAGGGTCTAGTTGCCAATTTATTATGGCTTGCTGAATCAAAATACCCTCAAGTAGATAATCAGCAACCTGCGTTGTCGATATCGCTATGGGCACAATATGTGCTAGATAATTATGCGACAGTGGAAGAGGCAGTTGCAGCCCTAGAAAAAAATCCACTGGTCGTGGCAACGGATAATGTTCCAGGACAGGATAGGTTAGCGACTTTACATTTGTCATTATCAGATGCGAGTGGCGATAGCGCAATTATTGAATATATTGATGGTAAGCAGGTCATTCATCATAGTCGCAAGTATCAAGTTATGACTAATTCGCCTACTTATGAGAAGCAATTAGCAATGCAGGAATATTGGCAAGGAATTGGTGGTACTGTCATGCTACCGGGGACAAACCGTTCCGCTGATAGATTTGCTCGTGCGCAATTTTATATTAATGCAATTCCTCAGAAAACAACGCCTAATAAAGCGGTCGCCAGTGTTTTCAGTGTCGTACGTAATGTGTCTGTTCCTTACGGATTGACGTCCGAAAATTCACCTGAAATATCGTCAACGCGTTGGCGGACATTAGTTGACCATAAACGTCAGCTCTATTTTTTTGAATCTGCATTGACGCCAAATATTTTTTGGACTGATTTGGCAAAAATTGACTTTTCAGCAGAAACTGGACAAGTGAAAAAGTTGGATCTGGGTGAAGAGC
Source organism: Providencia sp. PROV174 (assembly GCF_028480685.1). NCBI lineage: Bacteria > Pseudomonadati > Pseudomonadota > Gammaproteobacteria > Enterobacterales > Morganellaceae > Providencia > Providencia sp. PROV174. The sequence goes on from NZ_JAMPOT010000014.1 coordinate 241,872, forward strand.
AGAGCCATATTTATTCGGGGGATGCGACCAATAAATATGTGGTTACAAAACCTTTTGAATTCTTAGGGTTAAGTGCGAAACAGTTAGGTTACTAACTTATCCTATAGCGCGTATCAGCCCTCTTTATCTATAGGGGGTTGATATGAATCAAGTCCTCGATAATTTATCCATGAATGTTTTGCAGATAGCAAACGAACGATATAAGATGTATTTAAAATGCAACTTATTGGTGATGATATGAATAATCTCGTGTGTTACAAAACCATGCCGGTTTGGAATAAAGCGTCTTTACCGTTAATGTTCCAAGAGCGTCATAATACAAAAGAAGATACATATGCACAGTTGAAAGTGCTAAAAGGCTCTTTAGATTTTATCATTTTTAATGAGGATGGCAGCGAACAACATTTTACTTTTGATATTCATAACCAGCCGCCTATTATCGAACCTCAAGTTTGGCATCGTATTTCTGCTTGTAGTGATGACATGGAATGCCAATTGGCTTTTTTATGCAAACCAGAACTGAAATTTTATAAAGAACACGGGTTAACGACTCCACATTCAGAAGTGCGTTACCTGTGTGAGAACCACCTTAGTAAGCCATGTAAAACATTAGATTTAGGCTCGGGAAGGGGCCGCAATAGCTTTTATCTTGCCTTACAAGGTTATGACGTGACCTCGGTAGATATCAACCCTCAACATATCCAAGCGATTGACTTTGTTAAAAAACAAGCCGCAGTAGAAAATATTCATACGGCTGTTTATGACATTAATAGTCACCAGATAAAAGAGGATTACGAACTCATTATTTCTACTGTCGTACTGATGTTTTTGCAGCGAGAAAAAATTGCTAATGTCGTTACCAATATGCAAGAACATACCCTACCAGGGGGCGTTAACGTTATTGTGTGTGCCGTTGAAACGCCAGATGCACCACTGGATTTAGTGCCATTTAAATGCTTCTTAAAACCAGGGGAGCTTGAAGGATATTATAAAGATTGGGATATTTTAAAATATAACGAAAACCCTGGGCACTTACACCGCACTGATTCACAAGGTAATCGTATTAAATTAAACTTTGCAACACTCATTGCGCGGAAAAAGTAAGAGATTAGTATAGGTTATCTTAGTAAGAGAGTTGCCGAGGGTGGCAACTCTTTTTTATTTGCTAATATTTAAGGTTTGCTGGCGGTAGTGTTAGCGGTTTCTTTTTCGCTTCGGGCTAAAGTTTTTTCGAGCAAGACAGAATATAGCGGTTTGCCACCTAAAAATTGGGCTATCATTGTGGCGCCAATGCAGGTAATAATCATCGGTAAGATTAACTGGTAGTTATTTGTCATTTCTAAAACTAAGACTATTCCAGTTAATGGCGCTCTGACGGTTGCGGCAAATAATGCGCCCATGCCTGCAATAGCGAAAGTTCCTACTTCAATTTGGTAATTAGGAAATATTTCGAGGGCAGCGTAGCCGAAAACACCACCAAATAAGGTACCAAGGGCGAGTAAAGGGGAGAAAATACCCCCTGGAGCACCAGAGCTAAAGCTAATCGTCGAAGTTAAAAACCGTAAAGCAAAAAATATGAATAATAAAGTGATGGTAAATTGGCCAGCAACCATCTGGTGGATCACCGAATAGCCGCCACCAACAATTTCAGGTAGATAAACACCAATTGCACCACAGGCACCACCAATTAGCCCGCCCATCAATACAAAGCGAGAAATTTTATTTTGGTAAAATGCTAAAAATTTACTTTGTAGGTACAATAAAAAACCATTAAAACAGATACCGATAACACCAAACATTAATCCTAAAATTAAATAAAGCCATAAAGTATTCATCGGTGCAGAAGAGAATTGACCTATATTTAATATAATAGCTTCCCCATTAATTAACCGATAGACAATGGTGGAGGTAACAACACCGATAAATACCGCTTTAATTGAAATTAAACTGTATTTAAATTGCGGGCGCATTTCTTCAATAATAAATAAAATGCCAGCTAAAGGGGCATTAAATGCTGTAGATAAACCAGCAGCAGCACCAGAGGCAAGCAAGGTATGGCGCGACTCGTTATCTTTTAAACGAAATAAATCATAAAACATTTGGCTAAGGTTCGCACCAAGCTGCACAGTTGGCCCTTCGCGCCCTAACACCATGCCTGAACCTAATGTCCCTAATCCACCAATAAACTTAACTGGGATGACTCTCCACCACCTTACGGGGCGCAAATCCTGTAATGCTCCTTCAATTTCTGGGATCCCAGACCCACCCGATTCAGGAGAGAACCGTTTAACTAGGTAATAGCCTAACATGGCAAGAAGTGCCGAGATAAAAAACATCCCAACAACCATCAACCATTTTGGAGCAACCCATTCACTCACTGATTGAACGCGATAGTTGCTAATCCAAGTTGTTCCTATTTCAAATAGAGAACCGATAAGACCGACTGCAGCACCAATGAGTGCCGCGAGTAGTAAGATTTTTACAGGTGTTTTATCTGATTCTTTTAACCGTTTAAAAATCCGTAACCGGCCTTTTATCATAGATTTACTTGCTGAATTTACCTGGCTCATCTTTATTGGATTCTCTTTATACGATGGAATAACAATCAGTTATAGGTAAGTATAACAAGAGTTACCGTAAGAACGTTATCAGGAAAAAAATAAAATGCAAAATAGTGTATTTAAGCAAGGAAACTGAGAAATAAAAACCAGCAGCACGAATAGCATACTTTCATTACCGTGAATAGTTCTCATTTGCAATGAATATTAATATAGATCAATAAACCATTAGATAATGAATAATTCCACTTTTTTATTCTAATAAAGAGCGTAGTCTTAATGTTGTATTTCAAATGCAACTTTAAGAGGCGAATAACATGTACTGTGTGCAATGTGAACAAACAATTAGAACTCCAGCTGGAAATGGCTGTGCATACGCGCAGGGTATGTGCGGTAAAACAGCAGAAACATCTGACCTACAAGATTTATTAGTTGCTGTATTGCAAAGCTTATCTGCAAGCGCAGTCACTGCTCGCTCGCTGGGTATTATTGACCATGATATTGATAGTTTTGCTCCGCGCGCATTCTTCTCAACCTTAACTAACGTCAACTTTGATTCAGAACGTATTATCGGTTATGCCCGTGAAGCTATTTATTTGCGTGATAAATTAATCAAGCATTGCCAATCCGTGAATAGTGTAGTGGCTTTCAATCATCCATTAATTAATTTGCAATTAAATGGAACTGACATTCCAACCTTACAGGCACAAGCGGCTCAATTTTCATTAGATATTGATAAAGCAGAAGTCGGTGAAGATATTCATGGGTTACGTATGTTATGCCTATATGGCTTAAAAGGGGCGGCAGCCTACATGGAACACGCCCATGTTTTAGGTCAGTATGATAATGAAGTTTATCGCCAATATCATGAAATTATGGCTTGGCTTGGAACATTGCCATCAGATATGAATGAGCTGCTTGATAATGCCATGGCAATTGGTCTGATGAATTTCAAGATCATGGAAATTTTGGATGCAGGTGAAACGAGCGAATTTGGTCACCCAACTCCAACGGAAGTTAACGTTCGTCCAGTCGCAGGGAAATGTATTTTAATTTCAGGTCATGACCTGAAAGACTTAAAAATGTTGTTAGAACAAACTGAAGGTACGGGTATCAATGTTTATACCCACGGTGAAATGCTGCCAGCACATGGTTATCCAGAGCTGAAAAAATATGCGCATTTAGTCGGTAACTATGGTAGCGGTTGGCAAAACCAGCAGGTGGAATTTGCTAAATTCCCAGGTTCTATCTTAATGACTTCTAACTGCATTATTGACCCTGATGTTGGTGATTATAAAGACCGTATCTGGACACGTAGTATTGTAGGTTGGCCAGGTGCAAAACATTTAGTGGGCGATGATTTTTCTGCAATGATTGCTCAAGCTCAGTCGCTTGCCGGTTTCCCGTATACCGAAATCGAGCACAAAATTACGGTTGGCTTCGGTCGTCAAACACTACTCGGTGCGGCAGATGCGGTGATTGATTTAGTTTCACAGAAAAAATTACGTCACGTATTCCTCGTTGGTGGATGTGATGGTAGCCGCGGTGAGCGTAGCTACTACACGGACTTTGCGCGTAGTGTACCCGAAGATTGCTTAATCCTGACACTCGCTTGTGGTAAATATCGTTTTAATAAATTAGATTTTGGTACGTTAGAAGGACTACCACGCTTATTGGATGTGGGCCAATGTAACGATGCATACTCTGCCATTATGCTTGCAGTGAATCTATCAGAGAAACTTGGTTGTGGTATTAATGATTTACCATTGAGTCTGATTCTGTCTTGGTTTGAGCAAAAAGCGATTGTTATCCTCTTAACATTATTAGCGTTGGGTGTGAAAAATATTTATACCGGCCCAACAGCGCCTGGTTTCTTAACTGAAAACTTATTGAATGTGCTAAATGAGAAATTTGGCATGCGGAGTATTACGACAGTTGAGCAAGATCTGGCAGAAATTTTACCTGCATGATCAATAAACCGATAGAAAAAGCTTAAAAACGATGTGAAAGACGGGGGTTGCGGCCCCCTTTAAAGGAGTAGCGCAATGACCATGCCAAGCAGTTTATGTCCAAATAGAATGCAAGTTCATTCTATTATTCAAGAAACATCAGATGTCTGGACAATTAACCTTATCAATCATGATTTTTATACGTATTCACCCGGTCAATATGCTTTGGTCAGTATTAAAAATAGTGATGATGTCATGCGTGCTTACACTCTTTCATCATCACCGGGACAAAGTCGTTTTATTTCCATTACTGTCAGGCGGTTAGACGATGGTGAAGGGTCAAATTGGCTAACGCGTTCAGTTAAAGAAGGTGACTACCTTTGGCTTTCTGAAGCACAAGGGGAATTCACCTGTGCCAATCTAAAAAACTCGCAGTATTTGATGCTAGCTGCTGGGTGTGGAGTGACACCGATTATGTCAATGACACGTTGGCTGATGGTGAATCGCCCAAATTCCCATGTAAAAGTGCTATTCAATGTTCGCGATGATAAGCAAGTCATTTTTGCTGAGGAATGGCAAAAGCTCGTCCGGTTATATCCAGAACGGCTGCAATTGTGTGTCATGGCGGAAACACCAGATAATGGCGATATTGCTCAAGGGCGTTTAACTGAAGAGAAATTGAAAGCGCTAGTGCCAGATATTGATTCACGAATTGTGATGACGTGTGGGCCTGTACCTTATATGAAAAATGCACAGCAATTTGCTGCAAATTTAGGTGTTCCTGCTGAACATTTCTTTATGGAGCGTTTTTCTACCGAACCAGAAATTGTTGATAGTGAAGATATTCTTACGTTAAAAATTCGTCAACGATTAGTCAATTTTAAAGTCCCAGTGGGGACGTCTTTATTATCTGCACTAGAACAAAATAAACAACCTGTTATTGCGGCTTGCCGAGCGGGTGTTTGTGGCAGTTGTAAAACAAAAGTGTTGTCAGGAAATTATACAACCACAAGCACAATGACATTAACCGAAGCAGAAATAGCGGAAGGTTATGTTTTAGCGTGTAGTTGCCAATTGCAGGGCGACACTGAAATAGCGTAAAGTTATTTCATGTGTGCAAACTGTCTCATTAGATTATTAATGGGACAGTATTATAAAATAAATCATAGTAATTATTTACAATACTCGAAATGAGAGTGTAATTAATGTTCCGGTAGTGAACTACGTAAAAAATAAATAGATAATTTACTGAGTGTATTAATTGCTGACACAGCAACCTCTTTGTTTGGGTCTTGACATAAGTCTATGATTCTTATGATGGCATCATTATATTCAATCGTTGCTTTGAAATCCCCTAAAGCAGAAATGGCAGCAATTTTGATTTCATCATTTACGCGAAATGTTAAGTTTGTTAACATTCCAACAATTACTTTATCCATAATAAAACTTTCACTGTTAAATAAAATAAAAAATATTCTAAGATAATTCTTGTGATATTTAATACTGTATTGATATCTGAAATTAAATATTAACAATTTAAAAGAATAGTTTTCAATGATAATTTCGAATTAAATAATGACATAAGTGTATTTTCTTATCTCATCATTTGCTTATTTGATTCTTTTTAATATAAAAAACCAATGATTCATTGATATTAGTGATTGCGTATACTCTAATAAAGCGTTTCAGTTATATTTAATTAGGCTTACTCCTTTATATTGTTTTTTTGTATTGTAAGGTAAATGGGCAGGTAAGTTTTGCTTAATTATCGATAAGATTTACTAAATAATATTACAAATATTATTTAGATTTATCTAAGGGTTGGTTATTGATAAGTAACTAAATATATTTATTTTAATTTGAATATTTAATTTTATTATTAGTTACATTTTGTTACTTTGTGAAGATATATTTAATATAAACTTAAACGAAACCTAAACAATAAGTTTCTCATGCGTAAAAAACCGTAGATATAGGGTGGCAATTAATTCATCAATGGGTATAATTCGCGCCGCATCCAAAGTGCAGTATCTCGTTAGGCGAGGCTCCTATACAAACATAGGTTACTGATCTGACGACGTCGAGAGACGCCCAAGATTAGGACAGGATATATCGACCGAAGGTATATCCCCATGTAACTTCCTGCTAAATCAGGATACGTTGTATAGTGCTAAAACCGAGACGAAGAGATAGCTTTCGCATTCTCTCATCTGGTTTCGCCCCTATGTGAGTACTGTTTGAGTAACCAACAGTAATAGGGACTAAAAAAATGACATTCACTACCCAGAACAAAGCGGGAGCAGTTGCTATTGCTCAATCCGCAATGAAAGGCGCGCGCCTCAAAGACAATAATACACCGTCACCAAAAGTTGATGATGCAACAGTTAGCGCTTATATGAGCCAATCATATTTGCCAGTCTCTGTCGCAGACTCAATAGCTTGCGTGAAACAAAATCTTATTGAGCACCTTGATGGCGAGCAAATCCCAACCTATTTATTTGTTGTCGATAACGACAATTATTTAAATGGTATTCTTTCAGTTAAATCATTATTAGCCTCACCTGAAAATTTATTAGTGTCTGATATCATGAGACACAATTATTTTTCTGTCGCCCCAGAACAATCACGTCATGATGTTTATGACCTGATTAATCATAGTGGTTTAGATATGATACCTGTGGTGCAATTTGGCAAATTGATGGGTGTTTTGCGTCCGCAAGATATCGCCGAACTGATTGAAGATGAGAATACACTTGATGCGCAGTTACAAGGCGCTACCACTCCATTAGATGAGCCCTACTTAACGACAAGCCCTGTAACTTTATGGCGTAAACGTGTCGTTTGGTTGTTGATGCTATTTGTGGCCGAAGCGTATACAGGAACTGTATTAAAAGCATTTGAAGAACAACTCGAAGCCGCAATTTCGTTAGCGTTTTTCATTCCGCTGTTGATTGGTACAGGCGGTAATAGTGGAACACAAATTACATCAACATTAGTCCGTGCAATGGCACTGGGCGAGGTGAGTTTACGTAATCTCGGCACAGTACTAAAGAAAGAGGTCTCTACCTCATTTTTAGTTGCGGTGACTATCGGTGGTGCGGCATTAATCCGTGCATGGATTTTAGGTGTTGGCCACGAAGTGACTATTGTGGTTAGCTTAACCATCGTTGCGATTACAATGTGGAGCGCGGTTGTTTCTTCCATTATCCCAATGGTACTGAAGAAATTAAAAGTGGACCCAGCAGTTGTTTCTGCACCGTTCATTGCAACTTTCATTGATGGAACTGGCTTAATTATTTACTTTGAAATCGCAAAATTAGTGATGACGGAGTTTGCTTAAGCGCACACCTCAAACTTGATGCGGCAGAAAGGTTAATTTTCTGCCGCAGCGACAAAAACCTCTTCTTGTTTTAACACTTCCCCACATTTTCGACATAAATATTGGTTTTCACCACGTAGCACTTTGTTATGACGGCGTATAGTTAATTCATGGGTCATTTCACAAGCACAACGGTAGCGAAATGTTTTACTTTTTACTGTCGTAACTGCAAAGTTGTGTGTGCGTTTAGCCGTGACTTCCAGTACGTGTTGCATCATCCATTTCCATTCTTTGCCATGCGGTGCGATACCTTTGCGGCCAAATACTCGAAAAACCAACAAATGCGCTAATTCATGAGGCACAACCTCATCAATAAATTGTTCTGTATTTTCGATGAGTAAACTGGGGTTGAGGCGAATTTCCCATTCTTTTAAGTAAGCACTACCCGCAGTTGTTCCCCGTTGCTTGTAGTTAACTGTTGGTTCTGGAAATGACTGTTCGAGTTTGTGCTCTGCAAGTGCGAGCTTTTCTCGCAATATGCGCATAACTTGTTGTTGTAAAAAAAGTGGAACACGGATTGTTTTCATGGAGTAAAGGATACGTGAAGGCAATGGACATAAACAAGTAATAATTGACATTTATTATATCAAAATATATATTGTATTCTTGTATAATATAAATCAGCAAGAACATATGCACAATAATACACCTGAACAGCAATTATTAGCGATGAAGCAGGCCGCGTCAGAAACAGCTTCGTTATTGAAAACATTAGGGAATCCAGATCGTTTAATTTTATTATGCCAATTAACACAGGGTGAAGCCTGCGTGAGTGAGTTAGAAGAGCAGTTAGGAATATTACAACCGACGCTCTCTCAGCAATTAACGGTATTGCGTAATGAAGGCTTAGTGATGACGCGTCGAGAAGGAAAGCGTATTTACTATGCGATTGCAGATGAGAAATTATTTACGTTGCTCAATACGTTATACCAGCTTTACTGCCCTGTGAAGGAGAAATGAAATGACAATCGATTGGGCTAATTTTACGCCACTATCTGCCGCAGTTGGCGGTGTATTGATAGGTTTAGCCGCTGCAATTTTATTAGTTTTTAACGGCCGTATTGCGGGTATTAGCGGTATTTTAGGTGGGTTGCTAAAACCAACGAAGGGAGATACGGCGTGGAAAGTCGCTTTTATTATTGGTCTGATGAGCGCCCCAGCGCTATTTACTTGGTTGGCGTATACACCAGAAGTTAGCATTGCAACCAGTACACCTATTTTAGTTTTAGCTGGGCTGTTTGTTGGTTTTGGCTCACGGCTTGGAAGTGGCTGTACTAGCGGCCATGGGATTTGTGGCATGGCAAGGTTATCTCGTCGTTCAATTGTTGCGGTATTGGTCTTTATGATTGTGGCTTTTGTGACAGTCGCATTAGCTAACCATTATGGGATAGGGAGATAAACCCATGCCTATTCTTATCGCATTAATTTCAGGGATACTGTTTGGTTTAGGGTTGGTCATTGCCGGAATGGGAAATCCAGCAAAGATTTTAGCGTTTTTAGATATTACTGGAACGTGGGATCCCTCTTTATTAATTACGATGGCAGTTGGAATGGTAATCAGTGGTATTGCTTTCTTAGGGGTTAAAAAACGCTCTGTTAGTGTACTAAATTGCCCATTGCAAATTCCGACCAATCAAACGATAGATAAAAAACTAGTCACCGGAAGTGTGTTATTTGGTGTGGGATGGGGGTTAGCAGGGATCTGCCCAGGGCCTGCATTATTGTTGACAGGAATGGGATTAACACAAGGGATAATATTTACATTAGCGATGGTTGCAGGAATGGCTATTTTCCAGTTTACGCAAAAAAATTAACCGTTAATTCAGCGCAATAAAAAACCCATCATTAGATGGGTTTTTTTGTATATGGTTTATTTACCGAAGTGATTACAAGCCTGCGGCGGCACGCAATGCTTCAGCTTTGTCAGTTTTTTCCCAAGGGAACTGAGAACGACCAAAGTGGCCGTATGAAGCAGTTTGTTGGTAAATTGGGTGTAATAAGTCGAGCATCTTGATTAAGCCGTAAGGACGTAAGTCAAAGAATTCACGAACTAATTGGATTAATAATGACTCATCAACTTTACTTGTTCCAAAGGTTTCTACCATAATCGATGTTGGTTCTGCCACGCCGATAGCGTAAGAAACTTGGATTTCACAACGGTCTGCAAGGCCCGCAGCGACAATATTTTTTGCTACGTAACGAGCTGCATAAGCTGCTGAACGGTCAACTTTTGACGGGTCTTTACCAGAGAATGCCCCACCACCATGGCGAGCCATACCGCCGTAGGTATCTACAATGATTTTACGGCCTGTTAAGCCACAGTCACCCATCGGCCCACCGATAACAAAGCGGCCTGTTGGGTTAATAAAGTACTTGGTATCTTTTGATAACCATTCTGCTGGTAGAACTGGCTTGATGATCTCTTCCATCACCGCTTCATGCAGATCTTTTTGTTGAATATCTTCAGAATGCTGAGTAGATAAAACAACGGCATCAATACCCACAATTTTGTTATTGTCGTATTGGAATGTTACCTGGCTTTTCGCATCTGGGCGTAACCATGGCAACGTGCCATTTTTACGAACATCAGCTTGGCGTTGAACTAAGCGGTGTGCATAAGTAATAGGAGCAGGCATTAATACATCAGTTTCGTTGGTTGCATAACCAAACATTAGGCCTTGGTCACCCGCGCCTTGTTCTGATGGGTCAACACGGTCAACACCTTGGTTGATATCAGGCGATTGTTTACCAATTGCACTTAAAACAGCACATGAATTTGCATCGAAGCCCATTTCGGAACTGGTGTAGCCAATTTCGCGAACAGTTTTGCGCGTGATTTCTTCAATATCAACCCAAGCACTGGTGGTGATTTCTCCCCCGACCATTACCATACCTGTTTTGACGTAGGTTTCGCAGGCAACGCGAGCTTTCGGGTCTTGTTCCAGAATAGCATCAAGTACTGCGTCAGAGATTTGATCAGCAATTTTATCTGGATGCCCTTCTGATACAGACTCAGAAGTAAAGAGATGTGTAGCCATGAGATTAATACCTTAAGAATTCGCAAATTTATAATTGGATGTTTTAACATCTAGACGGCTATTTTAGTCCCATATGGCAAAAATTTCTACCTGTATTTATACAAAAAAGGTATAGGGCTATAAAACAGCAACAGATAAAGTTTTATCGCAATTTAGTCATTTTGGTTTTGCTTTTTGAGCGCAATAGATGTATAAACTGCGACCGTAACGGATGGTTGTTATTTCCCGTTATATACCAGCAGAATAATATAAAACTTCTGCTATCTATCAGGAATGTTTATAAACTTTTGAATTTCAATAAAAAAATAAGGTGATATAGCTTAAATCAACAGGTCAAACTGCCAAAATAGTGCTACCACATTGAAATTTTAAAGGGGTAAACAGTTATATTGGGGGTTAATGGGTAATGATCCATAATCTACTGAATAACAGTATCCAACCGTCATATGCGGATCGCCGCGTGACTTTGGCATTTACTTTCCTGTCATTCTTTACTTCATCACGAAGTTACCGTCACATCTTTAATACACCTTCGAGGCTGAGTCATTAATCTGTCAGCTTAAGGTCGTATATTGTCACTGTTTAGAAGTTCTAAGCACTTTTTATTAAAATCTGAGTATTGCCGTTTCCCCGACATAACTGCCTTGCAGTGTTATGTCCTCACTGACATGCATCAGGAAGGAGAACGCGTCACTCACCCCTCCATAAAAGGAGTTTATTATGAATGATAATATCGCTCGCAAAATGCGTCAGACGTACAACATCGCGTATTGGGGTGGTGGTTACTATCAGGTGAATGAGCGCGGAAATGTCTGTGTTTGCCCAAACCCTGAGAACCCTGACACCTTTGTTGATTTAGCTGACCTCGTTAATCAGGTTAAAGAAGAGCAGGAGCATTTACGCTTACCTGCATTGTTTTGTTTCCCGCAAATTTTACAGCACCGTTTACGTTCAATAAACGCAGCATTTAGACGTGCACGTGAGTCTTATGGCTATAAAGGCGATTACTTTCTGGTTTATCCCATAAAAGTTAACCAGCAACGCCGAGTCATTGAATCGCTGGTTAATTCTGGCGAGCCGCTCGGGCTTGAAGCGGGTTCAAAAGCTGAATTAATGGCTGTTTTAGCAAACGCAGGTAAAACACAAACGGTTATCGTCTGTAATGGGTATAAAGACCGTGAATACATCCGATTAGCGTTAATTGGGGAAAAATTAGGTCACAAGGTTTACCTTGTTATCGAAAAAATGTCTGAAATTGAGATGGTATTGGCAGAAGCGGAAAGCTTAAATGTCACGCCACGCCTCGGGGTTCGTGCTCGTTTGGCTTCTCAAGGCTCCGGTAAATGGCAGGCAAGTGGCGGTGAAAAATCTAAATTTGGTTTGGCTGCAACTCAAGTACTGCAATTAGTGGAAATTTTACGCAATGCCAATCGCTTAGACAGCCTGCAGTTACTTCATTTCCATTTAGGCTCTCAGATGGCCAATATTCGCGACATCGCTACGGGTGTTCGTGAATCAGCGCGTTTCTATGTGGAACTACATCGCCTAGGCGTTAACATTCAGTGCTTTGATGTGGGCGGTGGTCTTGGTGTTGACTATGAAGGTACTCGCTCTCAATCCGATTGCTCGGTCAACTATGGTTTAAATGAATACGCTAACAACGTGATTTGGGCAATTGGGGACGCGTGTGAAGAATTTGATTTACCACACCCAACGGTAATTACCGAATCTGGCCGAGCGTTAACAGCGCATCATACGGTATTAGTATCCAATGTGATCGGGGTTGAGCGTAACGAATTTACTAAAACAACACCGCCTCATGAAGATGCGCCACGTTCATTGATTTCCTTATGGGAAACGTGGGAGTCAATGCAGCATCAAGGTAATAGCCGTTCATTACGTGAATGGTTGCATGATAGCCAGTTCGATTTACAAGAAGCGCACACTCAATATGCACACGGCGTACTAGATTTAACGCAACGAGCATGGGCAGAAGAGTTATACCTAAATATTTGCCGTCGCATTCAACAGGATTTAGATCCAAGCAATCGTGCTCATCGTCCAATAATCGACGAACTGCAAGAGCGTATGGCTGATAAGTTCTATGTGAATTTTTCATTATTCCAATCGCTGCCAGACTCTTGGGGAATCGACCAAGTGTTCCCAGTGTTACCGATTGAAGGGTTAGATAAACCATTAGACCGTCGTGCGGTACTGTTAGATATCACCTGTGACTCTGACGGTATTATTGACCATTATGTTGATGGTGATGGCGTTGAAACCACAATGCCAATGCCTGCGTATGACCCTGAAAAGCCGCCAATGATAGGTTTCTTTATGATTGGCGCGTACCAAGAAATTTTAGGTAACATGCATAACTTGTTTGGTGATACTGCCGCAATAGATGTCTGGGTTGATAGCCAAGGCAACTTGCGTTACCTGCAAAGTGAAGAGGGCGATTCTGTGGCCGATATGCTGCAATACGTCAAATTAGTACCGGAAGTCCTACTAGAAAGCTTCACAGAGCAAGTAAAAGGCACTGGTTTAAGTGAGCAACTCCAAAAAGGCTTTGTGGAAGAGTTCGAGAATGGTTTGTATGGGTATACTTATCTCGAAGACGAATAAATGCTTAATGCGCGTCATATTTCGTGCTGTGGCGGTGTTGGCTGCATTCGCCAACCCTAGTCACATACTTATGTATGTTCTTAGGGCTTGGCGTATTTTGCCGCCTAGCGACAGCACGAACTATTTAGCGCACTATATGAGTCATAACGTATTAAGATACTGAACAGATAATAACTTTGTGCAAATAACATGATTTGTTTATTATTTATACTGTACGAAGTTAATTAGGTAGAACGATTCGAGCCAAATATTAAAAGGGCTTGCTAACGGGCAAGCCTATTTTGAGGAACAAAAATGATTAATAGTACTTTAGGCAATCAAGTTGATAATTCACTGGTTTCTAACGCATTTGGTTTTTTACGTTTTCCATTGAATTTTCAACCATATAGCTCAGATGCGGAATGGGTGATCACGGGTGTACCATTTGATATGGCAACCTCAGGCCGTGCAGGCAGTCGTCATGGGCCAGCCGCTATTCGCCAAGTGTCTACTAACCTTGCATGGGAAAGCCATCGTTGGCCTTGGAATTTCAAGCTAACCGAACGTTTAAATGTCGTCGATTGTGGTGATGTGGTGTTTGCTTTCGGTGATGCACAAGACATGAGTGACAAGCTGCAAGCACATACTGAAAAATTGCTTGAATCAGGTAAACGTTGCTTAACCTTTGGCGGTGACCACTTCGTCACACTGCCATTGCTGCGTGCTCATGCAAAACACTTTGGTAAAATGGCTTTAGTTCATTTTGATGCACATACCGATACTTATGGTAACGGTAGCAAGTTTGACCACGGAACCATGTTCTACCATGCGCCAAAAGAAGGGTTAATCGAACCAAATCATTCAGTGCAAATTGGTATTCGTACTGAACATGATAGCGACAATGGTTTTACTGTATTGGATGCAGGTCAGGTGAATGATCGTAGCGTGGATGATATGGTTGCGCAGATCAAAGAGATTGTCGGTGACCTACCTGTTTATCTGACTTTCGATATTGACTGCCTTGACCCTGCATTTGCACCGGGTACAGGAACCCCTGTTATTGGTGGTTTAACGTCAGATCGTGCATTGAAGCTATTGCGTGGCATACAGTCATTAAATATCGTGGGTATGGATTTAGTGGAAGTTGCCCCAGCTTATGACCAATCTGAAATCACGGCATTAGCCGCAGCATCTATCGCATTAGAGATGCTGTATATTCAAGCTGCTAAAAAATAAGTTATTTTTAATTGCATCAATAAGCCACCGATTGGTGGCTTTTTTATATCCATACTTTATATAAGTGTTTATCAATTATACTAAAAATCAACAAATCGCATTTTTTGTTTATTGAATTGAGAATGATTTTTATTAACAATAATCTTATAATTTACGTCTATATGTATTTTTCTACGGTAAAAAAACATATTAACCTTGTAAATAGTGAAATATTTTTTATAAATAATAAATATTAGGCTAAAATTATTACTTTGTAACTTATTGTTATTGTTGCTAACTTAATATTAAAGGTGAACTAGTCAATTTGGCTATTATTCAGTAGGAGAAAAGTATGGCGTTAAATAATAAAGTTATTTTAGTTACTGGTGCCGCTCAAGGTATTGGTCGTGGTATCGCATTGCGTTTAGCGAAAGAAGGCGCTGATATCGCACTGGTGGATTTGAAAAAAGACAAGCTCCAAGATGTTGCCAAAGAAATTGAAGCGTTAGGCCGTAAAGTAACAACATTTGCCGCAGATATCAGTCAACGTGACCAAGTTTTTGCTGCGGTGGCTCATGCGGAAGCTGAGTTGGGTGGTTTCGATGTGATGATTAACAACGCGGGGATTGCACAAGTTAAGCCAATCGCTGATGTTCGCCAAGAAGATATGGATTTAATCTTCAAAATCAACGTAGATGGAACCTTGTGGGGCATTCAAGCTGCTAGTGAAAAATTCCAAGAACGTAAACACAAAGGAAAAATCATTAATGCATCCTCTATTGCAGGACATGATGGTTTTGCAATGTTAGGCGTTTACTCCGCCACAAAATTTGCCGTACGCGCATTAACGCAAGCCGCGGCAAAAGAATACGCCAGTTCAGGTATAACGGTGAATGCTTATTGTCCTGGTATTGTTGGAACAGATATGTGGGTAGAAATCGACGAACGTTTTTCTGAAATCACAGGCACGCCAAAAGGTGAGACCTATAAAAAATATGTGGAAGGCATCGCATTAGGTCGAGCACAAACGCCAGATGATGTGGCAGGTTTGGTTGCATTTTTAGCGAGCGATGACTCTGACTATATTACTGGCCAATCTATTTTGACTGATGGCGGGATTGTGTATCGTTAATTCATTCATATGAATTTAGGATGCAAATAATAGCCGCGATGAATAACTCATCGCGGTTTTTGTTTATGCGGCGTATTTTTGAATATCAACTAAGATATTGTCTGCTTGAGTCCAAAGTAAAGAGCCGCCTTCTTGCGGATGTAAATGGTGGTTGCAGTTTAGTAAGCGACCGGACAAAATTTTACCAAAATCGGGTGAGTGCACGGTGCTCATATCCAATTCGCCATACCATAAGGATGTCGGGCATTGAATATCTTCAGGGGTGAATCCCCAAGGCTGTAAAGAGAGGATTAAATCCTGTACATAACCTTGATTACCTTGGGCAAAAGCGCGTCGAATACACGCAGTATAGGCATCAAGGAATTGTTCTTCATTATAAAGTTGTTGGTCAATATCTGCGCTGCAATTAAGAATAAATGCCAGCAACCACTCACCAGTGACATTCTTCAATAGCCAATCTGACAGGGCTTCAGGGGTGTTAAGGGCTTGCTCTTGCATGTTCACAACATCAGTGCGGAGTATTGCGCGAGTTGCAGGGTATTCAAATTGGTCTTGTCCAGACACAATAGACAGTGAAATAGGCTGGCAATAGTGGGCGATAGCCATGGCAAAAACAGCACCTTGAGAAAAACCAACGACAGAAAATTGGGTAATGGATTGTTCATTTAGCAGTGTTTGCACATCCATAGCAAAGCTTTTCAATGATTTTTCAGGGTGAAAAGTGGATTCACCAAGGCCCGCACGTTCAGGAACAATCAAACGAATGTTCAGTTGTTCGAGTAAATCCAAACCAAATCCTAATGAACCACTCATCCCTGCTCCTGTACAAAAAACAACAGGGAAACCTGTTTTAGGGCCTGATTCAAACCAGCAAAATTGGCGGCTATCAGGTAATTTCATCGTGTGTTGATGTGTGTTGGTCAGTGGTGCGTTATACATGGTGAATTCCTAACACAGAGCAGGTATAGATTGGGTGATAAGATAGGTCAGTTAATAATTATTAAAACTGGCATTGTTATAGTTGCAATTTTAAAGTATTAAATAGGTAAAATGCAAAATATTAGCTTAATAAATATCAATTCATTAACAATGAGAAGAGTAAAATGGCATTTTCTGAATCAGAAAAACAGATTTTATTAGCAGTTAAAGGTGTCGGGCCCACAGTGATTAGCCGTTTAGAACAAATGGGGTTTAGTTCACTCGCACAATTGAGCGAAGCTTCCTACGATGAAATTTTAATTTATGGGGCCGCATTAACAGGCTCAAGTTGCTGGAAAAATAGCCCGCAAGCGAAAAAAGCGGTAGAAGGGGCTATTTTAGCAGCTAAACAAGCGGTTAGATTGCCATCTTAATCAGTTTGGTTTCTCGTTTTCCATTTCTTACTGCGCAAGATATTGAGAACTTGTACTGCCATGGAAAAGAACATCGCAAAGTAGATATAGCCTTTTGATACATGAATTTGAACACTTTCAAGTAGTAAGGTGAAACCAACAAGAATCAAAAATGATAAGGCTAAGATTTTTACAGAAGGGTAGCGCTCAACAAAGTCGCCAATGGGTTTGGCCGCAAGCATCATAATGAGCACAGCGATGACGACCGCAGCCATCATGATAAATAAGTGGTCTGATAGCCCCACAGCCGTGATCACGGAATCTAAACTGAAGATAATGTCTAATAAAGCAATTTGAACGATAGCGCCCCAAAATGAACTGACTTTTTTATTTGCTAGGTTATTTTCACCTTCTCCTTCAATCGTATCAAAAATTTCTTGGCTTGCTTTCCATATAAGGAAGATCCCACCTGCACATAATATGAGGTCGCGAGCGGATACCACATGATCAGCGACAGTAAAAAGTGGGGTGGTAAGGCGTGATAACCACGCAATAGAAGCCAATAATGCAAGACGCATCACCATTGCTGCAATAAGCCCAGTCCGTCTGGCACTATTTTGTTGGTGATTCGGAAGTTTGCTCACCACAATACTGAGGAAAATAATATTATCAATGCCTAGGACAATTTCTAATATGGTTAGTGTCGCGAGTGCCATCCAGGCATTGGGATCCAGTATCCACTCAAACATCTTAGTACCTTCTAATTAACGAATTAAACAGTGATAATAATTTATCGTCTGCTTTGGTACAGGCGATGGTTAGCGACTAACTTAAACTAAAATGCCGCGCTAATAAGGGCGCGGTAAAGTCTTTTTTGAGATAAAAACCACGTGGTAGCGTCATAATAGGCTGACCAAACTCACCAACCGCTTCCGTTAATGCTTTATTGTTCGCGGCTTTAGGGCGAATTTGTAATACCTGCCCATGACGTGCAGTAATACTTTCAACTTTGCCTAACACAATGAGATCCATTAACTCTTCCCAATCTTGCCGTAGCAACTGTTCTTCAAACGGAGACGGGCTCCAAATTAATGGGTTTGCGACTCTACGTTGTGAGAGCGGGATTTGCCTTTCCCCTTCAATAGGGAACCATAAAATACGGGACAGCTTGCGGCGAACATGGCTATTTTCCCATGTTAAACCACTGTTTCCCGTTAATGGTGCAACAGAAACAAAAGTGGTTTCAAGTGGAACACCATAACGGTCAATCGGAATGGTTTTTAATTCAATTCCAATATGGGCGAAATCTTGCTCTGCCTTACTTCCCGCACTCGCGCCCAAATAATATTCCAATAGCATGCCAACCCAGCCTTTATCGCGCTTGAGATCAGGAGGAATAGCGATAGCAGCGTGTTGGGCGAGCTCACCAAGCGTGTAGCCAGCAAGAGCTTGCGCTCGGCTCATTAAGGTCGCTTCGTTATCAGGTGGTTGTGGTGCAATAAATGGCGTCATGGTTTGAATAGTAATGTATAAAAAATAGCCAGTGGAAATACATATAACTCAAGAAGTATAACACTTTTTCTTTGGTATTTTTAACTATCTGATATATAGGAATATAATATTATTTATTTATCCAAATTATAAATTATTACAGAGGTTATTCAAGTTCATCCCAAGATAATCACAGGATCATGCACTAGGTTATCCACAGGATTTCTGGATAACTGTGAAAAACAGAGATTACTGTGTGTATTTACAGCCTTGACGAAACGGTTTTTATGACGCAAATCACAAAATATGAGTAAGTTAAGCACATATCTTGTGGATAAATACAACGTTGTTTGATCTTTGCTCAGTTAAAGTCCTAAGCATTTTAGTTAAAAAAGTAGTCAGTGGATAAAAGGCTATTTTGTTATTTACATGTTTGATTTATCAGTGATTATTCAATTGTGCTTTTTTTTGATAAAAAAACGGCTTGGGGATATACCCTGATTACCATGAGGTTGTTCACATGGATATCCACAGAAAAAGTGAATAACATCCTTATTATTCATTTCATCTGTTTATAACTATCAATATTTTTCTAGGTTATCCTCAGACGGTTTAAACCACGCAGATTTAAAATCAAACCAGCCAAAGGTATTCATTCGTACGCCGCGCATGGTTTTTTGGCCTTGCAATTCAAGCCAATGATGAAAAACAGGGTGAAAAATTTGCGAGTCAACTAAGCTTTCACACCAAGCTTCGACATCTAATTGGTTATTACGCCATAGATTGAGTTCATTGCCGAGAGTGCTATTAAGGCATTGTCGTAGCAATGGCATTTCGTACAAGGTCGCAAAGATGGAAAACTCGAGAGGTTTAAAAAAGTTAGCGGTTGCTAGCCAAATATCACTTTCTCCATTGCCATTAAACCAATCATCGTAATCAATGATATTGATCTTAAGTTCCACCCCTTGCATCTGTAAAACCCGTTTCATAATTTGGCTAATTGCGTAGAACTCATGGTGGTTGCGATAAAAAGTGACAGTAAGCTCCGTTAAATCTTCAGGTTTGGGGAACAAGGTTAGCATTTTACTGTGATGCCAATGGAGTAACAGGCCATAAGCTGGCGCCCAATGGCGCTGATAAAAAGGTTCGCAATGTGCAAGCAGGTTGACAGGGGTTAAAAAGCTACATAACCACTTACGAACATCTTCACGCTGAGCTATCGGTGAACGCTGATCCATTAACAGGAAATAACAGCCTTCTTCCATACGACTTTCGAGCGAGCCATTATGGTGCTTATCACCATCCATTTTTAATGTTGTACAGACCATTTGCTCAGAGAGTTCAGGAACCACCCAAATGGTCACTTCATCGAGTAGCGCACGATAGCCAAAATAGCGGTCGAAAGCCGTAATGGTCAGCTTTTGTGGCAAGTTTTTTTCTACTTGATAAGGGCCAGTACCGATTGGACAACGGCTAAAGTTTTCGAGGTTCTCCCACTCTTTCGGTAAAATGGCGGCATGGTGGCTACCTAATAACCAAGGTAGTTGTTTATCAGGCTCACTTAACGTGATATCAATGACATAAGGTTGCGGTGAGCTAACGGATTGAATATGTGAGAATAGCGGCCAACAGGTTTTTAAGCGTAAAAGGGAATAAATAATATCGTCGGTAACCATTTCTCGCCCATGATGGAAATAAATAGCGGGGCGTAAATAAAAACGCCATTGGGTATCGCTGGTGGATTGCCAATGGTGGGCAAGACCATCTTCCACTTCCCCTTTTTCCTCATTTATATGGGTAAGGCCATTAAATATTTGGCTCATCAAGTGAATTTCTGAGCGGCGCATTGGTGCGCCAGGAAGCAGTGTCGGGAAATCTCGATAATAAATAATCCGTAATAAATTTTTACCTTGTCGATAGCTGCGCTCCAGCTCAGATAATACCATTTGGCGAATGGTTTCTTTGTCACCAACCAGTGCGACAAGTTTTTCAATACTTTCTTCTTTGAGTAATTGTTCAGCCTGTGCCTGCTGTAGCTCTAAGCCATTAACATGAAAAATAAGGGTGGAACGTTTTCCTCGACCAGACTCTGCTTGCCAACTAAGCCAACCTTGTGTCTGCATATTGTTAAGCAGCGTACGGACATGACGACGAGAGCAAAACAGCGTGTCTGCGATATCTTGCAGCGTAGTTTCACTGTCTTGGCCCTGAAAATGTTGCCAGAGACGAATGAATTGGGTTTGTAATCGCGAATTAGACATAAAAGAGGAACTCCGGCAAAAAATACATCAATTTTAATTTCCTAAATTCTCACGATAATAGAAAGTAGTAAGTAGCTCGTTTGGTCTGCAGTTGCCGACCAACTCCCCCATTTAGAGTAATGGTGTATTATCACCGAGCCGGTTTTTACCGGCTTTTTTTTCGTCATATTTCTCGTTATAGCTGTGTTAGCTTCGTTCAGCTACCCTAGTCACATACTTATGTATGCTCCTAGGCGTATCCTCACTTGCCGCCTTGCTATAACGCGAACTATTTAGAAAAAATCGTTAAGTAAAAGTAAAAGTAAAAGTAAAAGTAAAAGTAAAAGTAAAAGTAAAAGTAAAAGTAAATTTTGTGATGGGCAAAATATTTAGGTTAATTATACAGGAAGATATTAACGGGGAAGTGATTTTGGATTGTAAATTTTTAATGATGGATGAATTCCGCATTTTTGGTGCGAAGTAGGCGGTTTAGTTCGATAATTAGAGCTAAAAGAGGAACTACGCCCACCAAAGTAGGCGTAGAAAAGGATTTACTGCATAAAGGATGGAATCTTGCTTTCAAAATCGGTGATCTGGTCGACATGTTGCAACGTCAAACCAATACTATCCAAGCCATTCATCATGCAGTGGCGACGGAAGCTATCAATTTCAAAATGATAGGTTTTATCACCCGCAGTCACTGTTTGAGCTTCTAAGTCTACCGTAAATTGGCAACCTTCATGGCCATTAACATAGTTAAACAGTTCATCGACTTCGGTTTCACTTAATTTAATTGGTAATAATTGGTTGTTGAACGAGTTACCATAAAAAATATCAGCAAAACTTGGGGCAATAACCACTTGAATACCAAAGTCAGTTAATGCCCATGGTGCGTGCTCACGGGATGAGCCGCAACCAAAGTTTTCGCGAGCCAATAAAATACTTGCCCCTTTGAAAACTGGCTTATTTAAGACGAAATCAGGGTTCGGTTGTTGCCCGTTCTCATCTAAAAAACGCCAGTCATTAAACAAGTGTTGGCCAAAACCAGTGCGAGTCACTTTTTGCAAAAATTGTTTAGGGATAATGGCATCAGTATCTACATTGGCTGCATCTAAAGGAGCGACAATCCCGACGTGTGTAATAAACTTTTCCATCATTTTCTCCTTAGATTTGAATATCACGTACATCAGCAAAATGGCCATTAATCGCAGCTGCGGCTGCCATTGCTGGGCTAACTAAGTGAGTACGGCCTGCACGACCTTGGCGACCTTCAAAGTTACGGTTACTGGTTGATGCGCAGCGTTCGCCAGGGTTTAAACGGTCGTTATTCATTGCTAAGCACATAGAGCATCCTGGCAAACGCCATTCAAAGCCCGCTTCAATGAAAATTTTATCTAAACCTTCTTGTTCCGCTTGGGCTTTAACTGGGCCTGATCCCGGAACAACAATGGCTTGCACGCCATTAGCCACTTTTTTACCTTTGGCAATTGCAGCTGCTGCACGTAAATCTTCAATACGCGAATTAGTGCATGAACCAATAAATACTTTATCAATTTTTACATCAGATAATTTAATACCGGACTCTAACCCCATGTAAGCTAATGCTTTCTCAGCAGAAGCTCGCTCAACAGGGTCCGCAAATGACTCTGGGGCAGGTATCGGTTGGTTGATGGCAATTACTTGCCCCGGGTTAGTTCCCCATGTGACTTGTGGTGCGATGCTACTTGCTTGAATAGTAATGACTTTATCAAATTGTGCATCATCATCAGTTTTTAATGTTTTCCAATACGCAACCGCGTCGTCCCATTGTTGGCCTTTAGGTGCAAATTGGCGACCTTTCATATAGGCAAAGGTGGTTTCATCGGGGGCGATAATCCCCGCTTTCGCACCTAATTCAATAGCCATGTTGCATACCGTCATACGGCCTTCCATGCTCAAGTTTTCGATGGCCTCACCGCAAAACTCAACAATATAGCCAGTACCGCCTGCGCTGCCAGTTGTACCGATAATCGCTAAAACGATATCTTTTGCGGTAATGCCAGCTGGTGCTTTGCCGACGACTTCAATTTTCATTGTTTTAGCGCGTGCTTGTTTCAGTGTTTGAGTCGCCATCACGTGCTCAACTTCTGACGTGCCGATACCAAAGGCCAATGAGCCAAATGCACCGTGTGTTGCGGTGTGGGAGTCTCCACACACAATAGTCATCCCCGGCAAAGTAATACCTTGCTCAGGCCCCATCACATGGACAATACCTTGGTATGGGTGGTTCAAATCATATAAAGTTACGCCAAACTCTTCACAGTTCTTCATTAACTCTTGCATTTGAATGCGAGCCATATCGCCACAAGCATTAATATCTTTGGTTTGCGTAGATACGTTATGATCCATGGTGGCAAATGTTTTACTTGGTTGATGCAACGGGCGATTTTTAGTTCTCAAACCGTCAAACGCTTGAGGTGATGTCACTTCGTGTACCAAATGGCGATCGATATAAATCAAAGGGATTTCATTTTCGACCTCACGGACAACGTGGGCATCATACAATTTTTGATATAAAGTCTTGGCCATGTTAAACCCCTTCTGCAATATAACGAGCAATAATATCGCCCATTTCACTGGTACTTATTGATTGACCTGCACCTGCTAAGTCTGATGTTCTATAACCTTCTTCTAAGGCTTTATTGACTGCACGCTCGATGGCATCTGCCGCATCAGTTTGGTCTAAGCTAAATCTTAACAGCATGGAAGCAGATAAAATTTGTGCAATTGGGTTGGCAATATTTTTTCCAGCAATATCTGGTGCAGAGCCGCCCGCAGGTTCATACAAACCAAATCCAGCTTCATTTAAACTCGCAGAAGGTAACATGCCCATAGAACCGGTGATCATCGCACATTCATCAGAAATGATATCGCCGAACAAGTTAGAACATAACACCACATCAAATTGAGATGGGGCTTTGATCATTTGCATTGCTGCGTTATCGATATACATATGGCTGACTTCAACATCTGGGTATTCTTGAGCGATTTGATTGACCACTTCACGCCATAATACTGAGCTTTGCAACACGTTTGCCTTGTCGATTGATGTGACTTTGTTATTACGTTTGCGAGCCGATTCAAAAGCAATGCGTGCGATACGCTCGATTTCATAGCGGTGATAAACTTCAGTATCAAATGCATATTCTTCTTGGCCTTCACCTTTGCGGCCTTTCGGTTGACCGAAGTAAATCCCACCGGTTAATTCACGGACACAAAGAATATCGAAACCTTGAGCTGCGATGTCTGCGCGTAATGGGCAAAATGCTTCTAATGCTTGATATAAGCGAGCAGGGCGTAAATTACTGAATAATTTAAAATGCTTACGTAAAGGTAATAATGCACCGCGTTCAGGCTGGCTATCGGGTGGCAAGTGTTCCCATTTAGGCCCACCGACAGAGCCAAATAATACCGCATCAGCGTCCTCACAACCTGTTACTGTAGCCTGCGGTAACGGTTCACCGTGTTTGTCGATTGCCGCGCCGCCAACATCATATTCAGTGGTGTTAATTGTTATTGCAAAACGTTTGCTGATAGCGGCTAAAACCTTGTGAGCTTGCGCCATCACTTCTGGACCGATGCCATCTCCCGGTAATACGGCAATTTTATAACTAGACATTGTTAAACAGCTTCCTTTGTGTTTGATTGTGATTCTTGATTTATTTTTTGTTTTTCTTTTTCAACTTGCTCAGAGCGCCAAATGCTATTTAACACATGCACCATGGCTTTCGCTGAAGATTCGACGATATCTGTCGCTAACCCCATCCCGTGGAACTTACGGTTATGGCATTCAACCACGATATCCACTTGGCCTAACGCATTTTCACCATGGCCCTTAGCAGATAATTGGTACGAGACTAATTTCATAGGGAATTGTGTAATGTTGCTGATGGCTTGGTAGATGGCATCAACGGGGCCATTACCGGTTGCCGCTTCAGATTTCACTTCATCGCCACACTGCATTTTGACTGTTGCTGTTGCAACAATACTAGAGCCTGATTGTGTACTGAAATAGTCCATCACGAAGTGGTCAGTTTCATCTTGTTGTTTCGTAAAGAAAGCTAAGGCTTCTAAGTCATAGTCAAAGACTTGACCTTTTTTGTCAGCTAAATTCAAAAATGCAGTATACAATTCATCCAATTTGAAGTCTTTACCTTCGTGATACCCCATTTCCTCCATACGGTGTTTAACAGCGGCACGGCCTGAGCGTGAGGTTAAATTTAATTGTTGTTCTTTTAAGCCGATAGACTCGGGCGTCATGATTTCGTAGGTTTCACGATTTTTCAACACACCGTCTTGGTGAATACCTGATGAGTGAGCAAATGCGTTACTGCCTACAACTGCTTTATTGGCTGGGATTGGTGTATTACATAATTGGCTAATTAATTGGCTGGTACGGTAAATTTCTTTGTGATTAATATTGGTATGCACATTCAACATTTGTTCGCGCAATTTAATGGCCATAATCACTTCTTCTAATGCCGTGTTGCCAGCGCGTTCGCCTAAGCCATTGATGGTACCTTCAACTTGGCGGGCACCGGCTTGTACAGCACTGATTGAGTTAGCAACGGACATCCCTAAATCATCATGGCAATGCACAGAAATAACAGCTTTATCGATATTTGGTACACGGTTATACAAATCAGTGATAATTCCGCCAAACTGGTAAGGAGTTGTGTAACCTACAGTATCTGGGATATTGATTGTTGTTGCCCCTGCATTAATAGCCGTTTCTACGATACGACATAAATTATCAGGATCAGTACGGCCCGCATCTTCACAGGAGAATTCAACGTCATCGGTATAGCGTCTTGCGCGCTTGATGGAATTAATTGCCATATCCATTACGCCATCAAAGGATTTATTTAATTTCTTCTCCATATGCAAATTGGAGGTGGCTAAGAAAATATGGATACGGAAGGCTTCGGCAACCTTTAATGACTCAGCTGCAACATCAATGTCATTTTCAATACAACGTGCTAATGCACAAATTCGGCTGTTTTTTATTTCTCTCGCGATGGTTTGCACAGATTCGAAATCACCCGGTGAAGAGACTGGGAAACCCGCTTCAATAATATCAACCCCTAAACGCTCTAATGCGAAGGCAATTTGTAATTTTTCTTTGACGGACAAACTTGCCTGTAATGCCTGCTCACCGTCGCGTAAGGTGGTATCGAAGATAATGACTTGGTTGCTCATATTGTGTTCCTCATATCGAATTTTGTTTTTTGCTTAGAGTTATGTTCTTCCAAAGCCGCAGGCATAAAAAAACCCGCGGGTTGCGCGGGTTTTTAATGTTTGTGGACAGTTTGTTTCTATTTTTCGTCCATAAGCATACCGCGCAAATTTAATGCGAGTAGTAGTAGGCTTAGTAGGCGAATAGAAAATGTCATTTCAACTGTCTCTCTTGAGTATCTTAATCAAACTGTATTTATTGATACGTTATCTTAAAGTTAATGTCAATCATAGATTTTTAGCCTATTTTTACCAATCATGAATTATGGCTTTTAGCTGGTGGTTGTTGCTGTTTTTTTGTGTATCCCTTCTGTTTTATCTGGATTTTTACGTTGTTATAAGGGTAAAATTCTTTCGCTATGCTCATTTAAATGCTTTTTTGTTTAAAGTTATTGATTTTTATATGATTTTTATTTTTTTTTTGGTATGAAGTAAGACCTAATGCAGGGAATGAATCATCTTCGCCAATACTTTTTAATTAAGTTAATTATCTAATAAATGAGTATTTAAAAAATAATCTGATAATGAGAATATTTATTGATTCTACATACGATTTATTATGATTTCTTGCAAAAATTGCTTTATTATTTTTACGGTGAGTGATTGCAAGGCTAATAAGTGGTTATCATTCATTATGTTGATGAATATTTACGTTTTATAATGATATTTATACTGCAAGTTTAATTAATAGGTAAAGTAATATAAACGTCGTTTTAATAAATGCAGGGAAAGCGAAATGACTTATTATCTATAAGTTGTTTTAAGAATAATATTTAATGAATTTATATATTCGTCGGTTTTTTAAGATGAATGACTCTTTTCGTTAATGAAAAATGATAAATATATTAGTGGAGTAAAAAATGACTGATTTTGATACAATTTCAACAGCTAAAAAAGACAGTAGCGATATTCATTTACGTAATGTTGATCTCAACCTATTAACGGTTTTTGACGTGGTTATGCAGATGCAAAACGTGACAAAAGCAGCGCAAGTTCTAGGGATGTCTCAACCTGCGGTGAGTAACGCAGTATCACGTTTAAAATCAATGTTTAATGATGAGTTGTTTGTCCGGTATGGGCGTGGTATTCAGCCGACATCTCGTGCTAAGCAACTGTTCGGGCCTATTAGGCAAGCATTACAATTAGTTCATAATGAATTACCTAGTGCAGGTTTCAATCCACAAACTAGTGATAGAATATTTAATTTATCTATTTGTTCACCGTTAGATATTCGTCTAGCTGCTATTATTGTCGAAAAATTTAAGGTAGTTTCACCTAATATTAATATAGTCATTCATTCTTTTATGGATAATAAAATTGCTCATCAATTAAAATACCAAGAAATGGATTTTTTCCTTGGCTATAATCAATTAGAAAAGACAGAATTTCAACATCAGGTTTTATTCGATGATGAATTGGTATTAGTGGCGAGTAATCATCACCCACGTATTGGTAATTCAATTTCTGAAGTTGAACTAAATAATGAACGTCATGCGATTATGTCAATGGATAACATGGGGTCATTTAGTAAACCTTATTATCATAATACTGAGTTATCGCATACGATTAGCTATCAAGGTACTGACTTAAATAGTGTCCTGAGTATTGTTGCTCAAACGGATCTCGTCGCTATTGTGCCAAAATGGCTAGTAAGTCATTACTTTGGGCAACTAAAATTACGGACATTAACGTTGCCGTGGCTTCGAGATACACTGCCTTGCTATTTAACTTGGCATGAATCAACGGTTAGGGATAAAGGCCATCAATGGATGAAATCTCAATTTAGCCAGTTGATTGAGGAACTCTCTGAACAGGCTGTTGCTGCATAGTACTCCTATTTAAAAATTGCTAGAGGTTGTTGGCAAGCTCAGACATTGTGAGTAAGAAATAACGTATATTGTTAAGGGGGAATAACAAATGAAATTATCCCTTAAAGCCAACAACCTCTATATTTCTATAGACGTACTTATAACAAAATAGATACGCCAACAAGGTAATTAACTCACTATCGTGAGCGTTATGATGAGTTTTGTAGCAGACATAACATTTGCACAAAATTTACATATAAATGCTTTTCACGCATCTCTTTAGTCGATACACTGCGAATATTCAGCTAACACTTGTAAGCTGAAATAATAAGAAATAAAAAATAGTTAAGTGCTTGTGAATGTACCGAGTAACTTATATCGATAATGACCTATAGGGAATACACTTTGATTACTGAAAATCTATATCCATACCACTTGGTTAATCGCTTACGTAGCAGGGTTACTGCGCACGAATCGGCGAGCCGGATAGCTTTCAGTCAATGGGATAACGGGCAACAAAGCTCATTAACTTGGGGGGAGGTAGGCGATCACACATCAGCGATTTCTCGTCGTCTCTTAGCATTAAACGTTATCACACAAGAAAATATTGGGTTATTTGCCCATAACAGTATGAATTGGTCATTGGT
The DNA here is from genome assembly GCF_028480685.1 of Providencia sp. PROV174. NCBI lineage: Bacteria > Pseudomonadati > Pseudomonadota > Gammaproteobacteria > Enterobacterales > Morganellaceae > Providencia > Providencia sp. PROV174. Next base: position 270,538 of record NZ_JAMPOT010000014.1, read on the forward strand.
TGACTTTGCCGCGTTACAAATTAGGGCTGTCACAGTGCCACTTTATGCAACTAGCAGTGTTGAGCAAGCGGCATATATTATTAATGATGCTAATATTAAAGTGTTGTTTGTTGGGGAAGATATGCAATATCAAGTTGCATGCCAATTACCAGCTCTTTGCCCTCAATTAACGACGATTATCGTGATGAATGACAATGTTGAGTTGGCTGATCTTTCAATCGACACCCTGCATTTATCCACATTTATGGCGCAAGCACAAACCGCATACCAAACGGAACTTGATGAGCGCATCGCTGCACATAATCTCGGTGATTTATTTACCATCATTTATACATCAGGCACTACTGGAGAGCCCAAAGGCGTTATGTTGGATTATTACAACATGGCTGCCCAACTGTATCTCCATGACGAACGATTACAACTAACCGCTGATGATGTTTCTTTAAGTTTTTTACCTCTTTCACATGTTTTTGAACGAGCGTGGAGCTTTTACGTTATGCACGTTGGGGCGTTAAACGTTTATTTAACAGACACCAATCAAGTTCGGGAAGCATTAGCTGAGGTAAAACCGACCGTGATGTGTGCGGTTCCCCGTTTTTATGAAAAAGTTTATTCAGCAATACACAGTCAAGTGGCAAAAGCGCCTCTTATTCGTAGGGCGCTATTTCGCTGTGCAATATCCCTTGGCAAGCGCCGTGTGAAAGCCTTAGCAAAAGGCCATAAACCCTCTTTAGTTAACCGCGCAATTTTTCCGATGGTTGATAAACTGGTTCTCAGTAAAATTCGCGAAGGGCTAGGGGGGCGAATTCGTTTCATGCCAGCCGCTGGCGCCCGTCTTGATGACGATGTGATTGCATTTTTCCTTTCAGCAGGGGTAAATATTAAATATGGCTATGGCATGTCAGAAACCTGCGCCACGGTATCTTGCTGGGAAGAGGGTAAATACCCATTAGGTTCGATAGGTACACCACTATCTTCTGTTTCAGTGCGTATTGGTAAAGACGATGAAATACAAGTAAAAGGGCCAGTGGTCATGAAAGGCTATTTCAATCGACCCATTGAAACCTTGGATACATTTACATCAGATGGCTGGCTAAAAACGGGTGATGCAGGAAAAATTGACGAACAAGGCAATTTATATATTACGGATAGGCTAAAAGATTTAATGAAAACGTCTAACGGAAAATATATTGCACCACAGATGATTGAAGGCGTATTAGGGCAAGACAAGTTTATTGAACACATTGCAGTCATTGCGGATGCGCGTAAGTTTGTTTCAGCGCTGATCGTGCCTTGTTATGACAGCTTAGAAGAATATGCCTATTCTATAAATCTGAAATATCGAGATCGTTTAGAACTCTTAAAAGACTCAAATATTGTGGCCTTATTTGAAAGTCGTTTAAAAGAACTGCAAAAAAATATCGATAATTTCCATCAAGTTAAGCGTTTTATATTGTTACCTACCACATTTTCAATGGAAAAAGGTGAATTAACGCCGACTTTGAAACTGCGTCGTAAAATTATTTCTGAGCGCTATCAATTAGAAATTGAATCGATGTACAAAGAATAATTTACCATCTAATTATCTGACTTACCTGTATTATGGGTAGGTCAGGTCTTGTTTTTGTTCTATTCATATTTATTTATTCAGATTATCACTTAATATTAAAATCAGAATGTTTCCAACTAATTAAAGTTGCACTGTTTTTTCATTCATAGCAGTCATTCTTTCTTCCATTATTTTTATACGCAGTCAATTTATCTATCAAATACCCATGTTCAAGATGATGTGAAAGTTTCGTGATCCTTGCACTGAAATGGTGTTTGCTTCGTTTCAGCTAGAGCGATATGTTAATAGCACGAATTTCACAATTTTAATGATAAAAATAAAGAGGTAGTTCATACCTCTTCACTTGCAAATAATGTCTGGGGGCAAACTCATGGAGATGTTGTCGGGAGCAGAAATGGTCGTCAAATCGTTGATTGACCAAGGAGTAAAGCACGTGTTTGGTTATCCAGGCGGTGCGGTATTAGATATTTATGATGCACTTCATACAGTTGGTGGGGTAGAACATATTTTAGTGCGCCATGAACAAGCCGCCGTTCATATGGCTGATGGTTATGCACGCTCAACAGGGGATGTTGGGGTTGTTTTAGTGACATCTGGCCCTGGGGCAACAAATGCTATTACGGGTATTGCGACGGCTTATATGGACTCTGTACCAATGGTGGTGCTATCAGGGCAGGTTGCAAGCTCACTCATTGGTAACGATGCGTTTCAAGAGTGCGATATGGTTGGAATTTCAAGGCCAATAGTTAAGCACAGCTTTTTAATTAAAAGCGCAGAAGAAATTCCTGAAACCATCAAGAAAGCGTTTTATATTGCAGCGAGTGGTCGTCCTGGACCTGTAGTGATTGATTTTCCTAAGGACACCGTTAACCCAGCTTTGAAGTTTGCTTACCGCTATCCAGAGAGCGTTTCTCTGCGGTCTTATAACCCGACATTGCAAGGGCACAAAGGCCAAATCAAAAAAGCATTAACTAAATTGGTTTCAGCCAAAAAACCAGTTTTCTATATTGGCGGAGGGGCGATAAACGCGAATTGCTCTGCTGAACTTATAGAGTTGGCAGAAAAACTGCAGTTACCCGTAGTATCAACCTTAATGGGATTAGGGGCTTTCCCCGAAACGCACAAGCAATCCGTGGGAATGCTTGGGATGCATGGAACCTACGAAGCCAATAAGGTAATGCATAACTCAGATGTGATTTTTGCCGTTGGTGTGCGTTTTGATGATAGAACAACCAACAATTTAGAAAAATATTGCCCAAATGCCACAGTCATTCAAATCGATGTTGACCCAACGTCTATCTCAAAAACGGTGAATGCGGATATCCCAATTGTTGGTGATGCAAAACTCACATTAAAACAAATGTTAGGTCAGTTAGACCAAGCTTCAGCAAAACAAGACAACCAAGCACTCACTGATTGGTGGAAAGACATCGAACAGTGGCGCAGTAAGCATTGTTTACATTATGAAGCGAGCCAAACAAAAGTTAAGCCTCAACAAGCCATTGAAATGATATATCGTTTAACGAAAGGTGAAGCGTATGTAACGTCTGACGTTGGACAGCACCAAATGTTCGCCGCATTGTATTATCCCTTTGATAAACCTCGCCATTGGATAAACTCAGGGGGGCTTGGCACGATGGGCTTTGGTTTACCTGCTGCACTAGGGGTGAAATTAGCGCATCCAAAATCGACCGTTGTTTGTGTGACAGGGGATGGCAGCATCCAGATGAACATTCAAGAGCTTTCAACCGCTCTGCAATATGGCTTACCGGTTTTAGTGCTCAACTTAAATAATGGTTTCTTAGGCATGGTAAAACAGTGGCAGGATATGATTTATCAAGGCCGTCACTCACAATCTTACATGCAATCATTGCCTGATTTCATCAAGTTAGCACAAGCGTATGGCCACGTTGGTATTTCGATAGCAACACCTGATGAGCTAGAAGAAAAACTAAAACAAGCCCTTGTTGAAGTGAATGAAAATCAGCGATTAGTCTTCGTTGATGTCAATATTGATGAAACTGAGCACGTTTATCCAATGCAGATCCGTGGTGGTGCAATGGATGAAATGTGGTTGAGCAAAACAGAGAGGACCTGATCATGCGTCGTATTTTATCCGTTTTATTAGAAAATGAATCAGGTGCTTTGTCCCGTGTCATAGGTTTGTTCTCTCAGCGTGGTTATAATATTGAAAGTTTGACCGTTGCACCAACAGATGACCCAACCTTGTCACGTATGACTATCCAAACTAAAGGGGATGCAAAGGTTCTTGAGCAAATTGAAAAACAATTGCATAAACTGGTTGATGTGTTGCGCGTCAGCGAGCTGACGGCGTCAGCACATATTGAACGTGAAATCATGTTAGTGAAGCTACAAGCCTCTGGATATGGGCGTGATGAAGTGAAGCGCTGCGCAGATATTTTCCGTGGGCAAATTGTTGATGTCACCCCAACGCTTTATACCGTTCAGCTAGCGGGAACAAGCGAAAAACTGGACGCTTTCATCGAATCAGTGCGTGGTGTTGCTGAAATTGTTGAAGTTGTACGCTCAGGGATCGTCGGTGTTTCGCGCGGTGATAAAATTATGCGATGAAAAATTTATCTTCCGAAGGTAGAATAATCGCGTTTAAGGCCCCGAATGACTCGGGGCTATTCCCAAAATTGTAAAGAGGTTAACGTGAAACTGGATGAGATAGCCCGTCTAGCGGGTGTTTCCCGCACAACGGCTAGTTATGTGATCAACGGCAAGGCCAAGCAGTATCGAGTCAGCGATAAAACTGTAGAAAAAGTGATGGCAGTCGTCAGAGAGCACAATTACCATCCAAATGCAGTTGCTGCGGGGTTACGAGCAGGGCGTACCCGTTCTATTGGGTTAGTGATCCCTGACTTGGAAAATACGAGCTATACCCGTATAGCAAATTACCTTGAAAGGCAGGCGCGTCAGCGTGGTTATCAATTGTTGATAGCATGCTCAGAAGACCAACCCGACAATGAAATTCGTTGTGTTGAACACCTTTTACAACGACAAGTTGATGCCATAATTGTTTCGACAGCATTACCGCCAGAACACCCGTTCTATCAGCGTTGGGCGAATCGTTCTTTACCGATTATCGCACTGGATAGAGCCCTTGAAAAAGAACACTTTATTAGTGTTGTTGGTGATGACCAAGAAGATGCTTTCATGATTTCAGCAGAATTACGCAAATTTAAAGCTGAATCGGTATTGTATTTGGGGGCGTTACCTGAGTTATCAGTCAGTTATCTACGCGAGCAAGGTTTCCGTAAAGCCTGGCATGAAGACCCGCGCAAGATTGATTACCTATATGCAAATAGCTATGAACGCGATTCAGCCGCAGAGGTTTTTGCTCATTGGCTTGATAGTGGTAACAAGATGCCAGACGCACTATTTACAACATCATTCTCCTTACTACAAGGCGTGCTAGATGTCGCATTGAAGCGCAGTGGTCGTTTACCTGAGCATATGGTTATTGCCACATTTGGTGATAATGAATTATTAGACTTCCTTGAATGCCCAGTGCTTTCTCTGGCACAACGCCATAGAGACATCGCTGAACGCATCTTAGAATTGGTACTTGCCAGCCTTGATGAAAAGCAAAAACCAGAACCGGGTATTACACGTATTCGTCGTGATTTATGTCGCCGTGGAAGTTTAGGTCGTAAGCAGTAATAAAATAGACTTAACTTTAATCGAACAGTGAATATTTACACGATAATGAGTGATGTTGGTCACAATAATGAGTAATATAACGGCCCCTATCTTGTAGGGGCTTTTTTTTTATAGGCTAAAATTAGGTAAATATTTAACTTTAGGATTTATCTTAATCGGCTTGTTGCGGATTTTAAAATGAAAGCTAAATCGGATGAATAAATTAATATAAATTTATTATCGTTGTATTACTGATTTGTGCGATAAATATTTTGAAGTAAATTACTGTTTATTAAAACAGTAATTTACTCTATTGATATATAATGATTTTATTTTATTAGCGGCACGTTTTGGGCCTATTTAAAAATTAATGATTATTTGAGGACTCAACAGAAGTAAATAACCGGTACAAGATACACTGATTAAAAATGAGACATAAGTTGAATTTCCATTAATTTGTATGATTTTGCAGCAAACTATTATGTTCGCGCTTATTTAGGTGATACTTAATAAAATATGTTAATCATATCAACTTGTTATTTCCCATTTTATTTCCAAGTTAGATTTTACCTCTCCTTATTTTTTCTGAATTGTTCTGTAAATAAAGCTAAAGCCGGATGCTACTGGCTTGACAACGTTTTCATACCATTCGTAAACTTTATATGTGGTGAATTGTGGGGTAAAGTGGGTGGGTTGAAAATAAAAGGGGTTTAATCGGGTATGTTTCGTGGGGCAACACTGGTTAATCTCGACAGCAAAGGGCGTCTAACCGTGCCAACTCGTTATCGAGGAATGCTGAACGAGGAATCGAAAGGGCAAATGGTTTGTACCATTGACCTTCACCAGCCATGCCTGTTGCTTTATACCTTACCCGAGTGGGAGATTATCGAGGAAAAACTTTCTCGGTTATCGACGATGAACCCAGCAGAACGACGCGTGCAACGGCTGTTATTGGGCCATGCAAGTGAATGCCAAATGGACAACGCGGGGCGTCTTTTGTTAGCCAGTACATTGCGTCAACACGCAGGGCTAACCAAAGAGGTCATGTTGGTTGGCCAGATTAATAAATTTGAACTTTGGGATGAACAGACTTGGTATCAGCAAGTGGAAGATGATATTGCCGCTGAGCGCCTTACCAATGAACCACTTTCAGCCCGCTTACAGGATTTGTCACTTTAATAATGACGCAACAGCAATTTAAACACGTAACAGTATTACTGGATGAAGCCGTGAACGGCTTAAACATTAAACCTAACGGTATCTATATCGATGGCACCTTTGGTCGTGGTGGCCATTCAAGGTTGATATTAAGCCAGCTTGGCGCACAAGGAAGGTTAATTGCTATTGACCGTGATCCAGAAGCAATAAAAGCGGCACAGGCTATCGATGACCCGCGTTTTATGATTAAACATGGCCCATTTTCTGCGATTGCAGAGTATGTGGAAGAAGAAGGGTTAGCAGGGAAAATTGATGGAGTATTACTGGACTTAGGGGTTTCTTCACCGCAGTTAGATGACCCAGAGCGTGGTTTTTCCTTTATGCGTGACGGGCCGTTAGATATGCGAATGGACCCAACCAAAGGGCAATCCGCACAGCAATGGTTGATGGACGCAGAAGCGGATGACATTGCTTGGGTATTGAAAACTTTTGGAGAAGAGCGTTTTGCGAAACGAATTGCGAGAGCGATTGTTGAACGTAACCATAATCCAGAAGAAGAGCCATTAACACGTACACGGCATCTTGCAGAGTTGATTGCCAAAGTCAGTCCGATGAAAGATCGGCATAAACACCCTGCAACACGTAGCTTCCAAGCGATTCGTATTTATATCAATAGTGAATTGGAAGAGATTGAAAAAGCGTTAGAAGGCGCAATGAGCGTTTTAGCACCACAAGGGCGCTTATCGGTTATCAGCTTCCATTCTTTGGAAGATAGATTAGTAAAACGGTTTATTCGCAAAAATAGTAAAGGACCATCAGTGCCAGCTGGTATTCCACTGACTGAAGCGCAGATTAAAGAGTTAGGCACAGCGCAGTTACGTGACCTAGGTAAGATGAAACCTTCGGAAAACGAAATTGACGAAAATCCTCGCGCACGGAGTTCCGTGTTGCGGTTTGCTGAAAAGGCGGCGGAATAATGGTTCCAGAAAGGCACAGCCTAGCTCGCGTCATTGGGCGTGATTTATTTCGTTATGGCATCGTTCCTTTGATTTTATTGGCTGCAATTATAATCAGTGCCGTTTTTGTCGTGACTACGGCACATGAAACGCGTTTGTTAACGGCAGCTAAAGATAAATTGTATGAAGAAAAAGACTTATTAGATATCGAATGGCGCAATTTGATCCTTGAAGAAAACGCCCTTGCGAGCCATAGCCGGATAGAACGTTTGTCGGTTGAAAAATTACAGATGGTACAAGTTGAACCATCACAAGAAAAAATTATTGTTTCTAAGCAATAAAAAGGTTCCTAATGAAAGCACCAAAAACAGCGAAAAATAAGAAACAAGAAGAAAGTACCAGCTTTGTCCGCTGGCGCTTTATTTTGCTGTGCGGATGCATTGTCTTGGCGTTAGCAGGGTTGCTGACGCGGGTGGCTTATCTGCAAATTATCGCACCAGAGAAACTGGTGAAAGAAGGCGATATGCGCTCTTTACGAGTGCAAGAAGTCGCAACTTCCCGAGGCATGATCAGCGACCGAGAAGGACGGCAACTGGCGGTGAGTGTGCCAGTTAATGCGATTTGGGCTGACCCCAAAGAAGTGTTTGAAAAAGGGGGGATCAGCAATGACGAGCACTGGAAAGCATTAGCGGATGCCCTTGAGATCCCACTAGAACAAATTACCAGCAAAATATCGGCCAATCCAAGAGGCCGTTTTGTGTATTTAGCGCGTCAAGTTAACCCATCTATTGGCGATTACGTTAAAAAATTAAAAATACCCGGTATTTACTTACGTAAAGAATCTCGTCGTTATTATCCATCAGGCCCAGTTACCGCTCACTTATTGGGGGTAACAAATATTGATGGCGAAGGCATTGAAGGCGTTGAGAAAAGCTTTGACCGTTGGTTAAAAGGTGCACCGGGTGAACGTACAGTTCGCAAAGACCGTAATGGGCGAGTGATTGAAACGATTTCCTCCATTGACAGCCAAGCTGCGCATAATCTGACATTAAGTATTGATGAACGCATTCAATCCATTGTTTACCGTGAATTAACACGTGGTGTACAGGAAAATAAAGCTGAATCGGGCGTGGCAATTTTAGTGGATGTTCATACCGGTGAAATTTTAGCAATGGCAAATAGTCCATCCTATAACCCAAATAATTTAACGGGTACATCAATGGATGCGATGCGTAACCGTGCTATCACCGATATTTTCGAGCCCGGCTCAACAGTGAAACCCATGGTGGTCATGAGTGCGCTACATAACAAAATTATTAAAGAAAACTCAGTAATTAATACTTATCCATATCGTATTAGCGGTCATGAGATCAAAGACGTAGCACGGTATGCTGAACTAACAATTACTGGGATTTTACAGAAGTCGAGTAACGTAGGTGTTTCAAAGCTTGCGTTAGCGATGCCTGCCACTGAGCTGGTGGATGTGTATAGCCGCTTTGGGTTTGGCAAGCCGACTAATCTGGGGTTAGTCGGGGAAAGTAGTGGCATCTTTCCAAGTAAAAAAACACGGTGGTCTGATTTAGAAAGGGCCACCTTTTCTTTTGGCTACGGGCAAATGGTAACACCGTTACAGTTAGCGCGAGCCTATGCAACTATCGGTAGTTTTGGTATTTATCGGCCATTATCTATCACGAAGGTTGACCCTCCTGTGTCAGGAACTCGTGTTTTTCCTGAGCCGATCATGCGAACAGTGGTTCATATGATGGAAAGTGTGGCTTTACCCGGAGGCGGGGGAGCACGAGCAGCAATTAAAGGTTATCGCATTGCTATTAAAACAGGGACTGCGAAAAAAGTGGGTCCTGAAGGGCGTTACGTTGAGAAATATTTAGCTTACGCCGCGGGTGTGGCTCCTGCGAGTAACCCACGCTATGCGTTAGTGGTGCTCATCAATGAGCCCAGTGCAGGTAAATACTACGGTGGTGCGGTATCTGCACCGATATTTGGTTCAATCATGGGAGGGGTTCTACGGTTGATGAACGTTGAACCCGATGCATTGCAACCAAATGAACAAAATGAAATTGTAAATAGTCAAAAAGAGGTTAAAAGTGGCAGATCGTAATCTTTGTGATCTACTCTCACCCTTTGGTGTGAGCACAACTCCAATCTCACTGCGTGAGATGACGCTAGACAGTCGAAAGGCTGCCGCGGGCGATCTGTTTATTGCAATAAAAGGCCATCAATCAGATGGACGACACTATATTCCTCAAGCAATTGCTCAAGGGGTTTCTGCTGTGATAGCGGAAGCGGAAGGTGAAGCTGTTGAAGGTGAAATTCGTTTCGTTCATGGCGTCCCTGTTATTTATTTAAATGACCTGAATAATCGTTTATCAGCCCTTGCGGGGGAGTTTTATCAGCAGCCATCAGCAAATATGAAACTCGTTGGTGTGACGGGTACAAACGGTAAAACAACGACGACACAATTAATTGCTCAGTGGGCTCAAGGGCTAGGGGAGACTAGCGCTGTAATGGGAACCGTGGGTAATGGTCTATTAGGCCATGTGTCGCCAAGCGAAAATACTACCGGCTCTGCGGTAGATATCCAACTTGAATTGACTCAATTATTGAACCAAAAAGCGACATTAACAGCGATGGAAGTATCTTCCCATGGCTTAGTGCAAGGCCGAGTTGCTGCCTTACAGTTTGATGCCGCTGTATTTACTAATTTAAGCCGTGATCACCTTGATTATCATGGCGATATGGAAAGTTATGAAGCCGCAAAATGGCTGTTGTTTTCCACGCATAATACAAAATCGCAAATCATCAATGCTGATGATGATATTGGCTTGAAATGGCTACAACGTTTACCACAAGCGTGCGCGGTGACCATGGAAAACCGCATTCCAAATGATTGGCAAGGCCCATGGTTAAAAGCCACTGAAGTGGAATATCACGATAAAGGCGCAACTGTCCATTTTGATTCCTCATGGGGAAATGGGCGCTTTGAAAGCCCGTTGATGGGCGCGTTTAATGTCAGCAACTTATTAGTGGCAATGGCAACTTTACTGATGATGGATTATCCGTTGGAGCAACTGTTGGCTGCTACTTCTTCATTATCACCAGTATGTGGGCGTATGGAAGTGTTCAGTGCACCGAATAAACCGACAGTTGTCGTTGATTATGCACATACTCCGGATGCCTTAGAAAAAGCCTTAGCGGCAGCACGCTTACATTGCAAAGGTCAATTATGGTGTGTATTTGGTTGCGGTGGTGACCGTGACAAAGGCAAGCGTCCACTAATGGGGGCCGCTGCAGAAGAATATGCAGATAAAATCGTGATCACAGACGACAACCCGCGCAGTGAAGACCCTATCGATATTATTAATGATATTATGGCGGGCTTATTAGATTCCAGCCGTGCTTTGGTCATACCGGGTCGTCCAGAAGCCGTGACAAACACCATTTTGCAGGCATCTCCTGATGATGTGATTGTGATTGCAGGTAAGGGTCACGAAGATTATCAAATTATTGGTCAGCGCAAGTTAGATTACTCAGACCGCCTAACGGTGGCTCGTTTGTTGGGAGTAATCGCATGATCCCTTTAACACTCGCTCAACTGGCACAAATTACCCAAGGGCAGATTGAATCTGCTCCAGACACCAATGCAATGGTTAGCGCGGTGAGTACGGATAGCCGCAAAATTACTGAAAATTGCCTATTTATTGCGTTAAAAGGTGAACGCTTCGACGCCCATGATTTTGCGCAGCAAGTCGTTATGGCGGGCGCTAAGGCGTTACTCGTTGAGCGCAAACTGGAAGTGGATTGCCCACAAATTATCGTGAAAGACACGCGTATTGCAATGGGCCAACTGGCTGCATGGGTTCGTCATCAGAGCAGAGCACGAGTGGTTGGTTTGACGGGGTCTTCAGGCAAAACATCCGTCAAAGAGATGACTGCATCCATTTTATCTGAGCGCGGTAAAACCTTATATACTGCAGGTAATTTAAACAACGATATTGGTGTGCCTTTGACGCTATTTCGTTTAACCCATGATGATGATTTCGCGGTGATAGAAATGGGCGCTAATCATCCAAATGAAATTGCCTACACAACCAATATCGTCAAACCAGAAGCCGCATTAGTTAACAATTTATTTGCTGCCCACTTAGCGGGTTTTGGTTCACCAGAAGGGGTTGCTAAAGCGAAAGGTGAAATTTATCAAGGTATTCCAGAAGAAGGAACTGCAATTGTTAACCTTGATAGCTACAGTGAAAAGTGGCAGTTTCAGCCACGCCAAACTGTTTGGTATTACTCACTAACATCACAAGCAAAAGCAGATTTCTATCCTTCTGATATTCAAGTGAACCAGCTGACAACGGATTTTGTGCTGCACACGCCAGTCGGTCGTGTCGATGTCACGTTACCACTGCCGGGCATGCACAACATCGCTAATGTGTTAGCGGCGAGTGCATTAGCCATTTCAGTCGGTGCTAGCCTCGATAATATTAAAAATGGCTTAGCGAAAACGAAGTCGGTACCGGGGCGGTTATACCCTGTGCGCTTAGCGGAGCACAAAGTGGTTTTAGATGACACTTATAACGCAAATGATGGCTCGATGATCGCAGCAATTCACGTTCTCGAAAAAATGCCAGGTTACCGCATCTTAGTGGTGGGGGATATGGGTGAACTGGGCGATTATGCAGAAGATTGCCATCAGCGTGTTGGTGTTGCCGCTAAACAGGCTGGATTAGACAAAGTATTCAGTGTTGGTCAATTAAGTGAGTTGATCAGCCAATTTAGTGAATGTGGTGAGCATTTCACCGTGAAAGCAGATTTATTAACCCGACTAATTCCGCTAGCGCAGCAGAAGGACGTTGTTTCTATTTTAGTTAAAGGTTCACGCAGTTCCGCGATGGAAGATGTTGTGAATGCATTGAAGGAGTGCTTCGAATGTTAGTCTGGCTTGCCGAAATGTTGGTCCACAAGTTTTCTGTTCTGAACGTCTTCTCTTATTTGACGTTCAGGGCCATTGTCGGTTTGCTGACGGCACTCGCCATTGCTCTGTGGATGGGGCCTCATTTAATTGCCTATTTACAAAAAATGCAAATAGGTCAAGTCGTTCGTAATGAAGGCCCTGAGTCTCACTTTAGTAAGCGTGGAACCCCAACCATGGGTGGGTTATTGATTTTATTCTCAATCACCGTTTCAACTCTGTTATGGGCTCGCTTAGACAACCCTTATGTTTGGTGTGTACTGCTCGTGTTAGTAGGGTATGGCATTGTCGGTTTTGTTGATGACTACCGTAAAGTGGTACGTAAAGACACTCGTGGTTTAATCGCGCGTTGGAAATATTTCTGGCAATCCGTCATTGCGTTAATTGTTGCCTTTTCCATGTACGCGATTGGTAAAGACACCCCAGCAACGCAGCTAGTGGTGCCATTTTTCAAAGATGTGATGCCACAACTGGGCATGCTGTATATTTTGCTGACTTATTTTGTGATTGTTGGAACCAGTAACGCAGTAAACCTAACAGATGGTTTGGATGGCTTGGCTATCATGCCAACGGTATTTGTCGCTGCAGGTTTTGCATTAGTGGCATGGGCAACAGGTAATGTTAATTTTGCCAGTTACTTACATATTCCATTTTTACCACATGCAGGTGAATTAGTGATTGTCTGTACTGCCATTGTGGGGGCAGGGTTAGGTTTTCTGTGGTTTAACACATATCCGGCTCAAGTGTTTATGGGGGATGTTGGCTCATTGGCACTTGGTGGTGCACTCGGAACTATCGCTGTATTACTGCGCCAAGAGTTTTTATTAGTGATTATGGGTGGTGTGTTCGTGGTTGAGACATTGTCCGTTATTTTACAAGTCGGTTCATTTAAATTGCGCGGGCAACGTATTTTCCGCATGGCACCAATTCACCACCATTATGAATTGAAGGGTTGGCCAGAACCTCGCGTTATCGTGCGCTTCTGGATTATCTCATTAATGTTAGTCCTCATTGGGCTGGCAACCTTGAAGGTGCGTTAAGATGGTCGATTATCAGGGTAAGAACGTCGTTATTATTGGGCTGGGGATCACTGGCCTATCTTGCGTTCATTTTTTCCTTGCGCGCGGCGTTGTGCCTCGCGTTATGGATACCCGTGCAGTGCCTCCGGGAGTAGATAAACTCCCAGCGAGTGTGGAATGCCATAGTGGCAGCTTGAATAATAGCTGGTTACAGGCAGCCGATTTAATTGTCGCGAGCCCAGGGATTGCGTTGGCAACACCTCAGTTGCAGGAAGCGGCAGAAAACGGCATCGAAATTGTGGGTGATATCGAATTGTTTTGTCGTGAAGCCGATGCACCGATTGTCGCCATTACAGGTTCAAATGGTAAAAGTACCGTCACGTCATTGGTTGGTGAAATGGCTAAAGCTGCGGGTATTTCAGTTGGTGTTGGTGGCAATATTGGTACGCCAGCACTTTCATTACTCAATGCAGGGCATCGTCTATACGTTTTAGAACTTTCCAGCTTCCAATTAGAAACTACTTCAAGTCTAGAAGCGGCCGCCGCGACAGTCTTAAATATTAGTGAAGATCATATGGATCGATATCCATTAGGTCTAGCACAGTACCGTGAAGCGAAATTAAAAATTTATCACAATGCCAAAAACTGCATTGTTAACTTACAAGATGCACTGACCTTACCCGCGAATCATACTTTGGAAGAATGCATTAGCTTTGGCTTAAATAGTGGTGATTATTTCTTTGATACTCAAAAACGGGTGTTAATGGCTAAAGGAAAAGAGCTGCTTGATGTCAATGAGATGCACTTAACTGGTCAACACAATTACCTCAATGCGTTAGCCGCGTTAGCACTGGCGGATGCCGTGAGTATTCCTCGCCCAGCTTGCCTTCAAGTATTGAAAGACTATGCGGGGTTAGCGCATCGTTTCGAGTTAGTGTTATTCAACAACGGTGTACGCTGGATTAATGACTCCAAAGCCACCAATGTTGGAAGTACTGAAGCGGCGTTAAATGGGTTACATGTGGACGGCAACATCTACTTATTATTAGGTGGTGATGGCAAGTCAGCTGATTTTTCACCATTAAAACAATATATTGCTGCGGATAACTACCGTTTATATTGCTTTGGCCGTGATGGCAAAGAATTAGCGAATATGGCACCTGAAAAATCAGTTTTGACTGAGACGATGGAACAAAGCTTACGCCAAATTGCGCCTCAACTAAAAACCGGGGACATGGTGCTGTTATCCCCAGCGTGCGCTAGTTTGGATCAGTTTAAAAGTTTTGAGCAGCGTGGAACTGTCTTTGCTCAATTAGCCAAGGAGCTAGGTTAATGACGATACCGGGTGCGATGCGTTTAAAAAATTGGGTCATTGGTGAAAAAAATGGCGTGATTTCAGGCTCAACGCTTTACGACCGTACATTGGTGTGGTTGGCATTCGGTTTAGCCGCGGTTGGTTTTATTATGGTCACATCTGCGTCCATGCCAGTTGGCCAGCGCTTAACCGAAGACCCGTTTTATTTCGCTAAGCGTGATGTGGTGTATATCGTTATCGCATTTATTTTAGCTCTAGGTGTTATGCGTATTCCGATGGCGGTTTGGGAGAAGTACAACTTCATATTGTTGATGGCTTCTCTTGGCATGCTAGTCGTGGTGTTGGTAGCAGGGAGTTCAGTTAACGGGGCATCACGCTGGATAGACATCGGCTTGGTGAAAATTCAGCCGGCAGAAATTTCGAAATTTACGTTGTTTTGCTACGTATCCAGTTATTTAGTGCGTAAATCTGATGAAGTCAGAACCCGCTTTCTTGGCTTTATCAAACCGATGTGTATTTTGATTG
This sequence comes from Providencia sp. PROV174, assembly GCF_028480685.1. Classification (NCBI taxonomy): domain Bacteria; kingdom Pseudomonadati; phylum Pseudomonadota; class Gammaproteobacteria; order Enterobacterales; family Morganellaceae; genus Providencia; species Providencia sp. PROV174. The sequence continues at coordinate 285,737 of NZ_JAMPOT010000014.1, forward strand.
TTATGGCGTCCTTGCTTTTATTACAACCCGACCTAGGGACAGTTATCGTCTTAGTGGTTACCACTCTCGGGTTGTTGTTTTTAGCAGGAGCAAGGTTAGCCCCCTTTATTATTGGTATTGCCGCTTGTGCGGTGGGGGTATTGGCTTTGATTTGGTTCGAGCCGTACCGCTTACGTCGAGTCACGTCATTTTTGAATCCATGGGATGACCCGTTTGGAAGTGGTTATCAGCTAACTCAATCTTTAATGGCCTTTGGTCGTGGTGAAGTGTTTGGGCAAGGGCTTGGAAATTCAGTACAAAAATTAGAATATTTGCCAGAAGCACACACAGACTTTATTTTCTCGGTTTTAGCTGAGGAGCTCGGGTACTTTGGCGTTGTATTGGTTCTGCTGATGGTCTTTATGTTGGCATTTAGAGCAATGATGATCGGCCGTCGCGCATTGATGTCAAACCAATTATTCGGTGGTTATTTGGCTTGTTCTATTGGTATTTGGTTTACCTTCCAAGCATTAGTTAACGTTGGCGCCGCATCAGGCATGTTACCAACAAAAGGTTTAACACTACCGCTAATTAGTTATGGTGGTTCGAGTTTACTGGTGATGGCTGCCGCCATTGCGATATTACTGAGAATTGATTTTGAAACACGCCTTGAAAAAGCGCAGGCGTTTGTAAGGAGCACTAAATGAGTCAGGCAAAGAAATTACTCGTCATGGCAGGCGGAACCGGAGGGCATGTTTTTCCGGGGTTAGCCGTGGCTCATTATTTGCAGGCTCAAGGCTGGGAGATTCGTTGGTTAGGTACGGCTGACAGAATGGAAGCTACATTAGTGCCGAAACATGGTATCGATATTGAATTCATTCAAATTTCGGGCCTCAGAGGCAAAGGTATTGCAGCGCAACTGGGGGCGCCATGGCGTATTTATAAAGCGATTCGCCAAGCTAAAACAATTATTAAGCGTTATCAACCGGATGCCGTATTAGGCATGGGGGGCTATGTTTCGGGGCCCGGTGGTATTGCAGCATGGCAATGTGGTGTACCTGTTGTGCTCCATGAACAAAATGGTATCGCGGGTTTAACGAACAAATGGTTATCTCGAATCGCAAAAAGAGTATTACAAGCCTTTCCGGGGGCATTTCCTAACGCACCAGTTGTCGGTAATCCAGTACGTGAAGACGTTTTAGCACTACCTACACCACAGGTTCGTTTAGCCGGTAGAGAAGGCGCTATACGCGTATTAGTTGTTGGTGGTAGCCAAGGGGCTCGAATTTTAAATCAAGTGATGCCGTGTGTTGCTGAAAAAGTAGGCAAACAGTTAAATATCTGGCATCAAGCGGGAAAAGGCAGTAAGGAATCGACAGAAGCATTGTATAATGAGCATATGCAAGTTTCAGTCAATTCTGAGTATAAAGTTACTGAATTTATTGATGATATGGCGCAAGCTTACGCATGGGCAGATATTGTTGTCTGTCGGTCAGGTGCATTAACGGTGAGTGAAATTGCAGCAGCAGGTTTACCGGCTATTTTTGTGCCTTTTCAACATAAAGATCGTCAACAATATTGGAATGCATTACCGCTAGAAAAAGCGGGAGCGGCTAAAATTTTAGAACAATCACAATTTACCGCAGATGCTGTGGCGAGCTTATTAGATCAATGGGATAGAAACGAATTACTCTCAATGGCCGAAAAAGCGCATAGCTGTGCAATTACAGACGCAACAGAGCGAGTTGCTACCGTGATTTGCGAAGTGGCTAAATAATATTAGCCATAATTGATACCGAATTAATTAGAAGCGAAGAAATATAGTGAATACACAACAATTAGCGAAATTAAGAACATCAGTGCCAGAAATGAGAAGAGTTAGGCACATCCATTTTGTCGGCATCGGCGGTGCTGGCATGGGTGGTATCGCTGAAGTGTTGGCAAATGAAGGCTATGAAATTAGTGGTTCAGATTTAGCACCGAATGCAGTGACTCAACAACTAACTGCATTAGGGGCAACGATTTACTTTAATCACCGCCCAGAGAATGTTGAAGACGCGAGTGTTGTTGTCGTATCAACGGCTATCTCGAGTGAGAACCCTGAAATTCAAGCCGCCAAAGAATTACGTATTCCTGTTATTCGTCGTGCAGAAATGTTAGCTGAATTAATGCGTTACCGTCATGGCATTGCTGTTGCAGGTACCCACGGGAAAACGACCACTACAGCAATGATTTCTGGGATTTATGCACAAGCAGGTCTTGACCCTACATTTGTGAATGGGGGGTTGGTTAAATCAGCAGGAACGCACGCGCGTTTAGGTAGTAGCCGCTACTTGATTGCAGAAGCCGATGAAAGCGATGCATCGTTTTTACATTTGCAACCGTTAGTTGCGGTTGTGACAAATATCGAAGCTGACCATATGGATACTTACCAAGGCGATTTCGATAATTTAACGAATACATTCATTAACTTCTTGCACAATCTGCCGTTCTACGGGCGTGCAGTAATGTGTATTGATGACCCTGTCATTCGTTCGTTACTACCTAAAATTGGTCGCTACATTACTACTTATGGTTTTAGTGAAGATGCGGATGTGCGTATCACGCAATATGAGCAAAAAGGAAATCAAGGCTTTTTCACCATTGCTCGTGAAAATATGCCAGAGCTGACGGTGGTTCTAAATGCACCGGGACGTCACAATGCGCTCAATGCGACAGCCGCAGTGGCAGTTGCCACAGAAGAAGGTATTGACGATTTACATATTTTATCTGCATTAGTTGAATTCCAAGGGACAGGCCGTCGCTTTGACTTCTTAGGGAATTTCCCTTTACGTAATGTGAACGGCAAAGACGGTGAAGTGATGCTAGTCGATGACTATGGCCACCACCCAACAGAAGTTGACGCAACAATTAAAGCCGCGAGAGCCGGTTGGCCAGATAAACGCATTGTTATGGTATTCCAACCGCATCGTTATACCCGTACTCGTGACTTATACGATGATTTTGTGAATGTTTTAGGGCAGGTAGATGTATTGCTAATGCTAGATGTCTATTCTGCGGGTGAAAAGCATGTACCGGGGGCAGATAGCCGCTCATTGTGCAGAACAATTCGTGGTCGAGGTCAGATTGATCCTATTTATGTTGCCGATAGTGAACAAATTCCGCATATATTAGCTCAAACTCTTGATGAAAATGATTTAATTTTAGTTCAAGGCGCAGGAAATATTGGTAAAATAGCTAAAAACCTAGCCGATGCAAAATTACAGCCACCGATGGTTGAGGAATAAAAATGACAGAGAAAGTTGCGGTTCTATTAGGAGGCTCATCTGCTGAACGTGAAGTTTCACTTCAGTCAGGAAATGCTGTGCTAGCGGGGTTACGCCAAGCAGGTATTGATGCTCATCCTATTGACCCCCAAAATTTCCCTGTAGAAACCTTGAAAGATGCAGGTTTTAATAAAGTTTTTATTGCATTGCATGGCCGAGGTGGTGAAGACGGTACATTACAAGGGTTGTTAGAAACACTAAACCTCCCTTATACCGGTAGTGGTGTTATGGCTTCAGCGCTGAGTATGGATAAGCTGAGAACAAAACAATTATGGCAAGGTGCAGGGTTAAGTGTATCGCCATATGTTTACTTAACAAAGCAGCAGTATAAGCAGGTATCGCATGAGCAAATTGTTGCTAAAGTGCAATTGCTAGGGCTACCTCTGATTGTGAAGCCTAGTCTAGAAGGTTCTAGTGTTGGCATGAGCAAAGTTGATATCCTAGAGTCATTGCCGGCGGCATTGGACCTCGCGTTTCAATTTGATGAAACGTTGTTAATTGAAAAATGGCTGAGTGGCCCGGAGTTCACGGTTGCAGTGTTGGGAGATAACACTTTGCCGTCAATTCGTATTCAACCACCGGGTATTTTTTATGACTACGAAGCAAAATATTTATCTGATGAAACTCAATATTTTTGCCCAAGTGGTTTAGGTGAACAGCTCGAATCTGAGCTCGCAGAATTAGCACTGAAAGCTTACCAAGCCGTTGGCTGCGAAGGCTGGGGACGAGTTGATGTAATGCAAGATAATGATGGTCAATTTTATCTGCTGGAAGTTAATACATCACCGGGTATGACAGGCCATAGTCTAGTACCGATGGCAGCTCGACAGGCTGGTATGAGTTTTTCACAGTTAGTTGTACAAATTTTAAAATTGGCTCGTTGATATGTCACAAGCAGCACTAAACGTTAGGCATCATAATCAGAATAATGACGAGGATCCACGTTCAGGACCGAGTAATGGCGCATTTTTAGGTGGGTTATTTTTCTTCCTATTTGTGCTTGGCACTATCCTCTGGAGTGGTTGGATGGTGATGACTTGGATGAAAGATGCTGACAGGCTGCCGATGTCTAAATTGGTGTTAACGGGGGAGCGCCATTACACCAAAAACGATGATGTCAGAAAGGCCATTTTAGCGTTAGGGCAGCCGGGGACATTTATGACCGTTGATGTCAACGCTATCCAGAACCAAATAAGCATGATGCCATGGGTACGCCAAGTGACGGTGCGTAAACAATGGCCAGATGAATTGAAAATTCACATTGTTGAATACCGCCCATTCGCTAGGTGGAATGACCAAAACATGGTAGATGAACAAGGCAGAGTATTTAACTTGCCAGTTAGCGAAAATGGTAAAGGGGATTATGTGTTGCTGTATGGGCCACAAGGTAGCCAAAAAGATGTCCTTAAAGAATTTGCAGTTTTTAAGAACACGTTAGCAGCACATAACCTAAAGTTAAAATCATTATCGATGACAGCCAGAAATGCATGGCAAATTATTTTAGATAACGATGTTAGAATCGAACTAGGTAAGAAAGATGTGTCAGAGCGGTTAAATCGGTTCCTTGAACTGTATCCGCTTTTGCAGCAAACAACGGATAAACGCGTTGACTATGTTGACTTACGTTATTCCAGTGGTGCTGCGGTGGGCTGGGCGCCACTATTGGTCGATGCTCCACCGGAGTTACAATAAAGACGATGACTAATAACAAAAATTAGGCAGAAAAAATGATTAAAGCAACGGACAGAAAATTAGTGGTAGGCCTTGAGATTGGAACTTCCAAGGTATCAGCCCTTGTTGGCGAAATTCTGCCCGATGGTATGGTTAATATTATTGGGGTGGGAAGTTGTCCATCTCGTGGAATGGACAAAGGTGGCGTAAACGACCTTGAATCAGTGGTAAAATGTGTACAAAGAGCCATTGACCAGGCGGAATTAATGGCCGATTGCCAAATTTCATCGGTTTACCTTGCGCTATCGGGTAAACACGTCAGTTGTCAAAATGAGATTGGTATGGTGCCAGTTTCAGAAGAAGAAGTGACGCAAGAAGATGTTGACAGTGTTGTGCATACAGCAAAATCGGTACGTGTACGTGATGAACACAGAATTTTGCACGTAATACCACAGGAATTTGCAATAGATTACCAAGAAGGGATTAAAAACCCAGTTGGTTTATCGGGTGTACGTATGCAAGCTAAAGTTCATTTGATCACCTGCCATAACGATATGGCGAAGAATATCGTTAAAGCCGTTGAACGTTGTGGGCTAAAAGTTGATCAGCTTATTTTTGCCGGTCTCGCTGCAAGTTATAGCGTTTTAACGGAAGATGAACGTGAATTAGGTGTATGTGTCGTCGATATCGGTGGCGGCACAATGGACATGGCGGTTTATACTGGCGGGGCTTTACGCCATACGAAAGTGATTCCATATGCAGGCAATGTGGTGACAAGTGACATCGCATATGCATTTGGAACACCACCCAGTGATGCAGAAGCCATTAAAGTGCGCCATGGTTGTGCAGTTGGTTCTATTGTTAGTAAAGATGAAACCGTTGAAGTACCAAGTGTTGGTGGGCGACCACCAAGAAGTTTACAGCGTCAAACCTTAGCAGAAGTGATCGAGCCAAGGTATACTGAGCTGTTAAACTTAGTAAATGAAGAAATTTTAAATTTACAGGAACAGTTACGTCAACAAGGTGTCAAACACCATTTGGCTGCTGGTATCGTGTTGACAGGTGGAGCCGCACAAATTGATGGTCTAGTTGAATGTGCGCAAAAAGTGTTTCATACGCAAGTCCGAATTGGTACACCGCTCAACATTACAGGCTTAACGGATTATGCGCAGGAGCCATATTACTCAACAGCAGTAGGGCTTCTGCATTACGGTAAAGAAAGCCATCTAGGCGATGATACCGAGACAGAAAAACGTGCATCAGTTAGCGGTTGGTTCAGTAAAGTGACTAGCTGGCTGAGAAAAGAATTTTAATTTTGATAAAGAAGCATATTATTAGCTTCAAAAGTAGTAAGCACAAAACGGAGAGACATTATGTTTGAACCAATGGAGCTAACCAACGATGCGGTGATTAAAGTCATCGGCGTTGGCGGCGGCGGCGGCAACGCCGTTGAACACATGGTGCGTGAACGTATTGAAGGCGTTGAGTTCTTCGCTGTCAATACAGACGCACAGGCGCTGCGTAAAACCGCAGTTGGACAAACTATCCAGATCGGTACAGGTATTACCAAAGGTCTGGGTGCGGGTGCAAACCCTGAAGTCGGCCGTAATGCCGCTGAAGAAGACCGTGAGGCGCTGCGTAATGCTTTAGATGGCGCAGATATGGTCTTTATCGCAGCGGGTATGGGCGGCGGTACAGGGACTGGTGCAGCTCCGGTTGTTGCCGAAGTTGCCAAAGAATTGGGTATTCTGACAGTTGCTGTTGTGACTAAGCCTTTCAATTTCGAAGGTAAAAAGCGCATGGCATTCGCAGAAGCGGGTATCACTGAGTTGTCAAAACATGTTGACTCATTGATCACTATCCCAAATGATAAATTATTAAAAGTACTTGGTCGTGGTATCTCATTACTGGATGCTTTCGGTGCGGCAAATGACGTACTAAAAGGTGCAGTACAGGGTATCGCTGAGCTGATTACTCGCCCTGGTTTAATGAACGTAGACTTTGCTGATGTGCGTACTGTGATGTCAGAAATGGGTTACGCAATGATGGGGTCAGGGGTTGCTCGTGGTGAAGATAGAGCAGAAGAAGCGGCGGAAATGGCTATTTCTAGTCCACTACTTGAAGATATCGACCTGTCTGGCGCACGTGGTGTATTAGTTAATATCACGGCTGGTTTCGACCTGCGTTTAGATGAGTTTGAAACGGTAGGTAACACTATTCGTGCCTTCGCATCTGATAATGCAACGGTGGTAATCGGTACATCCCTTGACCCAGAAATGCACGAAGAACTGCGTGTCACTGTTGTTGCTACAGGTATTGGTATGGACAAACGTCCAGAAATTACTTTAGTTAGCAACAAGATGTCTCAGCAGGCGTCAATGGAACAGCGCTATCAGCAAATGCAAAATAGCATGTCTTCATTAACAGAAGAGAAGCCAGCGGCTAAAGCGGTCAACGACCAAAATACGCAAACAAATAAAGAACCAGATTATCTTGATATTCCTGCGTTCTTGCGTAAGCAGGCCGATTAATTTTATTTATATTGGTTTCTCCGCTTTTTGTGCTAAAATTTCCTACTGATTATCTTGTATGATGATCAGTAGGACTTATAACATTGCGAGAAAAATACGATGATCAAACAACGGACACTAAAACGTATTATTACAGCGACTGGTGTTGGTTTACATACCGGCAAGAAAGTTACGCTTACATTACGTCCAGCGCCGGCCAATACCGGGGTCATCTACCGTCGTACTGACCTTAATCCACCGGTTGATTTTCCGGCAGATGCGAAATCAGTTCGTGACACCATGTTATGTACTTGCTTAGTGAATGAAGATAACGTGCGTATTTCGACTGTTGAGCATTTGAATGCTGCCTTAGCAGGGTTAGGTATCGATAACATTGTTATTGAAGTCAATGCGCCTGAAATCCCTATTATGGATGGCAGTGCCGCACCATTTGTATTCTTACTGCTTGATGGCGGTATTGAAGAATTAAATTGTGCTAAGAAATTTTTACGTATAAAAGAAACAGTACGTGTTGAAGATGGTGATAAATGGGCTGAAATGCGACCTTATAATGGGTTTAGCCTTGATTTCACAATTGATTTTCAGCATCCAGCGATTGATAGTAGCACACAACGCTACTCACTTGATTTCTCAGCGGAATCATTTGTAAATCAAATTAGCCGTGCGCGTACTTTTGGCTTTATGCGTGATATTGAATATCTGCAATCAAAAGGCTTGTGCTTAGGCGGTAGTTTTGACTGCGCCATCGTTGTTGATGACTATAAAGTACTTAACGAAGATGGTTTACGTTTTGAAGATGAATTCGTTCGTCACAAAATGTTGGATGCAATTGGTGATTTATTCATGTGTGGGCATAACATTATTGGTGCGTTCACCGCATTTAAATCAGGCCACGCTTTGAATAACAAGCTGTTACAAGCAGTTTTAGCGAAAGAATCAGCTTGGGATCTCGTCACATTTGAAGATGAAGCTCAATTGCCTGTTGCATTCAAAGCACCTTCAACGGTGTTTGCATAAGACTTAATTATGCAGCTATCTTCGAAAGCTAATCGAAGTTAGTCCTTTCTGTTGGTTGCACTAGTACTCTCTCCGGCTAGTGCTGCCAGCCGCTCAAATCTTTCTTTTAATCCTTTCGGACTATTTTCTGCTAATTTCAAAAGTGCTTTTGCGGTTTGTGTACTTATCTGACGTTCGTTCGTTTTTTGACTCATTGAGGCCGTTTGCTTAGTTACTGAGCTATTTTGCCTCGATTTTCGCATAAGATCGGGATTGATTCTGATGTCGATAGAAGATAAAGATGGTAGAATGGACGTTCTTAATGCGGAAAGAAGATTGAGTTTTTCGTAATTAAGTCGGGTCATCCAACTGGCATTTGCCACTTCAATGACCATAATATTATTACGGTAGTTTGCAACACGGCACATGGGTTTGATTTCAGCCGGCAGTAACCCTTTTACAGTACGATTTAGTTTGATAATTGCTTTTGCATTACGCTGAATAGTTTGTAAAGTGTTCGATGATGTTGCTAATGATCCTTCAAGAACATCAAAAAGTGCTTGTGGATGACTATCTCTCATTTTTAGCTCCGGCTGAGAATGAAACAACGAATTACAAATAATAATTTTGTCACTTATTCATTATATAAGAGTTTGATGGGCATTTTAAATTTTTGGCGACAACTCGGAAGAAAATACTTTTGGTCCCACCTGCTATTAGGTGTGGTTGCCACGGGTGTCGGTTTGCCTACAATTTTAAATGCGTTATCAGAATCTCAACACACACAGGTTAACTCTTCCCCCGTTAATCGCCAGAGCCAAGCTGTTAATGCCTTTGACAATTTATTTTCTCAACAGAATTCTCAGCGCTCTTCATCTTCATCGTCATCCTATTCAGTTAATTACTGGCAGCAACATGCGGTAAGGAATGTCATTCGGCAGCTTACTTTTGCTTTTTCGGCAACGGAAGACGATGATGTAAACACGGCAGCAGAAGAGACTGAAAAGCTTATTGTCCCACAGTTGATGCTAGATACGCTGTATGCCATGTTAGCACAGCGTTCACTTCAGTGGGATGAAAGTGTTATCCAATTTAGTCATTATAACTATCCCCATATTATTGCCTACCAACCTGCAATTTGGATTGCCCAAGTCCACGGCATTCGTGCCGGCCCGTTAACAGCTTAATCTTCATTGATGGCAAGCCAGCTTATTGCTGTGCTGTCTTGCGCCATAAAATTTAAAACAATTAATTTATTATTAGAGATTAAAATATGTTAACAAAGATTTTGACCAAAGTTTTTGGTAGTCGTAATGACCGTACGCTGCGCCGTTTACGTAAAGAAGTTGAAAAAATTAATCGTCTTGAACCCGATTTCGAAAAGTTATCTGATGATGAACTAAAAGCAAAAACGGTGGAGTTTCGTGAGCGTTTAACAAAAGGTGAAAGTTTAGAAAGCATCATTCCTGAGGCATTTGCAACAGTTCGCGAAGCAAGTAAACGTGTATTTGGTATGCGTCACTTTGATGTACAGCTTATTGGTGGGATGGTACTGAATGAACGCTGTATCGCAGAAATGCGTACGGGGGAAGGTAAAACATTAACGGCAACATTACCAGCTTATATCAACGCATTAAGTGGCAAAGGGGTTCACGTAGTTACGGTGAATGACTACTTAGCCAAGCGTGATGCTGAGAATAACCGTCCATTATTTGAATTTTTAGGTTTAACTGTGGGTATCAACCTGCCAGGTATGGCTCCCCCTGCAAAACGTGAAGCGTATGCGGCAGATATTACTTATGGTACTAACAATGAATTTGGTTTTGACTACTTACGTGACAACATGGCATTTAGTCCAGAAGAGCGTGTTCAGCGTAAATTGCATTATGCTTTGGTGGATGAGGTCGACTCAATTCTTATCGATGAAGCACGTACACCGCTGATTATCTCAGGTCCTGCGGAAGACAGTTCTGAACTGTACCAAAAAGTAGATAAACTTATTCCATATTTGCAACGTCAAGAGAAAGAAGATTCCGATACTTTCCAAGGGGAAGGTCATTTCTCTGTCGATGAAAAAGCACGCCAAGTGACCATAACAGAACGTGGGCTAGTATTAATCGAAGAACTTCTCGCAAAAGAAGGCTTAATGGATGAAGGAGAATCTTTATATTCACCTTCTAACATCATGTTAATGCACCATGTAATGGCAGGCTTACGTGCTCACGCATTGTTTACCTTAGACGTTGATTATATTGTAAAAGATGGCCAAATTGTCATTGTTGACGAACATACGGGCCGTACAATGGAAGGGCGTCGTTGGTCTGATGGCTTACACCAAGCAGTTGAAGCAAAAGAAGGGGTTGAAATTCAAAATGAAAACCAAACCTTGGCTTCAATTACTTTCCAGAACTATTTCCGTTTATATGAAAAACTTGCAGGTATGACGGGTACTGCGGATACCGAAGCATTTGAGTTTAGCTCAATTTATAAACTTGATACAATTGTTATCCCAACTAACCGTCCAATGGTTCGTAAAGATTTACCAGACCTCGTTTATATGAACGAAGCGGATAAGTTTGCGGCAATTATTGAAGATATTCGTGAGAGAACCGCCAATGGGCAACCTGTTCTTGTTGGTACGATTTCTATCGAAAAATCTGAATTAATTTCTAATGCTTTGAAAAAAGCTAAAATTGCTCACAATGTATTGAATGCAAAATTCCATGCAATGGAAGCGGATATCATCGCAAACGCAGGTCAAGCTGGCGCAGTAACGATTGCAACTAACATGGCCGGTCGTGGTACTGACATTATGTTAGGCGGCAGCTGGCAAACTGAAGTTGCTGCATTAGAAGAACCAACTCAAGAGCAAATTGATGAAATCAAAGCAAACTGGAAAGTTCGCCATGATGCTGTTTTAGCCGCAGGTGGTTTACATATTATTGGTACTGAGCGTCATGAGTCACGTCGTATCGATAACCAGTTACGTGGTCGTGCAGGGCGTCAAGGGGATGCGGGTTCATCTCGTTTTTACCTATCAATGGAAGATGCGCTGATGCGTATTTTTGCCTCAGACCGCGTTACAGGAATGATGAAAAAGTTAGGTATGAAGCCTGGTGAAGCTATTGAGCACCCATGGGTGACCAAAGCTATTGCTAATGCACAACGTAAAGTTGAAAGCCGTAACTTTGATATCCGTAAACAATTACTTGAATATGATGATGTTGCAAGTGACCAACGTCGTGCGATTTATACTCAGCGTAATGAATTACTGGATGGCGGTGACATTAAAGAAACGGTTGATAGTATCCGTGAAGATGTATTAACCACTACGATGGATGCCTATATTCCACCTCAATCACTTGAAGAAATGTGGGACATTGAAGGGCTACACCAACGTTTAGTCAATGATTTTGACCTCGACTTACCGATCAAAGAGTGGTTAGATAAAGAGCCAGAGTTACACGAAGAAACATTACGTGAACGTATTATGGCAAAAGCGATTGAAGTTTATGATCGTAAAGAAGAAATTGTTGGCGCAGAAGCGATGCGTAATTTCGAAAAAGGTGTCATGTTGCAAACATTAGACACATTATGGAAAGAGCACTTAGCGTCAATGGATTACTTACGTCAAGGCATTCATTTGCGTGGCTATGCGCAAAAAGATCCTAAACAAGAATACAAACGTGAATCTTTCAGTATGTTTGCTAACATGCTTGAAGCATTGAAATATGAAGTGATTAGTACTTTATCTAAGGTACAAGTTCGCTTACCTGAAGAGGTTGAAGCATTAGAGCAACAGCGTCGTGAAGAAGCTGAGCGTTTAGCGAAAAGGCAACAATTAAGCCATGAAGCGGGTGCTGAATCTTTAATGACTGAAACCGAGGCTAAAATAGCAACTCAAGGTCACAAAATTGGTCGTAATGATCCTTGTCCTTGCGGCTCAGGTAAAAAATATAAGCAATGTCACGGTCGCTTAAATTAATTTATTTTTAACTCATTAATATAAAAAAGGCGGGGTAACCCGCCTTTTTGACGAAAAAATTATGGAAAAAAAACATTTGCATATCGCGGCTGGAATTATTCGTAATTCCCAGCAACAAATTTTTATTACTAAACGCCCTGAAGGCACGCATATGGCTGGCTTTTGGGAATTTCCAGGCGGAAAACTTGAGGTTAATGAATCTCCTGAAGCAGCATTAATTCGTGAGCTTGAAGAAGAAGTCGGAATTGTAGTGACTAAGAGCGAGTTATTTCATCGCGTTGATCATGAGTTTGATGACCGTTTCATTACGCTCTATTTTTTTATCGTTTCTGCGTGGGAAAATGAACCGTACGGTAAAGAAGGGCAAGATTCGCGTTGGGTTTGTCAGCATGACCTTATTGCTGATGAGTTCCCACCGGCAAACCGTATTATTGTCGATTTATTAACGCAGAGAAGTGAATCAGCTTAATAACTGATATCGATATTAAGTGGAAAATACACAATGATATATTTTCCACTTAATTTACTGTGTCGCGACTTAACGTTTTATTTATCTGGTTGTTCACTCCAGTCATCGCTGTCAGATATATCCCCTTGACTAGCAATTCTTTTTTCTTCACTAGCCCACTCACCAAGGTCAATAAGTTGACAACGCTTACTGCAAAATGGGCGGAAAGGGCTGTTTTCATTCCAAACAACTATCTTTTTACATGTTGGGCAGTTTACTTCAATGATTTCACTCATAAATATCTATCTCTAGCTAGCAACAGGATAACTCAAAACTAATTACATCTGGAAGTATACCATTCTCACTGTCGATATGTAGAAAGCGTAAAGCAAATCGTGTTTTATGACCTGAAATTTGTGGGTAAATGAGGTGCTCAATTGGTAATTTGATACGCAGTAACTCTTTGCCCTCGACGTTATCTTGATAAAAACCATTATGAGATTCTTTTACCTCAAAATTGCCACTTTGACGAATTAATGTGAGGACTGTTTTTAATGCATTATTCAGAGGGTCAAGGCTTTGCAGCCATCCATTGATGGTTTTATTTCTTTCAATTTGTGGAATATTTAACCAAAGCTGTAAAGTGGGGAGGTCGAAGCCACAGCAGCCACCAGGGATACTTAACCGTTGGCGCACCATACTAATAATTTTATCTGTTCGTAAATGGTGACCAAAACGTGAGGCTGACATCAATTTGGAAGTTGTATCAGATAATTGTTCCAGCAATGTAGAAATTAATTGGTTATCGGCATTAGGAGCCTCGGCCCAATTAGCTAATTGAACTCGTTGTTTTTCTAGCTCTTTCATGAGTTCAGAACGTACTTCTCCTCTATCAAGGATTTCAATTAATTCTGAAACAGAACGAAAAAAGGCAATACCAGTAGAGTAGGAAGTAATATTACTTAGCTCATAAATTTGAGATACAAGTGTTTCAAGGCGCAACCACGAACGAATTTTTTCATTCATTGGGTATTCATAAGTAATAAAATTTGTTGCAATTAATTCGCCCATTTTAATTCCTATTTTTTTATTTTTGCTAGTGTTAAGTACTGGTTATGAAAAGCGGCTACCTTGTCTGAGAGATCCGTGTCATGAGAATAGTTTGTTATTATATCATTCGCATAATCAAGTCGTTTTTCACGGCTGACTTGTGCATTAAGTATATTAGTAACTTGTTCTAAACTGGTCTTATCTCTTTTTAGAGTTCGTTGAATTTGTTCTTCAACAGTAACATCAACAACTAATACCCTATCTGCCAAATGATGAATATTATTTTCAATTAATAAAGGGACTACCCATAATACATAAGGGTAATTTATTTGTTGAAATTGTTTTTGCGTTTCTTGTTGGATCAATGGATGAAGCAGAGAATTCAGCCATTTTTTTTCATCGGGTTTGGAAAAAACAATTTCTCTTAAGCGCTGCCTATTTAGCGCCCCGTTGGGAAGAATGACATCCTTACCGAAGTGGCGTGTAATGCTTTCTAGAGCTGGGCTGTTAGGCTCAACAACTTGTCGTGCAATCACATCCGCATCAACTAGGGGAACCCCAAGTTTAGCAAACTCGTTTGCAACAGTTGTTTTACCACTTCCAATACCACCTGTTAAAGCAACTATATAAGGCATATGATTATTCATTTACTCGTTGAAAAAAAACAGATTACACTGAAATAAATCATTTGTCTTCACCCAAAGTAATATTACTGTGAATAGGTTAAAAAACAAATCGATATATTATATCTTAAAGAAAAAATATAATATCTATCTTAAATTATTTATAACTCAGTTATAACATTACCTAAATTAAATATAGGTAGATACATTGCTAGCATGACGATACCCACGAGTATAGCAATTAAAACGAGTAAAATGGGTTCAAGGTTTTTTAGGTTTTTTTCGGTAATGAAAATATATTGCTCTGAATAATATTTGAATAAATAATTGGAAAAATAGTGTATTTTTCCAGATTCTTCAGCAATAGACATTAGCTGTACAGCTAAATCAGGAAAAAACTTAGTTTGCCTCATAGCATAGGAGAGTAATTCTCCTTTATGTACCGACATATGTACGTGTTTGCAGTCTTTGTTATATTGATTATTATTAATGGTTTGAATAGCGCACTTTAAGCATTCAGATAATGATAACCCTACATTAATAGTTGAATGCATCGTTAAAAAATATAAACTTAAATTGTGAAGTTGTAATGATTTTTTTAATATAGGTAAATGAATTATTGTTTTTTTTAATAAGGTCAGTGCCTTTTCCTTATATTTAAATATGAAAGGTAATAAAAATAGAATAAGACTAAGTAAGTAGGGTAAATATTCCCTTAGGAAACTTGATATGAAAGTTATAGTTTTTGTAATGAGTGGTAGTTCGTGTCTAACATTTTGATAGATACTTTCAAATTGGGGAACAACATAGGTCATCATAATGACTAATAATATTATAGAAAAAGATGATAGAATTATTGGGTATCGTGTCGATTTATTGATGAGTAAAGATACTTTATTGTTATGCTCTAAAATTGAATTGATTGTACTAAAGCTTTCCTCGTACTGCCCTGTTTTCTCGGCAATGCTAATAATACTGATTACTGTGTCATTAAAGATGGTAGGGTATTGTTTTAAATATTGTGAAAATTTCTCTCCCTTTTCAATATGGATTATTGAATTTTCAATGATATCAGTCCAAAAGGGAAGGGGGCAGTTAGTATGCAATATTTTTAAACATTGTATTAGGTTAATACCTGATGATGATAATAAAGATAATTGATGAAAAAAATGAATTCGATAATTAATGTTTTTCTTATCTAATGTAAATAATGTTTTTAATTTTATTTGTATAGGAATTAAATTTCTTTCAGATATGTTGATAAAAGCATGTTTTTTACTTTTTGCTACTAGTGTACTGTGTTTTAATTGATTTTTAAAATCAATGGCGATATATGAATAAATAAACATGTTAATTTACTCCATTTCCGATAATAGAATAGATTTCTTGAAGCGTGGTTTTACCCATTTCAACGCATTCTATACCTGCATTAAAAAGGCTAACAAAATTATTTTGGTTTTCTAATGTATTATTTTTAAGGATTTCACAGATATTGCTTTGATCTATGTATTCATAAATTGCAGTTCTTCCCATAAAACCAGAAAAACAAAGCTCACAGCCTTTTGAGGACCATTCATTGATTATATGGTTATTATGCAATTCAGTTTTTGTAGGTATTGTTTCTTTGCAGTGAGGGCAAAGTTTTCGTACCAACCTCTGTGCAATAACCATTTTTAAACAGGATTTAAGTTGACTATTTTCTATCCCCAATTGATTCATTCGCTCTATAGCACTAATTGTACAATTGGTGTGCAATGTTGACAAAACTAGATGACCAGTTTGAGCCGCTCGGGTCGCAATCTTAGCAGTTTCTTCATCACGGATTTCACCAATCATAATAACATCAGGGTCTTGCCGTAGAAGTGCCCTCAAAATAAAAGAAAAATTAAGTTTGTATTTTTCATTGACTTGGGTTTGGTTGATCCCTTGTAGGGGGATTTCAATAGGGTCCTCAATGGTTGTTATATTTCTTGAGGATTGATTTAAATATTCTAGATAACTATAAAGTGTTACTGTTTTACCACTTCCTGTTGGCCCTGTGACTAAAATTAATCCTTGTGGACGATTTAAATATTCTTTTAACCGCTCAAGAAGGGAAGAGCACATCCCTATGTGCTCTAAAGAATATTTTAATTGCGTATTCAAAATACGTAAGACTAACTTTTCACCATGAATGGTCGGAATACTCGAAAGGCGAATGCTATAATTTTGTCCGTCAAAGTACCAATTCATTTGACCATCTTGTGGAAGCCTTTTTTCCGCAATATTCATTTTTGCAAGTATTTTTATACGAGCAATGATCTCACTATTAATTTCATAAGGGGGAGAAGAAATAAAATATAGCTTCCCATCTACACGTAATCTAATTTTTAACCCCTGTTTGGTTGGCTCAAGGTGTATATCAGATGAGCGTTTATGAACCGCTGTTTTTAATAATTCTTCAACGAAATTAATAGCCGGTGATGACGTGTTTAATAGTTCAGGCTCTTGTGATTGATAATTTGTTTCCTCCTCATTTATTTCATGTACTGTGTTATTAAAATAATGGTCTATTTTTTCTTTTGGCCAAATGTCATAACAAACAGGGACACTAGCAATAAATTTCAATGTGGCTATTAAGTTATCATCTGGTTTTTTAACAACAGCGATAGATAACCTTTTTTGATTATAATCGATGATTATAATGTAGTTTCTATCGCATAAACTCTTAAGCTCTTTATAAATAAATTGGTCATTCTTAGTTATATTCATAAACATTCCCAATTAGAAGATAAATGTTTTTTCACATAGTGATTTCAAGCTAGCATTATTTTTATTTTCGCAAACAACCGCCCAGTTAAAGGGTTTATCTAAAGTTGGAAGGGTTGGTGTTAATGTGACTTTTAAGTCTGATAATGATTTGTCAGTAGAAAACGTAATAACCCCAGATTTAACTTCTATTTTACTAATGTATTTCCCCGTTATATTGGTAGGGATATCATCATTACCTCCATTACATTGTAATAAGCTTCCTCGATTAAAACTGCATATTTCTATACTGTTCTTATAAGGAATAACGGTTTGGAGTACATCGGTAATTGCTGCTTTTTGCATATAGCTTTGATAGCCTGGGATCGCAATAGCACTTAGAATTGATATAATTGCAATTACTACCATAATTTCAATAAGTGAAAATCCTTGTTGATTCATAAATAAAAACCTCCGTTGTTAAGTGAGGTTTTATCATAATTAGATTTTTTAGTTAAAGTTAGAGGTTAAAAAAAGCAGTGCGAAGCACTTTGTAAATGTTTATTGAAAAATAAATTAGATTGCATTTTTATTCGAGCAGCTTCGCAATAAATAATAAAGATAAAATAGAAAGTGGGATTTGTTGATAAATTAAGTGAAGATAAATGCGCCTGTTTTGTATTCACGGGTAAGATCAATATAGATTTTACCCGGAGCAATAATTCAATCATTAATTATTTAGTTTACTTTTATAATGTGTCCAATTAAAAAATGGGCCAGGATCTGTTTTGCGACCAGGAGCAATATTACTGTGGCCGGTAATATTATTTTTAATTAGTGGATACTCAACTATAAGTAAATTAGTTAAATAAGTAAGGGATTGATATTGTACTTCGGTAAATGGTTCAAAATCAGTACCTTCTAGTTCAATACCAATAGAAAAATCGTTACATTTTTCTTGGCCTTGGTAGGAAGACTGCCCAGCATGCCAAGCTCGTAAATGAAAGGGGACATATTGAATGATGGTGCCGTCACGGCGTATTAAGCAATGAGCTGAAACGCGAAGATGTTTGATTTCATTAAAAAATGGATGTTCATCAGGGTTTAAAGTCCCTGTAAATAATTGATTTATATAAGGGCCACCAAATTGGCCAGGTGGAAGGCTGATATTATGAATGACTAACAGAGAAGGTATGGTATTTGTGGGGCGCTCATCATAATGTGGAGAAGGGATATGAGTCACATTATTTAGCCAACCATTGTGTATTTTCATATCGTTATCCATAGTATTCTCTTTTCTTTTTTTGTTAACACTCGTTATCTGCAAACGAAAAGATTAGCATAGATGAAACAAAGCGAGTGCATATTTTGGAGTTAAAAATGACGATACGGCGATATGATGAACAGCAAAGACGTGAAATGCTTTTTGAGCGGTTACAAATTGATATTCCTTTTATGGTCAGTGTGGCTTTGAAAGAAGATTTAGGTCAGTCTATTGATTATAAAAAAGATATCACTGGTCAGCTGTTAAACATAGATGCGCAAGCGAGTGCTAGAATTATTACCCGCGAACATGGCGTTTTTTGTGGGAAGCAATGGTTAGATGAGGTCTTTCTTCAACTTGGTGGGCAAGTCAAAATTGATTGGAAAGTTCAAGATGGTGAAACCGTTACTCCTAACCAAGTTCTCTGCGAGATGCAGGGGCCATCACAAATTTTACTAACAGGTGAGCGCACCTCTTTGAATTTTATTCAAACGCTTTCTTCTGTTTCAAGTATTACTGCTGAATATGTAAAACAAATCGCAGGTACAAGAGCTAAGTTACTTGATACACGTAAAACTATCCCGGGCTTAAGGACTGCTTTAAAATATGCAGTATTGATGGGGGGTGGGTTTAACCATCGCTTAGGTTTATCTGATGCCTACTTAATAAAAGAAAACCATATTATATCAGCTGGTTCAGTCGAACGAGCTGTTGAATTAGCGCGTAGCGCGCATCCAGATGTCCCAATAGAAATTGAAGTTGAAAGTTTAGATGAGTTATTACGAGCCTTAAAAGCGCAAGCGGATATCATCATGTTAGATAACTTTACTCCAGTCATGATGAAAGAAGCTGTGGTGTTAACGGCAGGAAAGGCTGCACTTGAAGTTTCTGGCGATGTTACCTTAGACACAATAACAGAGTTCGCAGAAACAGGGGTTGATTTTATTTCTGTTGGTGCGCTAACCAAACATATTAAAGCCATGGATTTATCTATGCGTTTTATTGATAAAAATCATTAAGCTATATGGTGTGACACACCAAGCTATCTCAGCTAAGATCCTAAGTTATAGTATTGTTGATGTAGCTTTATCTTGAGTAGCTGTTTACGTTAAGCAGGTTTTAGGAATCTAGCTTACTTGTTAACTAACAGTATCTTGGTGTTGATTTAAATCTTTATGGGGTTACAACAAAATATTTTGTAGCCCCTAGTCAGTTGGCGCATTATGCAGTTCCTTTATCCACCTATCAATTGAAACATTACAACGCTATTTTATTTTCTACATCAACTTTATTCTAAGATGATAAGGGATAGGTTTGAGTGTAATTTAACCAAATGAATTTAAGTTAAGTTTAAAAGTGGTTGTGAATTTAACTATTTATTAACATCATTGTGGTCTTGATGAGTAAAAAGTACTGCCAATGGCATTATTTGGTTAAATAATTACTATTAATGAATTTAAATTCAATTTATTGGTTGGTTTAACGATTCAGTTTCTATTTTAAAGCATAATAAGTCGGTTTTAATGTTAAAATATGTCATGTCAAATTGCATATTTAGTTATCAATTCATGCTAAATATTAAAAAAAATTGTTAAGATTTGCAGGATTTTATGATTTAGCGCAAGGTCTTTATGGACAGATAGTGAATACTTTGTTACTTTATTAACCCATAAATAAATTGGTATTACCAATTAACACTGGGTAATACGTAATCAATAATTACTCACTCATGAATATGGCAGATTATGACTTACGGTAAAATTCGCCAACCAAAGTTATCAGATGTAATAGAGCAGCGTCTCGAACATCTTATTTTCGAAGGGACACTACGCCCTGGCGAAAAGCTGCCTCCTGAGCGCGAACTTGCAAAACAGTTTGACGTATCTCGACCATCAGTGCGTGAAGCAATTCAAACGTTAGAGGCGAAAGGCCTTTTATCTCGCCGCCAAGGTGGCGGAACATTCGTGCAAAAGAAAATGTGGCAAAGCTTTAGTGACCCTTTAGCTCAGCTACTTGAAGGCAATCCTGAATCTCAATTCGATCTTCTTGAAACTCGCCATGCCCTTGAAGGTATTGCTGCGTATTATGCGGCACTTCGTGGTACAGATGAGGATCTTGAGCGGATTCGGCAAAGCTATGAATTAATTAAGACAGCGCAAGAAGAAAATGGTGGATTAGAAGCAGAGTCAGATGCGGTATTACAATATCAATTAATTGTAACTGAAGCTGCTCATAATGTCGTTTTGCTGCACCTATTGCGCTGTATGATCCCGATGTTAGAACAAAATATTCGTCAGAATTTTGAGTTCTTATATACCCGTAAAGAAATGTATAAAGCAGTTAGTGAACATCGAGCACAGATTTTTGCCGCTATAATGGCAAGAGAGCCCGAAAAGGCACGTGAAGCTTCTCATCGTCACTTAGCCTTTATCGAAGATTTACTGTTGGATATTAGCCGAGAGCAAACTCGCAGAGAACGTTCTTTACGTCGGTTACAGCAACATCCTGATTTGAATTAATAATATAGATCCTGACTGCTGCGTCTATATTATTGTGAATACTCTAATTGAGAGTTAAAGCGGCAACTACATCAGGGCCTATCTTCCCGCTGTTTTACGGCAACTGGAAAAATAGCAGGAAGATAGGCTCCACATAAACATATAAAATAGATAACAGATAAGGAATACACCATGTCAGATATGTTAAAAAATGACGTGGATCCGATTGAAACTCGCGACTGGCTACAGGCGATTGAATCGGTCATCCGTGAAGAAGGTGTTGATCGTGCTCAGTTTATTATCGAACAGGTATTAAGCGAAGCGCGTAAAGGCGGTGTTAATATTGCCGCTGGCGCATCTGGTCATTCTGATTACATCAACACAATAGCTGTTGAAGATGAGCCGGCATACCCTGGTAACATGGATTTAGAGCGCCGTATTCGCTCTGCAATTCGTTGGAACGCAGTAATGACTGTTTTACGTGCTTCCAAAAAAGACTTAGAGCTGGGTGGCCACATGGCTTCTTTCCAGTCATCAGCAACTTTGTATGAAGTGTGCTTTAACCACTTCTTCCGCGCGCATAATAACAATGACGGCGGGGACTTAGTCTTCTTCCAAGGCCACATTTCTCCAGGTATTTACGCACGTGCGTTCTTGGAAGGTCGCTTAACTGAGGAGCAAATGAATAACTTCCGTCAAGAAATTGGTGGAAATGGTCTGTCTTCTTATCCACACCCTAAATTAATGCCTGACTTCTGGCAGTTCCCGACCGTATCAATGGGTCTGGGTCCAATTAATGCTATCTATCAAGCTAAGTTCCTGAAATATCTTGATAACCGCGGACTGAAAGATACATCAGCTCAGCGCGTATATGCATTCCTAGGTGATGGTGAGATGGATGAGCCAGAATCTAAAGGTGCAATTACTATCGCCACTCGCGATAAATTAGATAACTTAGTATTTGTTATCAACTGTAACTTGCAACGTTTAGATGGCCCAGTTACAGGTAATGGTAAAATTGTTAATGAACTAGAAGGTATCTTTAATGGTGCTGGCTGGCAAGTTATCAAAGTTATGTGGGGCGACCGTTGGGATGAATTACTGCGTAAAGACACGAGCGGTAAACTTGTTCAATTAATGAACGAAACCTTAGACGGCGACTACCAAACCTTTAAATCGCGTGACGGTGCATACGTACGTGAGCATTTCTTTAATCGTTACCCAGAAACTGCAGCATTAGTTAAAGATATGACTGATGATGAAATTTGGGCTCTGAACCGTGGTGGTCACGATCCGAAGAAAGTGTACGCAGCATTCAAAAAAGCACAAGAAACGAAAGGTAAACCAACTGTTATTTTAGCGCAAACCATCAAAGGTTATGGTATGGGTGAAACTGCAGAAGGTAAAAATATTGCTCACCAAGTGAAGAAAATGAACATGGATGGCGTTCGTCATTTCCGTGATCAATTCAATGTACCAGTTGCTGATGAGCAAATTGAAAAACTGCCATACATTACGTTTGAAAAAGATTCCGAAGAGTACAAATATCTGCATGAGCGCCGTCAAGCGTTAGGTGGTTATTTACCCGCTCGTCGCTCAACCTTTGACGAAAAATTAGATATCCCAGCACTGGCAGATTTCAGCCAATTATTGGAAGAACAATCTAAAGAAATTTCAACAACTATCGCGTTCGTTCGTGCGCTGAACGTCATGTTGAAAAACCAATCGATCAAAGAGCGTTTAGTACCAATTATCGCTGATGAAGCGCGTACATTTGGTATGGAAGGCCTATTCCGTCAAATCGGTATCTATAGTCCTAAAGGTCAGCAATATACTCCGCAAGACCGTGAGCAAGTTGCTTACTATAAAGAAGACTCGAAAGGTCAAATCCTGCAAGAAGGTATCAATGAGCTGGGTGCGGGTTCTTCTTGGTTAGCGGCTGCGACATCATACAGCACTAACAACCTGCCAATGATCCCATTCTATATCTACTACTCAATGTTTGGTTTCCAACGCATTGGTGACTTGATGTGGGCAGCGGGTGACCAGCAAGCACGCGGTTTCTTAATCGGTGGTACTTCAGGCCGTACAACACTGAATGGTGAAGGCCTACAGCATGAAGATGGCCATAGCCATATTCAATCACTGACTATCCCTAACTGTATTTCTTATGACCCTGCATTTGCTTATGAAGTTGCTGTCATTATGCAAAACGGTTTAGAGCGTATGTACGGTGAGAAACAAGAAAACGTTTACTACTACATCACGACGCTGAATGAAAACTATCATATGCCAGCAATGCCAGAAGGTGCAGAAGAAGGTATCCGTAAAGGTATCTATAAACTGGCTTCTGTTGAAGGTAGCAAAGGTAAAGTTCAGTTGTTAGGTTCAGGTTCTATGATGCGCCACGTGCGTGAAGCCGCTGACATTCTGTCTGCAGAATATGGAATTGGTTCTGATGTCTATAGTGTGACTTCTTTCACTGAATTGGCTCGTGATGGCCAAGACTGTGAGCGTTGGAACATGCTGCATCCATCTGAAGCACCACGCGTTCCATACATTGCACAAGTGATGAATGACGCACCAGCCGTTGCATCAACTGACTACATGAAACTGTTCGCAGAACAAGTTCGTACATATGTTCCTGCAAGTGATTACCGTGTTCTGGGTACAGATGGTTTCGGTCGTTCAGACAGTCGTGAAAACCTGCGTCACCACTTTGAAGTGGATACATCCTATGTGATCGTTGCAGCGTTAGGTGAATTAGCTAAACGTGGTGAGATTGATGTAAAAGTCGTTGAAGAAGCGATTAAAAAATACAACATCAACCCAGATAAAGTTAACCCACGTTTGGCATAAGAGGTAAAAATCAATGTCTATTGAAATCCAAGTGCCTGATATCGGTGCTGATGAAGTTGAAGTCACCGAAGTGATGGTTAAAGTTGGCGACAAAGTAGAAGCAGAGCAATCACTTATTACCGTTGAAGGTGATAAGGCTTCTATGGAAGTCCCATCTCCACAAGCGGGTGTGGTAAAAGAAATTAAAATTGCTGTTGGCGATAAAGTGACAACAGGCAAATTAATCATGGTATTCGAAGCAGAGGCGGGCGCCGCAGCGCCTGCTCCTGCAGAAGCCCCTGCGGCTCCAGCGGCAGCACCAAGCGCAGCAGCATCTAAAGATGTTGCTGTACCAGATATCGGTGGCGATGAAGTTGAAGTTACTGAAATCATGGTTAAAGTCGGTGACAAAGTAGAAGCTGAGCAATCTTTAATTACAGTTGAAGGTGATAAAGCCTCAATGGAAGTTCCTGCGCCATTTGCTGGAACGGTCAAAGAAATCAAAATTGCGACTGGCGATAAAGTGAAAACTGGCTCGCTGATCATGGTATTTGAAGTTGCAGGCGCGGCACCTGCTGCGGCTCCTGTTGCACAAGCAGCGGCACCAGCAGCTACAACAGCTTCAGCAATTAAAGATGTTAATGTTCCTGACATCGGCGGCGATGAAGTTGAAGTTACCGAAGTGATGGTCAAAGTGGGTGATACTGTTTCCGCTGAGCAATCAATCATTACGGTTGAAGGCGACAAAGCTTCAATGGAAGTACCAGCGCCATTTGCGGGAACAGTTAAAGAAATTAAAATTGCGACTGGCGATAAAGTGAAAACTGGCTCGCTGATTATGACCTTTGAAGTGGCAGGTGCAGCTCCAGCAGCGGCTCCAGCTGCTCAACCGTCTGCTCCGGCTCCTGCGGCAGCTCCTGCACAAGCAGCGCCAGCGAAAGCAACTGACAACAAAACTGAATTTGTTGAAAATGATGCATACATCCATGCAACTCCAGTCATTCGCCGCTTAGCGCGTGAATTTGGTGTTAACTTAGCGAAAGTGAAAGGTACAGGCCGTAAGGGTCGTATCCTGCGTGAAGACGTTCAAGCTTACGTGAAAGATGCAGTAAAACGTGCGGAAGCTCCTGCAGCTGCAGGTGGCGGTTTACCAGGTATGCTGCCATGGCCGAAAGTGGATTACAGCAAATTCGGTGAAGTCGAAGAAGTTGAACTGGGGCGTATCCAAAAGATTTCTGGCGCTAACTTAAGCCGTAACTGGGTGATGATCCCACATGTTACACTGATGGAAGAAGTGGATACCACTGAAGTTGAAGAGTTCCGTAAGCAACAAAACAAAGAAGCTGAGAAGAAAAAACTGGATGTGAAAATCACACCATTAGTTTTTGTCATGAAAGCGGTTGCTCGTGCTCTGGAAGAAATGCCACGCTTTAATAGCTCCATTTCTGAAGATGCGCAGCGTCTGTTCCTGAAAAAATATATCAACATCGGTATTGCAGTTGATACTCCAAATGGCCTCGTTGTTCCTGTCTTCAAAGACGTTAACAAAAAAGGTATTTTAGAGTTATCTCGTGAACTGATGGAAGTTTCTAAGAAAGCGCGTGCAGGTAAACTCACTGCGTCTGATATGCAAGGCGGATGTTTCACCATTTCTAGCCTTGGTGGTATCGGTACAACTGGTTTTGCACCAATCGTGAACGCACCTGAAGTTGCTATTATGGGGCTGTCACGTTCTTCAATGAAACCTGTTTGGAATGGTAGCGAGTTTGTTCCTCGCCTGATCCTGCCAATGTCACTGTCCTTTGACCACCGTGTCATCGATGGGGCTGATGGAGCGCGCTTCATCACCCTAGTAGGGCAATTAATGAGCGATATTCGCCGTTTAGTGATGTAAATAATAAGACCGGCGAATAAGCCGGTCTGTCTTATTTAGGCTGAGGCAGAATTTTTTGCTGCTGCTACGAAAGGTTGGGAGTTACATCACGAAATGAGCCTTTTCAGGGTGTTAACAATTCTGTAAACTGCTCTCGGTGTGTACTTTTCCAGTGGAAGATCGTTTATTCAGCAGTACCGCTGGACAAAACAAAAAGAGGTCATGATGAGTACTGAAATTAAAGCCCAAGTCGTTGTGCTTGGTGCAGGCCCTGCAGGTTATTCTGCGGCTTTCCGTTGCGCTGACTTAGGTTTAGAAACTGTTTTAGTAGAACGTTATTCAACCCTTGGTGGTGTTTGTTTAAACGTTGGCTGTATCCCTTCAAAAGCTTTATTGCATGTTGCAAAAGTGATCGAAGAAGCAAAAGCATTAGCAGAACACGGTATCGTATTTGGTGAGCCAAAAACGGATATCTCTAAAGTTCGCTTATGGAAAGAAAAAGTGATCAATCAGCTGACGGGTGGTCTGGCTGGTATGGCGAAAGGCCGTAAAGTTAACGTGGTTAACGGTCTAGGTAAATTCACTGGTGCAAATACACTGGTTGTTGAAGGCGAAAACGGTAGCACGACTATCAACTTCGATAACGCAATTATTGCAGCGGGTTCACGTCCAATTCAATTACCATTCATTCCTCATGAAGACCCACGTATTTGGGATTCAACTGATGCGTTAGAACTGACAGAAGTTCCTGAGCGTCTGCTGGTTATGGGTGGGGGTATTATCGGTTTAGAAATGGGAACTGTGTATCATGCACTGGGTTCTCAAATCGATGTGGTTGAAATGTTTGACCAAGTCATCCCAGCGGCTGACAAAGATGTGGTTAAAGTATTCACCAAACAAATCAGTAAAAAATTCAACCTACTGTTAGAAACTAAAGTCACAGCTGTTGAAGCGAAAGAAGATGGTATCTACGTTTCTATGGAAGGTAAAAAAGCTTCCGCAGAACCACAACGTTATGATGCTGTATTAGTAGCTATCGGCCGTGTTCCTAACGGTAAAAACTTAGATGCAGGCAAAGCAGGCGTTGAAGTTGATGACCGTGGCTTTATCCATGTCGATAAACAAATGCGTACTAACGTTCCGCACATTTTCGCTATCGGTGATATCGTTGGTCAACCAATGTTGGCTCACAAAGGTGTTCACGAAGGTCACGTTGCCGCAGAGGTTATCTCTGGTCTGAAACATTACTTTGACCCGAAAGTTATTCCATCTATCGCTTATACTGAACCAGAAGTTGCTTGGGTTGGTTTAACTGAGAAAGAAGCGAAAGAACAAAACATCAGCTATGAAGTTGCGACTTTCCCATGGGCAGCATCAGGCCGTGCAATCGCATCTGATTGCTCTGAAGGTATGACTAAACTGATTTTCGACAAGCAATCTAACCGTGTTATCGGTGGTGCGGTTGTCGGTGTGAACGGTGGTGAATTACTGGGTGAAATCGGCCTAGCAATTGAAATGGGCTGTGATGCTGAAGATTTAGCATTGACTATCCATGCTCACCCAACACTGTACGAATCAATCGGTATGGCTGCTGAAATTTACGAAGGTAGCATTACTGATTTACCAAACGCAAAAGCGAAAAAGAAAAAATAATTTTCTTTAATCGCACAGATAAACAGTATCTCTAGTATGCTGTTTATCGCCAAAGCGAATTGAAGCCAATGTGGAAACACATTGGCTTTTTTTGTTTTTTTGAATATATACAATCAGTCACATAGCTCTGTTCTGTTATTTATTAAAATCAATATTAATTGTTTTATAAGTAATACGTGTTTAATTTTAAATGGCCGAATCTTTATTAATAATAACGGTTAGTTGACTATAAAAATATTAAATTCTAATTTCTTTATTCTATTTTTTATTGATAACTAATAAGGAAGTTAGTTTATGGATGATGTGACACACCTAGGTACAATAACTGTATGGGGAAACAATCCAAGAGAACATTTTAATGATTATTTTAATAATTATGATAATGCTCATGAAGATATTGATTTAACTGGGAGGTATGAAGAATTAAAAAATGTTTTAAATGAAAATCTTTATGATAATAAAAATATAGCTCATATCCATGATGATGTTGATAATCACAAAGTCGATGCTTTTCAAGATTCTTCTACTACAATTAAGGATGATTTAAAATCTAAACAAACATTAATTGAAAATGATTTAATTACATTGAGAAAGGATATTGCGGAAATTGAGAAATCGCCTGGCTGGAAATTTATCATTGATCCGCAAAAGTACCCTTGTACATATAAATGGAATTTTCAATCTTCAGACTCCTCAAAATTAAAAATTTCAGCAACCTTTAAATTTCGCACAATTGAAGATAGAGACAGGCTCCTCGCAGATGATTTTGACGATAATATACCGGGTATACCGAGGTTTCCTTTTGATAATATAAATCTATATATAGATGCGGTTAATAAGCGAGCTGACCGTGATGCTATAATTCAATTGCTCGAAATTAAGAGACAACATAAAAGTATTACGGATAAAATTCAGTTTAATGTAAATGAATTAAATAAGCTGAAAATAGCCCAAAGTAGTGTATTTGCTGTTCCCACACCGAATGTTCCTACATTACCTCATGGCGTTGCTTCAAATTCACAAGTAACACAAACGGCAAATAGCAATATTGTAAAAGGTATCGAAAAGACATTAGGTAATATTCGTGATGGCCTAGCGGAAACGTTTGATTGCTCTTTTGGCATGAGTTGCTCAAATGATTTAGATAAAGCAGCAAAAAATTCAAGTGTTGAGAAACCTCATACTGGTGGGGACCAAATACCTGAACAAGGCCGGATAGGTACAGGTGGAATCCAAATACCTGAGCAAGGAAAAATTGATACGAGTGGAAACCAGATACCCGAAAAAGGGCGGATGAATACTGGCGGAGATCAAATACCTGAACGTATAGATAATACACATGTAACCCCACAGCCTAATCAGATTACAGTAGAAGATATTGCTTATTTATCTGAGAATAAGAACAATATTAAGGAGCAATGGCATAAAGGTAGTTTTAATTCACCTGAAGAATCGTTACAGAAACATTATGAAAAGCATGGAAAAGAAGTTGGTGCAAGTAATATTGAACAATATCAACGAAAAGCTGAAGAGTTTTCAAGAAGTTTAAAAGGCGCTAAAGCCTCTAAGATAAGAGGGGCTACAGACAACGTAACTCGTTATTATAAGAACGGGAAATATTTAGATAAAACAATCGAAGGAAAGATAATATCGTTTGGAAAACAATAATAGAGAGGAATACGTTATGTGGCATGATTTAAACATTAAAAATGTGGGCCGTATAGAGAAAACAGTTGCTGAATTCACAATTACAATGATCCCTATTTTGCCTTATTCAAAAATGAAAGTGAAAATTTATGAAAGTCAATCCGGAAATTTTACTGGAATGACTGACTTGGCAATAAAAAGAAAATTTGATGGTTCTCCCGAATGTGCTATTGGGTATGGAGATACTATTGAGAAGGCACTAGAAGACACGATCCTTTATTTTAATAAAATGCTAAGTCAAGACGGATTCACTGAATTAACCGAAGATGATATTAGCTACGCAGAGTGGTCTGATTTTTAAAAGTTAAAAGATCCCAGCAAGTGCTGGGATCTCTGTTAACGGTTTTACTCATCCTCAGCTAGCTGGATGAACAGTTGCTCAGCTTGGCATGTAAGGATATAGCGACTACCTATTTTAAATCCGGGCTCGCTCAGTTACTTACAGCTTGAGGTGAGCAGTGGGCTGGGGGGATCGCGGTTGGGCACCTATAAATAATTTTTGTGTATTTATAAGGGCTGTTCATCTGCCATTCTTCGTTATTTATCAGAAAAACACGTAATATGGTCTGACTTGATGATGCTAAAGGTGTAGGCAAATACTGGTTTGGCTATTGTTTACACTTTATCTACATCTACTAGCTTTCAATCATTCGTGTAGATAAAACAAAATAATACATATCAATAAGAAAGCGCTATGGAACTAAAACCCACTGCAATTTTAATTCATGTACCTGATGTTCAAGCGGGTTTGGCTTGGTATCAGCAAGCTTTTCCACAAGCAAAGGCAGAATACTTGCCTGAATTTGATTTCACCTTACTGCATGTCGGAGACTTCACGATAGAAGTGGTGCAAGCGGATAAAAAAGTCAGTGAAGGTAAAAAAGGAACGGTATTGTATTGGCAAGTCGATAATTTTGATTTGGCTTTTGAGCATTTCACTCAACTAGGGGCAAAACTGTACCGCGGACCAATGTTAATAGATGGTAACAATCGAATGTGCCAAGTGGAAGATCCATTTGGTAACTTAATTGGCCTAAAAGGACAATAAAACCAATTAAAATATTTAAAAAAATTAAAACCAATCGCAATGATTTACCTTATCAATTAGTAATATAAATAAAATTGCGATAAAAAATATAATTTGTGATAGCTGATGAAAAAAGGCACTAATTAGGGTGCTTTAAATTTTAAAATGCATTATAAAAAGTATGGTTTTTTCGGCGTTTTACGATGGTTAATAGTATCTTAAGCTGAAAACTAACCAGTAATGAAGTGTTAAGGCGTAAAGTTAGTAGTTAAATGTTGCTTTCTTGTGAATGAATTAACATTACGTTTAAATTCTGCTATGCTGATCGCCCGAAGCTGGGCATAATTTTACCGCCATTGAGATTATGCGAGCAAATTCCTCTGACCTGGCACCGGATGATAATTTTGTCAGTATGGTGCAGACAGCCGGGTATATAAATAACAAAGAAGCGAGGAGAACGTCGTGCTAGAAGAATACCGTAAGCACGTAGCCGAGCGTGCCGCTCAAGGGATTGTCCCTAAGCCATTAGATGCGTCACAAGTAGCTGCACTGGTAGAGTTACTCAAAAACCCACCCAAAGGTGAAGAAGATTTCCTGTTAGATCTGCTGACCAACCGCGTCCCCCCTGGTGTTGACGAAGCAGCGTACGTAAAAGCTGGATTTTTAGCCGCGATAGCTAAAGGCGAAGCTTCCTCCCCTCTTATCTCCCCTGAAAAAGCCATTGAACTGTTAGGTACCATGCAGGGCGGATATAACATCCACGCACTGATTGAAGCGTTGGATGACGAAAAACTAGCGCCAATTGCCGCTAAAGCACTTTCCCACACCTTACTGATGTTTGATAACTTCTACGACGTAGAAGAAAAAGCGAAAGCGGGAAATGTTCACGCGAAACAAGTTATTGAATCATGGGCAAATGCCGAGTGGTTCAAAGAGCGCCCTGCGCTAGCAGAAAAAATGACAGTTACTGTGTTCAAAGTGACTGGTGAAACTAACACAGATGACTTATCGCCAGCTCCTGATGCATGGTCACGTCCAGATATCCCATTACACGCGTTAGCAATGCTGAAAAACGCACGCGATGGTATTGAACCAGACGATGCGGGCAATGTTGGCCCAATCAAGCAAATCGATGCGCTGAATAAAAAAGGCTTCCCATTAGCTTACGTGGGTGATGTCGTCGGTACCGGTTCTTCTCGTAAATCAGCGACTAACTCGGTGCTGTGGTTTATGGGTGACGATATCCCATTTGTACCAAATAAACGTGGTGGTGGGGTGGTATTAGGTGGCAAAATTGCACCAATCTTCTTTAATACAATGGAAGATGCGGGTGCATTACCGATTGAAGTGGACGTTTCTAAACTGAATATGGGCGATGTGATTGACATCTATCCATTTAAAGGTGAAGTTCGTAACCATGAAACGGGCGAGCTGCTAGAAACATTTGAATTAAAAACAGATGTGCTGATTGACGAAGTTCGTGCAGGTGGTCGTATTCCACTGATTATTGGCCGTGGTTTAACCAGTAAAGCACGTGAATCTCTGGGCTTAGAAGCAACAGATGTGTTCCGTCACGCGAAATCCGTTGCACAAAGCAATCGTGGTTTCTCATTAGCACAAAAAATGGTTGGTCGTGCTTGCGGTCGTCCAGGTATTCGCCCTGGCGAATATTGTGAGCCAAAAATGACCTCTGTAGGTTCACAAGACACAACTGGCCCAATGACCCGTGATGAACTCAAAGACTTGGCTTGCTTGGGTTTCTCTGCAGATTTAGTCATGCAGTCATTCTGCCATACCGCGGCATATCCAAAACCTGTTGATGTGACAACACACCACACCTTACCTGATTTCATCATGAACCGTGGCGGTGTTTCTCTGCGTCCAGGCGATGGCATTATCCACTCATGGTTAAACCGTATGTTACTGCCAGATACCGTCGGTACAGGTGGTGACTCACATACGCGTTTCCCAATTGGTATTTCATTCCCTGCGGGTTCAGGTTTAGTCGCATTTGCTGCGGCAACAGGGGTGATGCCTCTGGATATGCCTGAGTCAGTATTGGTTCGCTTTAAAGGTGAAATGCAGCCGGGTATCACTTTACGTGACCTCGTTCATGCAATTCCACTGTATGCAATTAAAGACGGCCTTCTGACCGTAGAGAAAAAAGGTAAGAAAAACATTTTCTCTGGTCGTATCTTAGAAATTGAAGGCTTACCTGAGCTCAAAGTTGAACAAGCGTTTGAATTAGCGGATGCGTCAGCAGAGCGTTCAGCGGCGGGTTGTACTATCAAATTGGATAAAGCGCCAATTATTGAATACCTGCAATCGAATATCGTTCTATTAAAATGGATGATAGCTGAAGGTTATGGCGACCGTCGTACTATCGAACGCCGTATCAAAGGAATGGAAAGCTGGTTAGCGGATCCACAGCTGCTAGAAGGTGATGCAGATGCGGAATACGCAGCAGTGATTGAAATTGACCTCAATGATATTAAAGAGCCAATTCTGTGTGCACCAAATGACCCAGATGACGCACGTTTATTATCTGATGTTCAAAACGAGAAAATTGATGAAGTTTTCATCGGTTCTTGTATGACAAACATCGGTCACTTCCGTGCAGCAGGTAAGTTATTGGATTCCCACAAAGGCCAATTACCAACACGTTTATGGGTTGCGCCTCCAACTAAGATGGACGCAGCACAGTTAACCGAAGAAGGTTATTACAGCGTCTTTGGTAAGAGTGGAGCGCGTATTGAAGTCCCAGGTTGTTCTCTGTGTATGGGTAACCAAGCACGTGTGGCAGATGGTGCAACAGTTGTTTCCACTTCGACACGTAACTTCCCGAACCGTTTAGGGACAGGTGCGAATGTTTACCTCGCATCAGCAGAACTGGCTGCGGTAGCTTCTTTATTAGGTCGTTTGCCAACGCCGTCAGAATATTTGCAATTTATGGATAAGGTCGATGAAACAGCAGCGGATACCTACCGTTACCTGAACTTTGACCAATTATCACAATATACCGAAAAAGCGGATGGCGTGATTTTCCAAACAGCCGTGTAATAAGGTAATATTAATAATGAAGGCTCCTGATTAGGAGCCTTTTTTGTTTCAATATAATAAGTTAGTTAAATATATTCAGAAATTTCGATTAGATTTAAATCGATATCACGTATGTAAATTGATCTGATCGCCCCAGTTGCCCCTGTACGATTTACTGGCCCTTCGATAATTTTTATGCCTTGTTGTTCAATCTGTTTTTGTACGTCACACAGCGGTATATCACTAATAAAGCATAAATCGAGTGAGCCCGGTACAGGCAAGTGCGCTTTGGGTTCGAATTCTTTTCCATATTGGTGGATATTGATTTTTTGTTGCCCAAAACTTAGTGTGTAGCGCTGTTCACCAAAGGTAACAACTTCCATTTTTAATACACGTTGGTAGAAATCAAGGCAGGCATCAAGGTTAGTTGTGGTGAGTACTATATGGTCTAAGCGATTGATCATTATGGTCCCTATTGATTGAACTATGACTATTTTAGTTATTTGCCTATTTAATAGTAAATGAATCATATGATTTATGTGTTGAAACCGATGCTTTACTCAGTTTTATTTTTTCTGGTGGTAATACCTCTCAACAAAGCGGTTTGACTCGCGTTATACTAGGTTCAATAACGCAAGAGTAGAGGGACTGCATATGGACTACCAATTTTTCCAAGATATCACCGGAGCTATCTCCGCTAAATTCTCGATGGATCATGAGGCTATTGGATATTGGCTTAATGAAGAGGTTAAAAATGACCTTAGTCTGTTAGATGCTATTGAGGAAAATTACGAAAAAATTAAAGGTAGTGAAAAACAATGGGAATTAATTGGTCATGAGTACACATTGTTGTTAGATGACGAAGAGGTGATGGTCCGTGCTAATCAGTTGTCATTTGAAACTGAAGGGTTGGAAGAAGGTATGAGCTATTACGATAACGAAAGTGTTGCATTTTGTGGGATTGATGACTTCCTATTAATGTTAAAAGATTATCGAGTTTTTGTTATAGAAAATAGATAAAATAATTTTATTTAGTGATTTGTTTTGTGTTTTAATAAATCATCGCTATTATTTGCAATGTGCGGCCAGCCATTAAACGCTTTGTTAAAGATTAATTGGCTGGGATTAATATTGATAATTGGATCCTAAAGGGCATATATATATGAATACTGATGATGTTACAGGCGCGTTGAATGATGCAACGAATTGGTTTGTGGCAAACCAAGATCTGTTCGTTCAGTATGTTGTGAATATCGTGTCTGCTATCGTTATCTTGATTGTCGGGATGATGATTGCAAAATGGGTCGGACGTGGTTTACATCGCGTGATGACCATGAAAGGCATTGATTCAACAGTCAGTGACTTTTTATCGGCAATTGCACGCTATACCATCATTGCGTTCACCTTAATTGCTGTATTAGGGAAAATTGGTGTACAAACTGCCTCGGTGATTGCGGTAATGGGTGCGGCCGGTTTAGCGGTTGGCCTAGCATTACAGAATTCACTGGGTAACTTTGCAGCAGGTGTTTTGCTGGTGGTATTTAGACCACTAAAAGCGGGAGAATATGTCTCGATTGGTGCAGTCGAAGGCACAGTGCAAAATGTACAAATATTTTCAACGACGCTAAGAACGGCAGATGACCGTATTATTGTTATTCCTAATGGAAAGATAATTGCCGATAACATTATTAATACCAGTCGTGAGCCTAATCGCCGCCAAGATATTATTGTCGGTGTTGCTTACGATTCTGATATTGATGTGGTGAAAAAAGTATTAGGGGATATCGTCGCTGCGGATAGCCGTATTCAGCATGCGAAAGGCGTGACTATCCGTTTACATGATATGGCGCCATCCTCATTAAATTATTTAGTCCGTTTTTGGACCACCAATGGTGATGCATGGCCGGTGTATTGGGATTTGCTTGAAGAGTTTAAGCGGGCATTGGATAAACATAATATTGGTATCCCATTCCCACAAATGGATGTTCATGTTCATAAACAAAATACGCCTATCAAGCAAGATTCTGCAGAGTAATATTTAGTCGTATTTATTGAAAATAAGAGCCTGTCTTTGATGGGCTCTTATTCATTTCTCACACCTCTATTTTTCTTACTGAATTGTTTTTAGTTATAAGTGAAGCTTATGACCTATTAGACTTAATCATTTCCACTAATAATTTTTTCTCGTTAATATTCATGCATATTAATTGAATAAAAAACCGGAATTAATGCATGTTTTCTATCTATTTACAGGGCGCACTGTTAGGTGCCGCAATGATATTACCTTTAGGTCCACAGAATGCTTTTGTCTTGCAGCAAGGCAGCCGAAAGCAGTTTCATTTAATGAGCGCATTATTATGTGCATTAAGTGATACCGCTTTAATTGTCGCGGGTGTTTTTGGTGGGAGTGCTTTATTAAGCCAGTCTGAAATATTAATGCAGTTGATTACATGGGCTGGTGTAGCATTTCTTATGTGGTATGGCTATGGTGCGTTTCGTACTGCCCTTAGCCCTGATGAGGTAATACTTCAAACGGAAAACCGAGCTATCACGAGATGGAAAGTGATTGTCACATTGTTTGCTGTCACTTGGTTGAACCCTCATGTTTATTTAGACACCTTCGTTGTCTTGGGCAGTGTGGGAGGCCAATTAGAAAGCCAGCTGAGACCTTGGTTTACGGCGGGTGCTTTAACAGCTTCCTTTGTGTGGTTTTTTGCGTTAGCAATACTTGCTGCTTGGTTTTCACCCGTGTTAAATAAACCGCGTTCACAGCGCATTATTAATGTTTTTGTCGGTAGCGTGATGTGGTTTATTGCATTTCAACTCGCTATGCAGGGGCTTAAAGGGCTCGGTTTGCTTTCTCAATAACAATATATCTTCAACAGACAAGCAATAACGTTCAATTTCTCATTATTCTGACTGTACTTTTTGTTCCATGTGTTACTGTTAAATTGAGCGCAGGGATAGTTTGTACTAATTATCCCTTTTTTAGCGATAAATAATTGTCTTGGGAGGTTCTGTGAAATTAAAATCTTTAGTTTTAGCTGCGATGGTAGCAGGTGCTGCGGTTCCGACCATATCATTGGCTGACCCGTTACCGAATGGTCCACACATTACTACTTCGGGTAACGCAATCGTGAAGGCGGCTCCAGACATGGCGACGCTGAATATTTTGGTGGAAGTTACTGCAAAAGATGCGGCAGCGGCAAAAGCTGGGGTCGATAAGCGAGTTGCAGAGTATTTTGAGTTTCTTAAGAAAAATGGTATTGAAAAACAAGATATTAACGCAGCAAATGTCCGAACTCAGCCTAAATATGATTATAGCAGTGTGAAACAAAAATCAACTATCGAAGGCTACACGGCAACACGTTCTGTTGAAGTGAAAGTGAAGAAATTAGACCAACTTAATGTCTTGTTAGACGGCGCTTTAGCTGCGGGTCTCAATGAAATAAATTCAGTACAGTTTGGTGTAGCTAACCCGCAACAGTATCGTGATGAAGCACGGTCTCAAGCGATTAAAAATGCAACGGAACAAGCCAATATCTTAGCGAAAGGCTTTAATGTTCAGTTAGGCCCAGTGTATAGCATTAACTATAATGCGCCAGCGGCGGTGCCATATCCAATTACTGCAAGAAATTACGGCGGGGCAATGAAAGCCTCTGTTGCTCAAGACCTCAAGATTGATGAAACCTATGAACAACAGAGTATTGATTTTAATGACCAAGTCGATGTGGTATTTGAATTAAAACGCTAGCTTTTTACTGATTCATCTTCTTGTTTTAACATCTGGCGCCCGGTTTTTAATAGGGCGTCAGTCACATTTTTCATTGTACGGCTTTCAGGTGCGAAGCGGTGCCAGTAGAGCATGCGTCGTTGGCATAACCCTGGAGTTAAATCAACCAATTCACCATTCGCTAATTCACTGGCTATCTGCAAATGTGGGATCATACAGCAGGTCGAACCTTGTTTCGCTAACTGTACAAAGGCCTCCGAGGAGTTCACGATATGGCATGGAACACTGCCCGGTGACAAGCCAAAGTTTTGTTGAACAAAGGCTTGGTGCATATCATCTAAATGGTCGAAAGCAACCGCAGGCGCTTTTAATAACGAAGAGCGAGTAACGCCATCAGGGAAATATTTTGCCGCAAAGCCGGGTGACGCGACAAAAATATAGTCCAGTGCGCCAAGTTTATCGACTAAGCAACCGGGTAAGGCTTGGGGTTGAATACTGATAGCACCTACCACTTCGCCACGTCTTAAACGTTCTTGGGTTCGTGTTTCATCTTCAACCTGAATATTTAACCGAATAGGGCTATTGCCTAATACAGGGTTTAGGGCTGGAAGAAACCAAGTTGCCAAGCTGTCGGCGTTGACGGCAAGTGAAAGTAACAACGGGGTGGAGCCACTATTTTCATCACCTAACCATTGCTCTTCTAATAATTCGACTTGATGAAGCAGTGCTAGTAATTTTTGCCCTTGTTCAGTTGGGTGTGGCGGAACGGTACGCACAAGTAATGGCTGCCCAAATAGATTTTCTAACTGCTTTATGCGTTGTGAAACAGCAGATTGCGTGATGCAGAGCTTTTGAGCTGCGCGCTCAAAGCCGCGTTCACGGATAACGGCATCCAGTGCTTGTAATGCGCGATAGTCAGGGCGCTTCATCAAAAAGATCTCCTTGTTGTTATTCTACCAAGCACTATGCCATATTTTTACACGCAACACTTAAAAATATTATTGTTGTGGCGTAAATCCCAATAACCATGACACAAATACAACGAACAAGGCTGCCACTTATTGGGTGTCCGGTATATACTAGTTATTAATAACCTTAATCACGACTCAATTAAATCTTAAAAGGCATGAGCATGACTCAGGACGAATTAAAAAAAGCGGTAGGTTGGGCAGCACTTGATTACGTAAAACCGGGCACGATTGTTGGTGTTGGAACGGGTTCAACGGCTTCACACTTTATTGATGCATTAGCAACAATGAAAGGTCAAATAGAAGGTGCGGTATCAAGCTCAGAGGCATCAACTCAAAAATTAAAATCATTGGGTATTACGGTATTTGATTGTAATGAAGTGGATTCATTAGATGTTTATGTTGATGGCGCTGATGAGGTTGACCACCACATGAATATGATCAAAGGCGGTGGTGCCGCTTTAACACGTGAAAAAATTGTTTCTGCAATTGCAAAAACCTTTGTTTGTATCGTCGACCAATCTAAGTTAGTTGATGTATTGGGTAAATTCCCACTGCCTGTTGAAGTGATCCCAATGGCGCGTAGCTACGTGGCACGTGAATTGGTTAAACTGGGTGGCACGCCAGAGTACCGTCAAAATGTAATTACAGATAACGGCAATGTCATTTTAGATGTCCATAATTTAAATATTGTTGACCCTGTGGCACTCGAAAATACCATCAACGGAATTGCGGGGGTCGTGACTGTTGGGTTGTTCGCGAATCGTGGGGCTGACGTCGTTTTGATGGGAACTGCAAACGAAGGCGTTAAAACCATCAAGCTATAATCTATATCGTATTCAATTATTCTAATAAGCCAGTGGCATTATACCCACTGGCTTTTTTGTTTTACTGATATTTTGCAGTTAGTTTATGAGCTGATAAACGCTAAATTAATTAACCAGTTTTATAAATATCATCAATTTGAAATTTATTTTATTTTTTTTAATATCGAGCTATTTTGGTGATATATCTCACACAAATAGGCATTGTGCAGGAAAAATCCTTATTTTGTGTTACCGCCCCTGATTTTCTACCATTTAACTTCTTTTTCTTCGCGCTTTTTAGTACCCATTAAGCAAACGGTTGTATTGCTACTGCGCTATTTTTTGCTATGTTGGTATACGCTCATAGCTCAAGGTAGATAGATGTCATCTCTCTTGAGCTATGTTAGGCAAACACATATGTTCATCTGTTATAAATCTTAAGTACGTTCACGATAGGGTAGGGAAATGGTTAAGGTATCTTTGCAAAAAGACAAAATTAAATTTTTACTGCTAGAAGGTGTGCACCAAAGTGCGGTTGATAACTTAAAAGCCGCGGGCTACACCAATATTGAATATCACAAAAGTGCGTTATCCGACGAAGAATTAAAAGAAGCGATTAAAGATGCACGTTTTGTAGGTATCCGTTCCCGTACTCATCTTACTGAAGAAATTTTCGCTGCAGCAGAAAAACTCGTTGCAGTAGGTTGCTTTTGTATCGGCACCAATCAAGTTGATTTAGATGCCGCTGCAAAGCGCGGTATTCCTGTTTTTAACGCACCATTTTCGAATACACGTTCTGTTGCAGAAATGGTATTAGGCCAGTTATTACTTTTACTGCGTCGCATTCCTGAAGCCAATATGCAAGCACACCGCGGTATTTGGGAAAAACAAGCTAAAGGCTGTTTTGAAGCGCGTGGTAAGCGCCTTGGTATTGTTGGATATGGTCACATTGGTACTCAGTTAGGGATCTTAGCTGAAGGTATCGGTATGAATGTTTTCTTTTATGATATTGAAAACAAGCTACCTTTAGGTAACGCAACACAAGTTCGTTCTTTAACTGAACTGCTGAATATGAGTGATGTTGTTAGCTTACATGTACCTGAAACACCAAGTACAAAAAATATGTTTGCTAAAGAACAATTTGACCGTATGAAACCCGGCTCTATTTTCATTAACGCATCACGCGGAACGGTGGTTGATATTCCTTCACTGGCTGAAGCGTTAGAAAGCAAGCATTTATCCGGTGCAGCGGTGGATGTCTTCCCAAGCGAGCCTGCTGCAAATAATGACCCTAATGACCCATTTATCTCTGAATTGATTAAGTTCGACAATGTGATTTTAACGCCGCACATTGGGGGGTCTACAGAAGAAGCTCAAGAAAATATTGGACTAGAAGTGGCAAGTAAGTTGGCGAAATACTCAGATAATGGTTCAACCTTATCTGCGGTTAATTTCCCTGAAGTTTCTCTGCCAGTGCATACTGAAGATACAAACCGTTTCTTGCATATTCATGAAAATCGTCCAGGTATTCTGAATAGCATTAACCAAGTATTCACGGAAAATAATATTAATGTTGTCGGTCAGTACCTACGTACTTCTGGCAATGTGGGTTATGTGGTTATTGATGTATTAATGCAAACACCAAACCAAACAGATGAAGCACTTCAGAAATTAAAAGACTTGCCAGGCACCATTCGTGCACGTTTATTATTCTAAACTACGCTAAAAATTGAGTGAAATAATGGCGCGGGTATTTATGACCAGCGCCATATTTTTTGCGGCGTAATAATTTCGGGTAAAGGTACATCCCAGTGAGCTATAGGGAGTTTTTCTACTTGCTGGCAATTATGGGCAAGCCCAATCGGATAAAAACCGGTTTGTTGCCAATTTGCTAGAGTCCTATCATAAAACCCACCTCCCATACCTAACCGTTGTCCTTGAGCATCAAATGCCACTAATGGGATAAGCATGATATCCAGTTTTTCGAGTGGTAGCACATCTCTGACATCAAGTGGTGGCTCATCAATATGAAATCGGTTTTTAACGAGTTGGCTATCTGGACGATAGTGAAGAAACAGTAAATGGTGACGACTAAAAGGATGTAAAACAGGAAGATACACTTGCTTACCTTGAGCCCAAAGTGCATGAATAAGCGGCTTTGTGTCAATTTCCCCATCAAAAGAAAGAAACAGAGCAATATTATTGGCTT
Organism: Providencia sp. PROV174; assembly: GCF_028480685.1. NCBI lineage: Bacteria > Pseudomonadati > Pseudomonadota > Gammaproteobacteria > Enterobacterales > Morganellaceae > Providencia > Providencia sp. PROV174. Next base: position 326,688 of record NZ_JAMPOT010000014.1, read on the forward strand.
GTGCAATTTTCGAGTGGTGTAATGCGTTATGCATGACTTGCTCAGCGGCACTTTGTTGTTGTTCAAGGCTTAGTTGGCGGCGTGCCTGACGGATAGTTTGACGTACCAGCTGGCGTTGTGTCGAGAGAGAATCTTGCATGTGATAACCTGTTATAAATACGATAAAAACAGTTAACCCAGTAATTATATTACTTAGAGTATATCGTAAGATGAACGGTTATGTAGAAAACAAATGAAAAATAAGCAGAAACTTAATTGAGGGTCTCCAAGATGCCGTTGTAGGCTGTAACCCTTGAACCCTTGGTTCAAGGTGAACGCAGTTTAGCAACCTTTAGGCTTCCTGAGCGAATCAGGCATGCTCACCAGCGCCATAACCACATTCTATTTAGTTGAAATATCGGCTCAGGGGACTCGCCCACTCACGCGCATCTCAGAGAAATTTGGTTTGAGAACTTATCGTTACTCAGTGATTTCATTGTACGAAACTAGATTTAAAATGCAACCTTAATTTTGTATATTTTTTTCTACTAGTGTCTGATTAATAAGCAGATTTACTCTAGGGGCAATACCTGCCTCTCAGTAATTTTCACCTGATCGTGCAACGCTTGTTCAATTGTGTGCTGCAACATTTTTATTTTCTCTTCCATATTATAAGCATAATCACGCGTTTTTGTCTTTTCTTGTGCTAATTCGTGACAGACGTTCAATGCTACGATAAAAATAAGCTGTTCCATATTGGTGACACCGCTTCTATCTTTCAGATTTTGCAAGCGTTGTTCTAATTCTTTAGCCGACTCAAGAAGGGCTTCTTTTTGTTCTGATGGGCAGTTGACTCGCATTGAGCGCCCGAAAATCTGGATGTCGACAGGTTGTGCGGACATGATACCTCCATACTGAATAATACTCGCCGTAAATACATCATATTTGGCGCAATTAATAGATAAGACAAAAGCATACTGGTCTAGCGGCTATCCTTGATGGTAGCATATCACGAATCATAAGCTAACATGACGAATTCAGATGTCTATACAAAAATCTTTACCAAACTATGAATCACTGGACAAACTTCTGCAACAGCACTCAATCGCACTTACTGCCGCGGAAATCCATGGTCTAATAACCGGGTTGATCTGCGGTGGGGGTCGTGACCATAGCTGGCAAACGTTAGTCCATGACCTTGCTAACGATGGTTTAGCTTTCCCTCAAACTGTTGCACAGCCACTGCGAGAACTTTTTGATACCACATTTGAAGCACTTGATGACAGCGAGTTTGCATTTGCCATGCTATTCCCTGACGAAGACGCTTCTGTTTTTGACCATGCTGATGCACTGGCTGGTTGGGTTAATCACTTTTTATTAGGGCTTGGAGTTACACAACCGAAATTGGCTGATAAAAAAGAGATAAGTGAAGTTATCACCGATTTACGCAATATTGGTATGCTTGGTTATGATGAAGACGAAGACCAAGAAGAACTTGAGCAAGCGTTAGAAGAAGTGATTGAGTATGTCAGGGTGGCGGTACAATTATGTTACATTGCATTGATTGAGCCAACTAAAGGCCCAACGGCAGTGGAAAATGATAAGCCCGTTCTTCATTAATTTCTATTAATGTGCGTTTTCAAAGCCACTTAACTTTGTCGATGAATAATTTATTACTGATAAAATTAAGTGCTTGAAAACGGGATGTATCCAGTTTTAAGTCATTTCGCCAGTGTATGTTGTATGTGATTGGTTAAACACAAGCAATATATTCAGCAATCTAATTATTCTGATAATAAGGCAAAAACGGTATGAATAAACAGGAATTTATTTCTCGTCGCAATGCATTATTGGCTCAAATGCAATCAGGCAGTGCAGCAATTATTTTTTCAGCGCCTCCTGCGCAGCGTAATGCGGATTGCGAATACCCGTACCGTCAACACAGTGATTTCCTTTATTTGACGGGGTTTAGTGAGCCTGAAGCTGTATTAGTCCTGATTAAGAGCGATGAAAAACATAGCCATACTGTTCTTTTTAACCGTGTTCGTGATTTAACTGCTGAGATTTGGTTTGGTCGCCGCCTTGGGCAAGATGCTGCTCCTGAAAAGCTAGGTATTGATAAAGCGTTACCTTTCAATGAAATAGAAGAGCAGCTTTATCAATTATTGAATGGCCTCGACGTGGTTTATCATGCACAAGGTGAGTTTGCCTATGCCGATAAATTGGTATTTGATGCCTTAGATATTTTACGTAAAGGCAGCCGCCGCAACTTACGAGCACCACAAACATTGGTAGATTGGCGGCCAATTGTTCATGAAATGCGCTTATTTAAGTCGGAAGAAGAAATTAACACCCTGCGTATGGCTGGGCGAATTTCTGCTCTAGCACACGTCAGAGCCATGGAAACTTGCCGACCTAATATGTATGAGTATCAACTTTGTGGTGAGTTAGAGCACGAATTTACTCGCCATGGTGCACGTTTTCCTTCGTACAACTCCATTGTGGGCAGCGGTGAAAATGCCTGTATTTTGCATTACACCGAAAATGAGAGCCTAATGAAGGATGGCGAATTAGTCTTAATTGATGCGGGTGCAGAGTTTGAAGGTTATGCGGGGGATATCACACGTACTTTCCCAGTTAATGGTAAATTTAGCCAAGCACAACGTGAAATTTACGATATCGTCCTCAAAGCATTAAATACCGCGTTAGAGCTATATCGTCCGGGAACCAGTATCCATGAGGTGACTCGTGAAATTGTTCGTATCAAAACTGAAGGCCTCGTCGCACTTGGAATTTTACAAGGCGATGTAGATCAATTGATCGAAAACAAAGCATATCAGCCATTCTTTATGCATGGTTTAAGTCATTGGTTAGGGTTAGATGTACATGACGTAGGTTTTTACGGCACAGATCGGGACCGTATACTTGAAGTCGGAATGGTATTAACTGTCGAGCCTGGTTTGTATATTGCTCCAGATGCCGATGTGCCACCACAATATCGCGGAATTGGTGTACGTATCGAAGATGATATTGTGATCACCGAAAACGGAAATGAAAACTTAACAGACTTAGTCGTGAAAGACCCTGATGAAATTGAAGCCCTAATGGCAGCAGCAACGCACAATTTAGGGTAGATGTCAGTCATCATAGAAAGGTAATAAACAACGCATGAATGTGATCATCGTGGGGGGCGGTATGGCGGGTGCAACATTAGCACTGGCGATATCATCCCTTAGCCAAGGAAAATTATCGGTTTCATTAATCGAGGCAGCTTTGCCGGATGGCAAACATCCCGGGTTCGACGCACGAGCGATTGCGTTAGCCCACGGTACTTGCCAATCGTTAGCAAAAATAGGCGTCTGGCCTGCTTTAGCGGATTGTGTGACCCCCATTAATCACGTTCATGTGTCTGATAGAGGCCATGCTGGTTTTGTGAACATTGCTGCAGATGATTATCATATCGATGCTCTAGGCAATGTCATTGAATTGCACGAAGCAGGCGCCCGCCTGTTTTCGTTGTTACGTAAAGCCCCTGGAGTTACTCTTTATTGCCCTGCAAAAGTAGAAAATGTTCATCGTGAACAAGATATTGTGACGGTCACCTTGGATAACGGCGATAAGGTAACCGGGGAATTACTCATTGCTGCGGATGGCAGCCATTCCGCGATAGGTAAAGCCTGCCATATGCAATGGCAACAAGATGACTATGGGCAAGTGGCTATTATCGCGAATGTGAAAACCGCCATTGACCCGCAAGGCCAAGCTTTTGAACGTTTTACTGAATTTGGTCCATTAGCACTATTGCCGATGTCACAAGGGCGTAGTTCATTGGTTTGGTGCCATCAACAAGAGCAAGCAAACACCATCAGAGCTTGGGATGATGCGACATTCACGGATAAATTACAGCAAGCATTTGGCTGGCGGTTAGGTGAAATCGTTATGGCAGGTAAGCGCCATTGCTATCCACTGGTATTGCGTAAAGCACTTAACCCAGTCAGTCATCGAGTTGTGTTAGTTGGAAATGCGGCTCAGACTTTGCATCCTATTGCGGGGCAAGGTTTTAATTTAGGTATCCGTGATGTGATGCAATTGGCTCACATGGTGGTAAATGCAGATGCCAAGGGGCAAGATATTGGATGTTATTCACTCCTAAGCCAATACCAGCAAGCTCGGGCGTTAGATAGAGACAAAACGGTTACGATAACCGACGGTTTGGTTCGTTTATTTGCGAATCGCTGTTTACCGCTTATTGTCGGGCGTAACTTAGGTTTAATGGCAATGGAAATGTTACCGCCAGCTCGTGATGTTTTGGCTCGCCAAACATTGGGTTGGGTTGCACACCAATAACCACGAAATAAAGAGGAATAAAGAATATGCAATCATTTGATGTGGTTATCGCCGGTGGTGGTATGGTTGGGTTAGCACTCGCTTGTGGGCTTGAAGGGAGTGGGCTACGTGTTGCGGTAATTGAGAATCATCCACCTAAGGTACCATTTAGTGCAGCAGAACCGCACGCTTTAAGGGTATCAGCTATTAATGCGGCAAGTGAAAAGTTACTGTCTCATTTAGGTGTTTGGTCAACGATTAAAGGAATGCGAGCTTCTGCATATAATGGCATGGAAGTTTGGGATAACGACAGTTTTGGGCGTATTACTTTTACCGCTCAAGAACGCAACTTAATGCATTTAGGGCATATTGTTGAGAATAATGTCGTACGTGATGCACTATGGCAAAAGGCGTCGCAGCTTCGCGATGTGACATTATTAGCACCCGCAACGATTAAAAAAGTGGTGTGGGGAGAAAATGATGTTTTTATTACGTTAGATGATGAAAACATGTTAACAGCACGGTTAATTGTGGGGGCTGACGGGGCAAACTCGTGGTTGCGTAGTCATGCGGATATCCCATTAACCTTTTGGGATTATGAACATACCGCGTTAGTTGCTACGGTCCGAACTGAAAAACCTCACGAAGGTGTTGCTCGCCAAGCTTTTGATGGTGAAGGTATTTTGGCGTTTTTACCATTAAGTGACCCTAATCTTTGCTCGATTGTCTGGTCTCAGCCTGCCACTGAAGCAGCAAGGCGCCAATCTTTAGAACCTGCTGATTTTAATAAAGAATTGGCAGTTGCATTTGATATTCGTCTTGGTCTTTGCCAAGTGGAAAGTGAACGATTAACTATTCCTCTTACGGGGCGTTATGCAAGGCAATTTGCGGCGCAACGTTTAGCTTTGTTAGGGGATGCGGCTCATACCATCCATCCATTAGCGGGCCAAGGGGTTAACCTTGGTTTTATGGATGTCGCGATGTTGATGGGGGAAATTAAACGTTTGCACCGTGAAGGCAAAGATTTTGGTCAATATTTATACTTGCGTGATTATGAACGTAGTCGTAAGCACAGTGCAGCGTTGATGTTAGCCGGTATGCAAGGCTTCCGTGAATTATTCGATGGTAATAACCCTGCGAAGAAGTTGCTGCGTGATATTGGGTTAGTGTTAGCGGATAGCTTACCGGGGATTAAACCGCAATTGTTGAACCATGCGATGGGGCTATTTGATATGCCTAAGTGGCTGGAACAGTTACAAGTCGAAGACGCTCTCTAAATCCCTTTCTGTAAAGGCGCAATATTATCAATTGTGCCTTTTCTATATTTATCTCAATACACATAGTGTCATCACTGATTTTTGTATAAGAAATAATCCTAATGACCTCGTTTTAATATGAGTAGTAGACCGCTTCTTTTATTTCCTGACTGAAAAAAACTAATTACATTCGTTTTTTCGCATTAGTTTTATTTATATTGCTATGGTGGGCTTTATTTATTAAGCCATCATTCAAACTCTAGTTTTGGTGATATTTTGCACCGTTGGACTCTAAATGTAAGGGTTTTGAGTGATCATTCTCAATTATTTAACAAAAATCGCTGGCAAAAGCAGAGCGCAATCAGTAATACAGAGGAATGGTAGCCCTATTTTTTTTTATAGAATAGAACCGCAAACAGTGGTAGGTTTTTAAAAAGTTATCGTTTGCGTCGGGTTAAAATTATCACGTGATTTTGTTGCAGATGGGTAATTTTCACCACGCAATCACCCTGTCATATTAATAATGTAAAGAGGGTATTCATGGTAAAGCAAACAACACTATATGATGAACATATAGCCTGCGGTGCAAAAATGGTCGATTTTCATGGTTGGATGATGCCGTTGCATTATGGTTCACAGATCAATGAACATAATTTTGTCAGAACCGAAGCAGGGATGTTTGATGTTTCCCATATGACTATTGTCGATTTACACGGCGAAGGCTGTCGTGATTTTCTGCGTTATCTTCTCGTCAATGATATCAATAAACTTACAGAGCAAGGTAAAGCCTTATATACAGGCATGCTGAATGCTTCTGGTGGTGTTATTGATGACTTGATTGTGTATTACCTCGCTGATGACTTTTATCGTCTCGTCGTCAATTCAGCAACGCGTGATAAAGACCTCGATTGGATTGAACAGCATGCTAAAGGCTATGCGGTTGAAATTCGTGTTCGTGATGATTTAGCGCTATTGGCTGTTCAAGGGCCACAAGCACCAGAAAAAGTTCATTCATTACTCAGTGCGGAACAAAACAGTGCTATTGAAGGAATGAAACCATTTTATGGCGTTCAAGCCGGTGATTTATTCATCGCAACCACTGGGTATACGGGTGAAAAAGGCTATGAAATTGCCATGCCTAAAGAGCAGGTTGTTGAATTTTGGCATAAGTTACTCAACGCAGGGGTTCACCCTGCGGGCCTAGGGGCACGTGATACTTTACGCCTTGAAGCCGGTATGAACCTATATGGGCAAGATATGGATGAAAGCATTTCTCCCCTTGCCGCGAATATGGGCTGGACGATCGCTTGGAAACCAGAAGATCGTCAATTTATTGGCCGTGAAGCATTGGAAAAATTACGCGAACAAGGTACTGAAAAACTTGTCGGTATTGTGATGCGTGAAAAAGGTATACTGCGTGCGGGGCAAGTTGTCCGCTTTACTGATGAACTAGGGAAACTACAAGAAGGGGTGATAACCAGTGGCTCTTTCTCGCCAACCCTTGGCTTTAGTATTGCATTAGCGCGTGTCCCGAACGGAATTCAAGACAAAGCAATTGTTGAAATCAGACAAAGAGAAATGCCAGTTGAAGTCGTTAAACCGGGCTTTGTCCGTGAAGGAAAATGCTTAGTGTAATTTGGGCGAATCTAATTAATAAATTTAAAAATTGAGAGGCTAATGATGAGCAATACACCTAAAGAATTAATGTACACCCGTGAACATGAGTGGCTGCGCGATGAAGGTAATGGTGAGTTTACGGTTGGTATCACCGAACATGCGCAAGAAACGTTAGGTGACATGGTGTTTGTTGATTTACCCGAAGTAGGTACTGCAGTAAGTGCAGGTGATGACGTTGCAGTCGTCGAGTCAGTTAAAGCGGCATCCGATATTTACGCACCACTGAGTGGCGAAATTGTGGCGGTTAATGGCGAACTGAATGATGCACCAGAACTCGTGAACGAACAGCCATACCAAGAAGGTTGGATTTTCCGTATTAAAGCATCCGATACCGCAGAGCTGGCGGATTTAATTGATGCGGCGGGTTATACCTCTATGATCGAAGCCGAAGAATAAAATCCTAGTCATATTTCTTCTTGTGGCGGCGTTGGCTTCGCTCATTCGCCCTAGTCACATACTGATGTATGCTCCTAGGGTCTTATTCGTTTGCCGCCTAGCCACAAGATGAACTATTTATGGGATTTATTAATACGCTTGTTTTATGGGTGGATGCACTCAACAACTCGGGTTACATACTTGTGTATGTTCCCCAAGATTGTCTTCGTTTACCGCCTAGCCATAACGCAAACTATTTAGAATAAACACTTTTTAGTGATAGCCATAAGATGAGCTATTTAGACGATTGATAAAATCTAATTAGTTAGAAACAAGAAACAACCGCAATATCATTGATTTTAAGCGTTATCTCGCAAGTTCCGTAATAACCGCCCTACAACTTATGCATAGCAGACAAAGGATGGGAACACAGATATGTCGATGTCACTGAGTCAATTAGAAAACCGTTCAGAATTCATTTCGCGCCACATTGGTTCATCAGAACAACAATTAAAAACCATGTTAGACACCGTGGGTGCAACGTCATTAGATGCTTTGATGGACAAAATTGTCCCTAAAGCCATTTTGCTTGCAGAGCCGCCAAGAGTGGGTGGGGGAGCAACTGAGCAAGAAGCCTTAGCGGAATTAAAAGCGATAGCGTCACTCAATAAGCGCTACAAAAGCTACATTGGTATGGGGTATACGCCAGCGGTGCTTCCGCCAGTTATCTTGCGTAATTTATTAGAAAACCCGGGTTGGTACACCGCTTATACGCCATATCAACCGGAGGTATCACAAGGCCGTTTAGAATCATTATTGAATTTTCAACAGTTAACTATCGACCTTACTGGTTTAGACCTTGCCTCAGCGTCGTTATTGGATGAAGCCACTGCTGCGGCTGAAGCTATGGCAATGGCAAAACGGATCAGCAAACTGAAAGACGCAGAACGTTTCTTTGTAGCGGATGATGTTCATCCGCAAACGCTAGATGTCGTTCGCACGCGAGCGGGTACTTTTGGTTTTGAAGTGATTGTGGATAGCGCAGAGAAAGCATTGGAACACGAAGGTGTTTTTGGTGTGTTACTTCAACAGGTTGGCACGACAGGTAATGTCCATGACTACAGCGCGCTTTTTGCTCAGCTAAAAGCACGTAAAATTGTCAGCTGTGTTGCCGCAGATATGATGGCACTAGTATTACTGGCTGCACCGGGTAAGCAAGGGGCAGATATTGTCTTCGGTTCAGCGCAACGCTTTGGTGTTCCCATGGGGTATGGTGGGCCACATGCGGCATTTTTTGCGTGTCGCGACGAATTTAAACGGGCAATGCCGGGACGTATTATCGGTGTGTCGCGTGATGCGGCAGGTAATACCGCACTGCGTATGGCGATGCAAACCCGTGAGCAGCATATTCGCCGTGAAAAAGCGAATTCGAATATTTGTACATCCCAAGTGCTGTTAGCCAATATCGCAGCAATGTATGCGGTTTATCATGGGCCAAAAGGGCTGAAAATAATTGCAGAACGTATTCATCGCTTCAGCTCTATTTTTGCCAAGGCATTAGCAGACGCAGGTTTCGTATCACGCCATAAAACTTGGTTTGATACACTTTGTATTGAAGTTGCTGACAAAACAGCAGTGCTAGCGCGTGCTGAAAAAGCCAAAGTGAATTTACGCACTGACATTCGTGGTGCAGTCGGTGTAACTTTTAGTGAAATCACGACCCGCCAAGATTTAAATGAATTGTTTGCAGTGATAACAGGTGTCGAAACTAAGCTGGATTTTGAAAAACTAGACCAGTCAGTGTCAGCGACAGAACAAGCAATTCCAAACACGATGCAACGTGATGATGAAATTTTAGTACATCCCAACTTTCATCGTTACCACAGTGAAACCGAAATGATGCGCTATATGCATAGCTTAGAGCGCAAAGATTTAGCATTAAACCAAGCAATGATCCCACTCGGTTCTTGTACTATGAAGCTTAATGCGGCTGCGGAAATGATCCCAATTACTTGGCCTGAATTTGGCGAGCTACATCCGTTCTGCCCACCTGAGCAGGCGCAAGGTTATCATCAAATGATAGAACAGCTTTCTCATTGGTTAGTGCAATTAACCGGTTATGATACGGTTTGTATGCAGCCTAACTCAGGGGCTCAAGGTGAATATGCAGGCTTATTAGCTATTCGTCGCTATCATGAAAGTCGCAATGAAGGAGAGCGAAATATTTGTTTGATCCCAGCTTCTGCTCACGGTACTAATCCAGCTTCTGCGCATATGGCAGGTATGGAAGTGGTGGTAGTGCGTTGTGATGATGAAGGCAATATCGACTTAACTGATTTACGTGAAAAAGCCCAACAACATAGCGAAGCTCTTTCTTGTGTGATGGTAACTTACCCATCAACCCACGGGGTATATGAAGAAAGTATTCGTGAAGTGTGTGAAATTATTCACCAATATGGCGGTCAAGTATACCTTGATGGCGCAAATATGAATGCTCAGGTTGGGTTAACGACGCCAGGCTTTATTGGTGCGGATGTTTCTCACCTCAATTTACATAAAACATTCTGTATTCCTCATGGCGGTGGTGGCCCAGGTATGGGGCCTATTGGTGTGAAAAAACACTTAGCACCGTTCGTACCGGGGCACTCCGTGGTTGAGCAAGAAATGTTAACTGACCAAGGTGCGGTATCCGCCGCCCCATTTGGCAGTGCATCAATTTTGCCAATTAGCTGGATGTATATTCGTATGATGGGCTCTTATGGCTTACGCAAAGCCAGCCAAGTTGCTATTTTGAATGCGAACTATATTGCTAAGCGTCTTTCTGGCTGTTATGACATTTTATATACAGGACAAGAAGGCTATGTGGCTCATGAGTGTATTGTCGATTTACGTCCGATTAAAAAAGATACGGGTATCAGTGAACTCGATATTGCTAAGCGTTTAATTGATTATGGTTTCCATGCACCAACCATGTCTTTCCCTGTGGCGGGAACATTAATGATTGAGCCGACAGAGTCGGAAAGTATTACGGAAATTGATCGGTTCATTGATGCCATGTTAGCTATCCGTGATGAAATTGACCAAGTAGTGAAAGGCCAATGGACGCTAGAAGATAACCCATTAGTGAATTCGCCTCATGTGCAAACAGAGTTAGCTGGGGAATGGCCTCATAGTTATAGCCGTGAGCTTGCCGTATTCCCTACTGAACAAACGAAAGCGAATAAATATTGGCCTGCGGTAAAACGCCTTGATGATGTGTATGGGGACCGTCACCTACACTGTTCGTGCGTACCGATTGAAGATTATATGTAGGAATAATTCACACCTTTCATTAAATAGTGTGAATTAAATACTCTTTAGGCTTGATTTCGGTGAGTTACTGAATTCAAGCCTTTATTTAGGATTTATTTAACCTAAATATTGTGAGATACCCGTATAATTTTTACCTTGGTGTAGCTTTTCCACAGCACCTGTTTCTATAATGACTCGGTAAACCCCTCCATTAAGGTCAGCCACATACATCAGTTGTGCAGGCTTATCATATGTGAGTCCAATAGCCTCTTTAAAACCACGGCTTATCACCTTGTAATGGCTTAATCCATCAGCAGAAATATTGGCACAATTTAAGCTATTACCATCGGGCTCAGCGCCTCTATCTGTCCAATATAAAATATGGTTTTCTTTATCAAGCAATAAATCAATAGGTTCGGGGAGGTCTTGAAGGAGTAATTGAATATCGTTTCGTTGATTGGCTAATTGTTGGGTTTCAGGCGTTAATGGTGCCCTAAAAATACGACCTAAATTGCCTTTAGGGGTTCCTTTCTGAGTCCAGTAGAGCCAATTATTTGCGACATCAACAGTAATGCCAACACATTGGTCTAAGATATTCACTTTATTGTGTTTATCTCGAGGTCTTGCTACATGGACGAATAAATCAGAACCATCGATATTACATGATGAAACCATACCTCCTTCACGGTCACACCAATATAATCGTTGATTCACTAAATCAAGGTGTAATTGTTTTGGCGTTCTTATTTTTCCATTGCCTAATAGCATTTTTCTGCCAGTACCATCAAAATTCATCACGTTGATGGAGCCATCGTCAGCTTCATAATCATTCCCCATATTGCTCCAATAAATTAATCGATTAGCAGGGTCAATGGCTATACCATCAGGGGTTCCGCCAAGTCCTTCGATAATTGGGATTGTTTGACGCGTTGATTTATTGAATTGAACTATAGCGGGTGAATGGACATCTAGTAGTAAAAGGTAAGGATTTGAATATTCATTGAATTTTTGCATTTTAAACCTCACGGGCAAATGTTCAATGATAAAGATAGGAGTGATATTAATAATTGGCAAGTTATTAATATTGGCATTTCTATATAAGTCGAGATTAATAATTATTAAAAAATATAAAGTGGTTTATTATTTAAATTGAAATAATGAATTAGTGAAAGGTATATCTTGCTACGAGCAATACACATTAGATTAGATGAGTGTAAAACGTTAAATGAAGCGGCTTTTCAGCCGCTTTGGTGACAATTACAGCAACCAGCCTTTTTGCTGAGCTAGCTCCAATTGTAATTTAAGTTGTTGATAGAATTCAGGGAGGATCTGCTGAATATAATCACATTTACTGAGAACTTGTTCCAGACGAATGTGGTTTTCGACCCAGCTTTGCCCTTGATTGTGCAGGTTCATCAGCATTGGCATTGCTCGGTCAATGGCATTCGCATACACAGATTCCGGGCTTTCTAATGCATCATACTCATTCCATAAAGCTAGCAATGTTTCATTTTGCGGGCTAGGTAGTAAGTTAAAAATACGCTTAGCCGCTTTAACTTCTTCTTCATGAATAGCATCACGAGCGGCATTATCAAATACCAATACATCACCTGCGTCAATTTCAACAATATCATGCACAAGGGCAAGTTTTATCGCATGTTCGATATTAACGCCTTGTACATAAGGTGCAAAACTCATTGCGGCAACCGCAAATTGCCAACTGTGTTCTGCCGTATTTTCTTGGCGTTCACGGTTTAATAACTTGTTTTTACGATAAACACTTTTGAGTTTATCTAATTCCATCAAAAATTGGACGACTTCGGTAAAAGCCCCAAAATTAACCACCTCTACGGGCTTACTACCTAATGCAGATGACATAAAAACTCCAATTAATTCTCTTCTAATGAATAAGGTAATGGTGCGATAGTTAGATGACTTTGCTCATCACCCATAACACGGAAAACGCTATCGGCTTCCATATCGTTATTCATAATGACTTGTACATAGATTTCGCCACTACCTAAGCGAATAGCCGCTAGTACCGTTCCTGTTCGGCGCCATTTATCACCAAGCTGCCATTCCACACCTTCACCAATGGTAGGAATGGTGGTACCTGTGCCTTTTAAGGTATACATCGCACGTTTATTTGCACCGCGGAATTTTGCACGGGCAACCATTTCTTGACCGGTATAACAGCCTTTTTTAAAGCTAATACCATGAGGTAAGGCTTGTAAATTGGTTGCTTGAGGTAAATGTTGGGCACTGTTTTGTTGATCGATAACCGCAAAACCTGCTTCGATATCAAGGGCTAGCCATTGTTCATCATTGACTTGAATAGCACCCAAGGTTTGAGCCATTTTTTGTGCTGTTTCTTCGCTGGTGATTACCAGAAAACGCTCTGTGGGCAATGCAAAATGCAATATGGTGGAAGCGCCGTCAGTAACCACTTGGTTTTGGTCGTCAGGTAATGCAGTAAATAGTGTTGCCAGCGCTTCTCTAGCGCCTTTACCTGCGACCCCAATTAATTTCAGATCCGGTTTCTTTTCAAAAGTGACTTTCGAGAAAACGGCATATTTTTTCAGTTCAGCGAGTTGTGAATCGGCAACGCTAGTTCTTAATAAATAGGAATAGCCATCTAAGTGATGGAATAAGCGGAGGTCACTCCACATCTTACCTTTGGGATCACAGTGTGCTGTTAATGTGTGCGATTGCGTGAGTATGGCAATATCCGCGGTCACTTGGCCTTGCAGGTATTTTTCTGCATCGGCGCCGTGAAGGTGAATAAGTTCCCAGTTTTCCAGTGAAATCAAAACGAGTGGTAAAGACTGAGATCCGAGAGGAAATTGCTGTGTACTATCAATGTGGTTAGTCATGATTTCACCTATTGTTCTTTGATAGATAAGGGTGCCTAATGGTAAAATAGCTAGATAACATTGCAAGTAGTTATTATGATGAACCTGTATTATCTAATAGTTTTTCATCAGCTGTTTGTAGAAAAACGGTATTTTACTACTAAAATTACAACTATGTAGTCTATAACATGTTTTCTTGGCAGATAATCTGTTAGAGTATGGAAAATAATCAATCTAATCAGTTAACTGCAAAAAAGGCCGTAGTAGAATGGATATTGAGAATAAAGCGCGAATTCATTGGGCATGCCGCCGTGGTATGCGTGAATTAGATATTTCAATCATGCCGTTTTTTGAGTATGAATATGATAACCTGACAACCCAAGATAAGCAGGTATTTGTTCGATTATTAGAATGTGCGGACCCTGATTTATTCAACTGGTTAATGAATCATGGTCGCCCAGATGATGACGAACTTTTTCGTATGATTAAACTGATTCAGGAAAAAAATAAAAATCGTGGTCCTGTGGAAATCTAATCTCTCCATTTCATGGAAAACTCAATTGTTCTCAACCTGTGTTCATGGGGTCATTGGGATGTTTTTACTTCTGACTCCATGGTCTCCTGGTAACTCAATGATATGGCTGCCGCTACTAGTGGTGGTCGTTGCGAGTTGGGCGAAGAGTCAGAAAAATATCAGTAAAATAAAAGGGGTTGCTGTACTGGTTAATGGCAATAAGCTTCAGTGGAAGAAAAACGAGTGGCGAATACTGAAAGCACCTTGGCTTACTCGTTACGGCATATTGCTGACATTAGAAGCCTTACAAGGTAAACCGCAAAAGATCCATTTATGGGTAGCTAAAGACGCACTTTCGGAGGAAAACTGGCGTAATTTAAACCAGTTATTGCTGCAATACCCTGATATTTAGGCTACCAAGAACAACCAAATTGGTGGCCTAAATACGGCTAGATAGCCCTCACGTTGGGTTATCGATTCAGCAAGCAAACATCAGTTTGCATCATAATAGCGCTTCAATTTCCTGAAAAATCTGTACGCACCATTGCGCTATGCGTTCATCGGTCTGTTCAAACTGGTGGACTTCATCTAATGCAAGCCCAACAAACATATCACCAGTTTCATTGAGTGGTTTAGGGCTATCAAAGGTATAGCCTTCGGTCGGCCAGAAGCCAACAAATTTAGCACCAGTTGGTTTTAGTTGATGGTAGAGCATGCCAAGGGCATCAAGAAACCACTCGCCATAATCTATTTGGTCACCAAGACCATACATCGCAATGATTTTATTTGCGAGGTTAAGATTGGGAAGCGCTTCCCAAATTTCAAGCCAATCTTCTTGTATTTCACCAAAATCCCACGTAGGTATTCCCAAAATAAGAACATCATACTGTTCCATTTCTGCAGGCGGTGTATCGTTAACGTTATGCAGTGTGACGAAATCATCGCCGAGAATATCACGTATTTTTTCTGCAACCATTTCGGTATAACAGGTACTAGAACCGTAAAAAAGACCTATTTTCATATATATTATTACTATGTCCAGCTATGGTTTTCATCACAAGAGATGTATTGTAACAGAAGCAACCACATTCAGGCATAATAGAATCGTGTGGTATTATCTAAAGGAAGTAGATTTGTCGTGGAAACAAAACAACTTAATCCATTAATTGAACAATTTCTTGATACAATTTGGCTTGAACAAGATCTTGCCGAAAATACATTAGCTTCTTATCGTAATGATCTTCAATTATTAGATAAATGGCTTGATGCTCACCAGCTGCATTTAGAAAATGTTCAATCAATTGACTTGCAATCTTTTTTTGCTGAACGCATTGATTGTGGATATAAAGCAACTAGTTCAGCACGTTTATTAAGCGCGATGCGTCGGTTATTCCAATATTTGTATCGGGAAAAAATCCGACTGGATGACCCTTCAGCAGTGATTGCAGCACCCAAAATCCCGCAGCGTTTACCCAAAGATTTAAGTGAAAAACAAGTTGAAGATTTATTAAACGCACCTGCTACCGAAGATGCTTTAGAGCTACGTGATAAAGCTATGTTAGAAGTACTATATGCATGTGGTTTACGTGTATCTGAATTAATCGGCTTAACTTTTTCAGATATAAGCTTGCGGCAGGGGGTTATTCGTGTTGTCGGTAAAGGCGATAAAGAAAGATTGATTCCCTTGGGGGAAGAGGCAATATATTGGCTAGAGAAATACATTGATGAAGGTCGCCCTGATTTATTAAATGGCAAAACGAGCGATATTCTATTCCCAAGTAAGCGTGGCACGAAAATGACTCGGCAAACGTTTTGGCACCGAATAAAATATTACGCCGTACTTGCTCATATTGACAGTGAGCTACTCTCACCGCATGTTCTAAGACACGCATTTGCCACCCATTTACTCAATCATGGGGCCGATTTACGCGTGGTACAAATGTTGTTAGGTCATAGCGATTTATCAACCACACAAATTTATACTCATGTTGCGACTGAACGGTTACGAGTATTGCATGAGCAGCATCATCCAAGGGGGTGATGCATGATTAAAGGACTATCTATGAAACGCAAATTGTTATTATTGGCTGCCGCATGTATTGCGTCGTTTACTTCCACAGTTTATGGGGCAACGGAAGAAAAAGTTATCCGTGATACATTGGAAAAATACAATATGGTTGTTGAGGTGATTAAACCTTCACCCATTGTTGGGTTGAATGTTGTTGAAACATCAACCGGCGTTGTATACATCACAGATGACGGCAAGTATTTATTGCAAGGGCCAATTTATGATATGAGCGGTAAAACCCCGGTTAATATCAGTAACCAGCCGTTATTGAAAAAAGTAGAGGCGCTAAAAGATGAAATGATTATCTTTAAAGCCCCTCAAGAAAAGTATGTTGTGACCGTTTTTACCGATATTAGCTGTGGTTATTGTAAAAAATTACATGAGTCTGTTGATGAATTAAACCGCCAAGGTGTCACTGTGCGTTATCTGGCTTATCCACGCCAAGGCGCAGATAGTGACGTAGGAAAAAAAATGGCGTCTATCTGGTGTAATGGCCTACAACAAAAGGCACTAACTCAAGCGTTTAAAGGTGAGGACGTTGCGATCATTGATGACTGTAAAATTGACCTAAGTAAGCACATGAGTGTGGGTAATTTATTTAAAGTGACGGGAACTCCAGCAATCATCCTACCTGATGGGCAAATGTTACCTGGCTATATGAAACCGGATGCCCTTGTTCAATTACTCAACGAAAAATAGTTAATTATTGTGAATGTAGAAACGCTCTTACAACAAAGACAGCAACAAAGCTCTGCGGCTCAACTCCCTGGCTTGCCTGAACTATTACAACGGATTTACCAACATCGGGGCATCACGGACATAACTCAGCTAGAGCGTAAAGCAGCTAATTTATTGGATTATCGGACATTATCGGGTGTTGATAAGGCACTACCACTACTTTATCGCGCATTAAATGAACATGAAGCTATTACCATTGTTGGCGATTTTGATGCCGACGGAGCAACGAGTACGGCATTAGCGATTCGAGCTCTAAAATCAATGGGATATAGAAATATCAATTATATCGTTCCGAACCGTTTTGAAAATGGTTATGGTTTAACGCCATTGGTTGTTGAAGAAGCTAGTAAACGCGGAACAAATCTCATTATAACGGTTGATAATGGCATTTCATCTCATGAAGGGGTTGCCGCTGCTAATCATTATGGAATGAATGTAATTATTACCGATCACCATCTGCCGGGGGAAACGTTGCCTGCTGCGGATGCGATAATCAACCCGAACTTAGATGAATGTTGCTTTGCATCTAAATCATTAGCGGGGGTGGGTGTCACATTTTATTTAATGTCAGCCTTACGTGCGTATTTACGTCAGCAAGGATGGTTTGCGAAACAAGGGTTAGCAGAGCCTAATTTAGCCGAATACCTTGATTTGGTTGCACTAGGAACCGTTGCCGATGTGGTGCCTCTTGACACCAATAACCGTATTTTAGTTCACCAAGGGCTAAACCGTGTTAGAGCAGGGCGTTGTTGCGCAGGTATTAAAGCCCTCATTGAGGTTTCCAAACGAGATTTATCCAGGTTAGTGGCAAATGACTTTGGTTTTGCTCTCGGTCCTAGGTTAAACGCGGCAGGTCGATTAGATGATATGTCAGTGAGTATTGAATTATTACTGACAGACGATATGGCGTATGCAAGGGAACTGGCGAATGAATTAGATGGGTTAAATCAAACCCGTCGTGAGATTGAAGCGGGTATGCAACAAGAAGCACTCGTGCTTTTTAATCAATTCGAATACGGTGAAAGCCAGTTACCGAATGGCTTAGCCATATATCATCCTGAATGGCATCAAGGCGTTGTCGGTATACTCGCCTCAAGGATCAAAGAACAATATCATCGTCCAGTTATCGCATTTGCCCCTGCAGGTGATGGTTTATTAAAAGGTTCTGGCCGCTCTATTCAAGGTGTTCATATGCGGGATGCACTAGAACGGTTGAATACGTTACAACCCGGCATCATGCAAAAATTTGGGGGGCATGCTATGGCAGCAGGTTTGACTTTGCATGTTGAACAGTTTGACGCCTTTAAACATCATTTCGAATTATTGATGGGTGAATTAGTTCAACCTGAACAATTAGCTGGAGTAATCTGGAGTGATGGTGAGCTTTCACGGCATGAGTTTTGTTTAGAAACAGCAGAACTTATTCGAGAAAGCGGTCCTTGGGGGCAAGCATTTCCAGAACCTGTCTTTGATGGTGAGTTTCAATTATTACAGCAAAGGCTGGTCGGCGAACGTCATCTGAAACTGATGCTAGAACCTGTGAATGGTGGGCCTATGTTAGATGCAATTATGTTTAATATTGATGTCCGTAGGTGGCCAGACAACAGTGTCAAAAAAGCTAAAATAGCCTTTAAATTAGACGTAAACGAATATCGTGGACAAAAAAACGTACAATTAATGATTGAGCATATTTGGCCGGATTAAGCGGGTTATAAACCAGAAGAATAACCAGTAAATAGCGTTTGATGGCGCTATAAACATGAGATAAATTCCGCTATACTAAGCGGTTTGTGAATAAAAAATTATTTTTGACTAACCATAAGATATTGAAAAATGACGTTTGAAATAAACCCAGTAAAAAGTAAGATTCAGGACCTGTCTGAACGGACAGTGGTTCTGAGGGGGTATCTTTGACTATGATGCCAAGAAAGAACGCTTAGAAGAAGTCAACGCTGAGCTTGAACAGCCGGATGTCTGGAATGAACCCGAGAGAGCACAAGCCCTTGGTAAAGAACGATCATCGCTTGAGGCAATTGTTGAAACGATTGACCAGATGACGCAAGGCCTTGAAGATGTTGAAGGTTTATTAGAGCTAGCGGTTGAAGCAGATGATGAAGATACATTCAATGAAGCAGAAGCTGAATTAGAGCAATTACAAGGCAAGTTAGAGCAACTTGAATTTCGTCGTATGTTTTCAGGCGAATACGATAGCGCAGACTGCTACATTGACTTACAAGCGGGTTCTGGCGGTACTGAGGCTCAAGATTGGGCAAGTATGTTATTACGCATGTACTTGCGTTGGGCCGAGTCAAAGGGCTTTAAAACCGAAATTATCGAAGAGTCTGATGGTGATGTTGCTGGGCTAAAGTCAGCAACAGTCAAAATTATTGGTGACTATGCCTACGGATGGCTAAGAACGGAAACGGGTGTTCACCGTTTGGTTCGTAAGAGTCCGTTTGATTCGGGTGGGCGTCGCCATACTTCTTTTAGTTCTGCGTTTATTTATCCTGAAGTTGATGATGATATTGATATCGAAATCAATCCAGCAGATTTGCGTATCGATGTGTACCGTGCATCTGGTGCTGGTGGTCAGCACGTAAACAAAACGGAATCAGCGGTACGTATCACACATATTCCAACCAATATTGTGACGCAATGCCAGAATGACCGTTCGCAGCATAAAAATAAAGACCAAGCTATGCGCCAGTTAAAAGCGAAGCTATACGAACTGGAAATGCAAAAGAAAAATGCAGATAAGCAAGCGATGGAAGAGAACAAGTCTGATATTGGCTGGGGAAGCCAGATTCGTTCTTATGTCCTTGATGATGCAAGAATTAAAGATTTACGTACTGGTGTGGAAACGCGTAACACGCAAGCCGTACTGGATGGTGATTTGGATAAATTCATTGAAGCTAGTTTAAAAGCTGGCCTGTGAGGGAAAAATGTCTCAGGAACAACAAGGTGTTGAACAAGCACCTGATTTGAATAACGAACTTAAAGCCCGTAAAGAAAAATTAGCGGCACTGCGTGAAAAGGGTATTCCATTTCCAAATGATTTTCGTCGTGAAGATATTTCCGACAAAATTCATGCGCAATATGATGATAAAACATCCGAAGAGCTTGAAGACTTAAATATTGAAGTATCGATTGCTGGTCGTATGATGACGCGTCGTATCATGGGTAAAGCATCGTTTGCCACGTTACAGGACGTTGGCGGACGCATTCAAATTTATGTATCGCGTGATGACTTAGCAGAAGGCATCTATAACGAACAGTTTAAAAAATGGGACCTAGGCGATATTTTAGGTGCTAAAGGCCGTTTGTTTAAAACCAAAACTGGCGAGTTAACTGTTCATTGTCATGAAGTTCGTTTATTAACCAAAGCGTTGCGTCCATTACCTGACAAATTCCACGGTCTATCAGACCAAGAAACACGTTACCGTCAGCGTTACCTTGATTTAATCGCTAATGATGAATCTCGTCATACTTTTATTGTTCGTTCGAAGATCCTCGCTGAAGTACGTAACTTTATGGTTAGCTACGGCTTTATGGAAGTAGAAACACCGATGATGCAAGTCATTCCAGGTGGGGCTTCTGCACGTCCATTTGTGACTCACCATAATGCATTAGATATCGATATGTATTTACGTATTGCGCCTGAATTGTACCTCAAGCGCTTAGTTGTGGGTGGTTTTGAACGTGTATTTGAAATCAACCGTAACTTCCGTAATGAGGGGCTATCTCCACGTCATAACCCAGAGTTCACTATGATGGAACTCTATATGGCTTATGCGGATTACCGTGACTTAATCGCGTTGACAGAAGATTTATTCCGTACACTGACACAAAAAGTATTAGGCAATACCGTTGTACAGTATGGTGAGCAAGAGTTTGATTTTGGTAAACCTTTTGCCAAACTCACTATGAAAGAAGCTATCTGCAAATATCGCCCTGAAACCAATGTTGCTGATTTGGATGATATGGATAAAGCGGTGGCGATTGCTCAGTCTATTGGTATTAAGATTGAAAAGAGCTGGGGCTTAGGCCGTATTCAGTGTGAAATTTTTGAAGAAGTTGCAGAAAGCCACTTGATTCAGCCAACATTTATTACTGAGTATCCAGCTGAAGTTTCACCATTAGCACGTCGTAACGATGATAATCCATTCATTACAGACCGCTTTGAATTCTTCATTGGTGGCCGTGAAATTGGTAACGGCTTCTCGGAATTAAATGATGCAGAAGACCAAGCTGAGCGTTTTGCTGAGCAAGTTCGTCAAAAAGACGAAGGTGATGACGAGGCAATGTTCTATGATGAAGACTATGTTACTGCATTAGAACATGGTTTACCGCCAACGGCCGGTTTAGGTATTGGTATTGACCGTATGGTGATGTTATTCACGAATAGCCATACTATTCGTGACGTTATTTTATTCCCCGCTTTACGTCCTAACAAAGCTTAAATACATCATGCCCGGTTAATTCCGGGCATATATTTATAAGCTATCAATATTACTCTTCACATGCTTTATTCAAGCAATCATTTTAGTTAAAAGATAAAATATCATTTACTAGACGTTAAATGAGTAACGTAAAATAAAATCACTGAAAAGTGTTTTTTTAGTGATTATCACTATGTAATCACTATGTTTTAATTAAAAATAAATTTGAGTTACGAATCGTATCAATTTAATATAAGTAATTCTGACAGATAACTGCTATGCTTTATTACGTAGCTGAATGTCTATAAATACGTTTTTTGATAAAAATATGATTCTATTTATAATTTTTAATTACTGTTAGCCTGTAGAATTGAATTAAGCAGGTTACCCATATTGGGTGTGATGGCGATTATTGCCATGTCATAGACTTAAATGTGCCAGCAGCTTGATAAATGAAATAGGATTTTTTTGTTAGCTAGCATTTTATTTGTTAACAATTGTTACAGATGACAGAACTAAAATAAGAGTTTACTTGAAAGGTATTGAATTGTTAGTAAGGTTTACCAAGTAACCTAATCGTTATCTGACATAAAATAATAAAAAATTCCGAAAAAGGTGTTAATTTATCCCTTTATCGGTCGACTAGTGAGAATTAGCTCATAAAATTAATGAAAATGTAGCAATAAAATAATTTTAAAACTAAAGTTAAGTTAATCTAAATTTATGAGATGACTCTATTTCTACATTCGGACTTATAGAAAATAGCTAATTTTTAGCTTACACTAGGTTTTTTGGACATCATTATAATAGCGAAGAAAAGTGCTGGTAAGGTAACCATATGTTTTTAAAAAATAAATTTCATGTTGCATCTTTGCTTATAGCAGGTACAGCTCTTCTTTCAGGTTGTACATTTGGCTCAGACACATACAATACAGCAACACCGAATACCCCAAGTAAACAGACAGTCAATGCAAGTACCGCTCAGCCAGTAACACAACCAACTGCGGATACGAATTCAGGCCAGACCGATAACACATACCCTGAATCTCAAAAAGTTTTAAATAGTGCCATTAGTCGTACACCAATAGCATCAACAAGCTATGGTGAAAATGGTGCTGATCAGCAATCATTTGCCCATTTAAATACGTGTGTTAAAGAATTAAACGCGCTCAAAACACTCTCACCTAAAGATTACAATCGCTTAGTAGGTTCATTTAAAGAAGTTAGCGAAATCAACCGTCTATATCGACAAGTTGAAAGTACTGCTAGCCCAGACACAATTGAATTATTACAAATGGCGATCGAATCCAAAACTAAAGTGTTGTGCGCAAAAGTTCGTTATAACTCAGTATTGTCTACCGAATCAACATTGAAGAAAATTAGTGGATTATGAGAATAAACCTTAGGCTTTGTGTGTCACTGGCACTTGTTACGACTTTTTTTAGTCATGCTCCAAAAGCAGAGCGCTTTAACAATGTAATTGATGATTTTGATACTTACCTTCAAATGGAAAAAGAAGGCAAAGTGCAAGAACAAAAGCAACAATTGCCAGTTAATACACAAAACCAAGGTTATGATATCTTTTCTTCGCTATCTACTGTTCCTGCGCCAAAAGAGAAACAAAAATCTGCGGCAGCTAAAGCTAATAAAGGAACTAAAGGCAAAGCAACAGGGAAAAATAAATCTGCGGCTACATCAACAAAGAAAACAGATGTAGTGAAAGCAGATCCTACTGAGCCTGAAAAAACAACGTTTCCTGAAGTGTGTGCGGTGACGACAGAAAATGGCGTAGCCCCTATTTTATTGTCGTCTTACCCTTACTTTTTTCAAAGTAACCAATGGGATCCTGCTTATCTAGCAAAAGATTTTGCAAAGTATCAATTGGTTCTTGACCCTCTCGGCTTATATGCGTCTAAATTTGCTAAGCCAACCGGTATTAATGCCTCTGCTTATCTTGAGCAGTTAGCGCAATTAATTGAACGTCAACAATTAACACATTTATATAAGTTTGGTATTGCTCAAGGAGTAGGCCAACTTATTGCCTATAATCATTTACTCAATGATGAACAACTCGTTTCTGAACTTATTAATCATAATAAGAGTATTGCGCAATTAACGCATACAATTACCGAAAAGCAATTTGAGATTGATAAATTAAATGATGAGGTTCTGAAGAATAAAGAGCAAATAGCTCAATTACAGGCGATTGTAGATTCATCAGATGACCAGTCTTTAGTTGACACATTAAAGACTAAATTGGCAGATGCACAAAAAACAATTGAGCAAAAGCAGAATAGCCTTGAGCAATTGAGCCAAGAAAATCAACAAACCCAAGAAACCATTGCTCAGCTTGAAAAGCAATTAAATGAAAGTGTTGTTGAACAAGCTCAACTTAAACAGCAATTAGCAGAGAAAGAACAGCAATTTGCTTCAGCGAATTTGAAAATTGAACAACTGACCGCTGATATTGCAAAATTAGAGTCAGATGCTAAAAATCAACTACAACTCGTTGGTAACACTGATGAACAGATGAAATCAGTGACAGCTGAACTTTTACAGCAAAAAGAGTTGTTAAAACAAAAAGAAAATGAACTAGCAACGGCTAAAAGTGAAAAAGATGACGTTCAATCTTCTTTAGTTGCTCAGCAAGAAAAAAGTAAATCACTTGAGTCTCAAAACCAGCAATTACAAGCCCAGTTGGTTGAAAAAGAACAATTAGCAGAAAAAATTCAAGCTTCCTTGGCGGAAAAAACCGAACAAGCAGAGCAAAAAGTTGCATTAGAAAATGCATTAAAAGCTGCTCAGGAGCAGCTAAATTCATATCAAAGTACGCAGAATACGTTAGCAAAACAGTTAGCTCAAAGTGAAAAACAGCAGGCGGACTTGCAGGCAAAACTCAGCCAGCAAGAGCAAAATTATGCCACCGCACAGGCGCAGCTGAAGCAAGCAAATGCGGATTTACAAAAGCTCCAAGCGGATGTGGAAAAACAAACCGCGTTGATGAGCCAAGCCAGCGATCAGAAAGTTAAAGCGCTGACGGCAG